>NZ_PIZM01000002.1:0-362343 GCF_002835465.1 Psychromonas sp. psych-6C06 | reverse complement strand
AGCTAACAGCTAACAGCTAACAGCTAACAGCTTAATTTAGCGGTAATATCACTGTAAAAGTACTTCCTTTACCCATCTCGCTAGAAACATGAAACTCACCTTTGTGCTGGTGAATAATGGAGTAACTGATTGATAGCCCCAAACCAGTCCCTTTACCTAGCGCTTTGGTTGTGTAAAAGGGGGTGAAAATATCATCTAATTTACTTGGCTCTATGCCACTGCCCGTATCGGATACTTCAATGTATAGTTTGCCTTGCTTATCATGTGCTTTGATAAATACTACTTTCTCATCGCTTTCTTCAACAGCATCTTTAGCGTTAATTAATAAGTTCACCAGGACTTGCTCAATTTGCGTCCTATTACAAACAATAGAGGGTAGAGAAGGTGGTAAAACCTGACGCAATTCAACATCTTCCTGATTATATTGATTGATAATAATATTAATGACACTCTCAAATATAGAGGCAGGAGTTTCTACATTATAATTATCTTGTTCACTATCTCGCCCAAAACTGCCGACTTGCTTAACTATTTTTTCAATACGTTCAACCTGCGTAATGATAGAGCGAAAGTTTTTCTCAACTAATGAGTAGTTTTGCTTTTGTATGTTCTCTTGACACATGTCTGAATGAATACAGATAACTTGTAATGGCTGATTAATCTCATGTGCAATACCTGTTGCAATCTCACCTAATGAAGATAACTTATTCGACTGAATGAGTTTCGATTTACTGGCGGTAAAATCTTTATTAATTGCTTTTAAATGTGACGTTTGTAAATAAAGTTTACGTTTTATCTCTTTATTTCTGCGTACAACATAAAATAATTGCGAAAAAAGAATTGAGAGTAAAAGTCCAATAAAAGTCGCATACTGATAAAAGTGATGCTCATGTAAAGGCCATACCATCAACTTCCAGTCAAAGCCAAGCACCGGTACAGTGAATTGCTGCTGTACTTTGTTAATTAAGACTCTCTCAGGTAATGCGCTGTAGATTGTTCTACCTGATTCAGAGAGAGAGAAAGGGTGCGTGATTTGATAAGTACTGACCTGATGATCAAACAACTGCGTTAAGTTTAATGTCGCTTCGAGGTAACCGATTAGTCCTTTATCATTAAAAATTGGCGCATGTAGATAACTAATCACCTCTTCATTGGGTAATACTTTGTGGGCGCTAAAAAATACGATACTTCGATCTGTGGGGCTAAGCTTTGTATTTAACTTTTGTAATTGACTCGCTTGTTGGGCTAGATCGTTTTTACTCTCATAAAAGCGTTGAAATTGATGCCCAATATTTAGTGTCGGTTGAGGAGCTATTAAGTATATATTGAAACCGGTGAGATAGGGAAGTTGTCCGCTAAGCTGTTCAATATCCTGTAACCAATATGCATTGATCTCATCAATTGAGTGCCAACGTTGTGCAATACCAGATAGGCTTTGAGAATGAAACTTTATTTGCTGCTGAACGGTATGAGCTATTGCTTGGCTTTGGCTAATTATTTCATACTTTTGGTTTGTATTTTCAACCTGTTGAAAATTTTTAGTGATGAAGTAGGTAGCAAGTAAGCCTACAAGAAATATGAACATACTGTATAGATTCGATTTCAACTTAGTCCCTTATTTCTGTATAATGGCAATCAAATTAAGAGTTGATAATATAACAAATCTAAAAGAATAATCGATTTTAGCTAACGCTTTTTAAAAACAGCAAAGGAATTTAGATGTCAGAGCAAGGTTTCACTACAAAAATAGTTCATGCAGACCATTCACTTAACTTAGAAGCTGGCGCTGTACATGCTCCGATTCATAATTCAGTTCCCTACGGTTTTAAAGACGTACAGGGTTTAATCGATGTGTTCCAAGGTCAACCTGGTCATGCTTATGCTCGCTCTTCTACACCTACTCTAGATGCACTTTGTAAAAAAATTCAGTTGATTGATGGTGGGGTTGCCAGTGCGGTTTTTTCATCGGGGATGGCTGCGATTGTTAATACCTTTTTGACACTATTGAAAGAGGGAGATCACTTAATTTGTAGTCGATTTCTGTTTGGTAATACCACTAGTTTATTATCTACATTAAGTGGTTATGGCATTGAAGTTACATTAGTTGATGCAACTCATATCGATGATGTTGTTAATGCAAAACAGGCCAATACAAAAATGGTATTTGTAGAGACCATTGCAAACCCAGTGACTCAAGTCAGTGCATTAGCTGAAATAGGTGATTTTTGTCGCGAACAGGGCTTAGTTTATGTGATTGATAATACAATCACTTCAAGTTACCTATTTGATGCGAATAGCGTTAATGCGAGTTTGATAACTACATCGCTTTCTAAATATGTTGCTGGTCACGGTAATGCGATGGGGGGCTCTGTTACTGATACCGGTTTATTTAACTGGGAGAACTACCCAAACATATATGAAGGTTATCGCAAAGGTGATAGTAAACTGTGGGGAATTAGTCAGATTAAGAAAAAAGGGCTTCGTGATATGGGAGCTTGTTTAAGCTCACAAGGTGCGCACCTTATTTCTGTCGGAAGTGAAACAATGGAATTGCGCATGGACCGTCAAGGTCAAAATGCGATGGCACTTGCTGAATTTTTGCAAGCTCACCCTAAAGTTGAAAAAGTGTATTACCCAGGCCTAGCAGATCACCCGCAACATGAACGCGCAAAGCAGTTATTTTCTGGCTTTGGTGCATTGCTGAGTTTTGACTTAGTTGAAGGCTTTGATTGTTGTGAGCTGTTGAATAAATTAAACCTAGTTATCAGTGCAACGCACCTTGGCGATAATCGTACTTTAGCGCTACCGGTTGCACCAACTATCTACTTTGAGATGGGGCTAGCATTACGCCAAGAGATGGGCATTAGTGAAAATATGATCCGCTGTTCAATCGGCATCGAAAATACTGTTGATTTGATTGCAGATTTTGAACAAGCCTTAGCTTAAATTGAATGTTACTTTATTAAAGAGAATGCTTGTCTCTTTTTTGGTTTGAGGATATATGAAATTATTTATTCTGCCTATGTTGTTACTATTTCAATCAGTTACATGGGCAAATGAAAGTGACTTGGACGAGTGGGGGCGGGCGCTTGGAAATTATAACTTGTGCAGTAATATAGCCACAAAGATAGACGACCAGACAATGTTTAAGTTTTATCAAAAGATGCTTAACGATACACAACTCCCTCTTTTAGCACTTGATAGTGAACGTGTCGGTATAGTTTATGCAACATGGAGTGAGAGTGAAGCAATACTGTCTGCGATTGATGAAGAAAGTTTAAAGCAGATATGTTTAAGTCGCATTGATGATTTATCGCGGAGGATGATTAATAATATAGCCACGCAAGAAAAGTAGTGGCTATGGATGAAGGCTAATTCATAATTAGTCTTCAGGTTGTTTAACATCACCCCAAATATCTTCTGGGTTGACAGTTTTTTCTTCGCTTGGCGTTATATCTTTTACAATAAGCGCTTCAACTGTTTGTTTTTTAGGTGCTTGTTTGAACTGAACTGATGCTGGTTTTTGTTCGCTTTCTTGTGTTGCTTGTGGCGCCTTTGATTCTGCTTTCTTCACACGGATAAGATTACCAGCCAGCTTGAAACCATTTAAATTCTTCATCGCTGCCTTGGCTTCGCCCGGTTTAGGCATTTCAATAAAACCAAAGCCTTTTGATTTACCTGTTTTACTGTCCTTTACTAAATTGCATGACTGTACCTTGCCGTATTCACTAAATAAACTAATTAACTTTTCTTCGGTCGTAGCGACGGCCAGATTACGCACTAATAATTTCATAACACACCATTTTTGATTAAACCATTTTCAGTTGCTTATATTAGCATATATTTCTGCTATAATATGCCCTCGCTTTTTAAAGCAGACTTTATCTATTTGGAAAATCATAAAATGGCAGACGCTAAGTTCCTAGAAGCCGTCAACTGTAGACGCACATTCGCAATTATCTCTCACCCTGATGCTGGTAAAACTACTATCACCGAGAAAGTATTACTATTCGGAAATGCATTACAAAAAGCGGGCACCGTGAAAGGTAAAAAATCCGGCCAACATGCTAAATCAGATTGGATGGAGATGGAGAAAGATCGTGGTATCTCAATCACTACTTCTGTGATGCAGTTTCCTTATAATAATTCGATTGTGAACCTACTCGATACACCTGGACATGAAGATTTCTCTGAAGATACTTACCGTACGCTAACAGCGGTCGACTCTTGTTTAATGGTGATTGACTCTGCAAAAGGTGTAGAGCAACGAACTATTAAATTGATGGAAGTTACACGTTTACGTGATACGCCAATCATCACTTTTATGAATAAATGTGACCGTGATATTCGTGATCCTATCGAGCTGATGGATGAAGTTGAAGATATTCTTAATATCGCCTGTGCACCAATTACTTGGCCAATCGGTATGGGTAAAGAGTTTAAAGGTGTTTACCATATTTTACGTGATGAGGTGATTTTATACTCAACGGGTCAAGGTCATACGATTCAAGATAGTCGAATTATTAAAGGCTTAGATAACCCTGAATTAGATGAAGTTTTACCACTTTATGCCGATGATCTACGTGAAGAGATGGAACTTGTTTTAGGCGCGTCGAATGAGTTTGATTTAGAGATGTTCTTAGCGGGTGAATTAACGCCTGTATACTTTGGTACTGCACTTGGTAACTTTGGTGTTGATCATGTGCTTGATGGTTTAACAGAGTGGGCGCCAAAACCGTTAGCGCGTATTGCTAAAGAGCGTACCGTTGAACCTACCGAAGAAGAGTTTTCTGGATTTATCTTTAAAATCCAAGCAAATATGGATCCTAAGCATCGTGACCGTATCGCCTTTATGCGTGTTTGTTCAGGCAAGTATGAAAAAGGCATGAAAATGTTACATGTACGTACCGGTAAAAAAGTTAGTATTTCTGATGCGGTTACCTTTATGGCTGGCGATCGTGAAGCGGCAGAAGAGGCTTACCCAGGCGATATTATTGGTTTACATAATCACGGCACAATACAGATTGGTGATGCCTTTACCTTGAACGAACCATTAAAATTCACTGGTATTCCAAACTTCGCACCTGAGATGTTTCGTCGTATTCGTTTAAAAGATCCACTGAAGCAGAAACAGTTGTTAAAAGGGTTAATGCAGCTTTCAGAAGAGGGGGCCGTTCAGGTTTTCCGTCCACTACGTAGCAACGATTTAATTGTTGGTGCTGTTGGGGTACTGCAGTTTGAAGTGGTTGTTCAACGCCTTAAGTCAGAATATAAAGTGGAAGCTATTTACGAAGGCATTAGCGTAGCAACTGCGCTGTGGGTTGACAGTGAAGACGCACAAAAAATGGCTGAGTTTGAGAAAAAAGCGTACGATAACTTAGCGTTAGATGGTAGTAATAATCTCACCTATGTGGCGCCAACCATGGTTAACTTAAACCTTGCCATTGAGCGTTATCCTGCGATCAACTTTCGTAAAACACGAGAGCATTAATTGTTCTTCAATTGTTCTTCGCAAAAGCCTAACATTTGTTAGGCTTTTTTATTGTCATTGAGTCATTGTTATAAAAACTTTAAAAGGAACGGACAATAGAATGCAACAAGCTCTATTATGGATGACTGGCACTATATGTTCGTTTGCCTTAATGGCCATTGCCGGGCGAGAGTTGAGTGGTACGATCAATACCTTTCAAGTGCTTTTTGTGAGAAGTTTGCTTGGACTTTTCGTGATTAGCCTTATCATTCTGTCGTTAAACAAAGCCCAATACTTTAAAACCTCACAGATAAAAACACACCTACTACGTAATAGTTTTCATTTCTTAGGGCAATATGGCTGGTTTGTAGGGTTAGGTTTGTTGCCTTTATCACAGGTATTTGCGATTGAATTTACCGTGCCTTTTTGGACTGCAATCATTGCAAGCGTCGTGTTAAAAGATCACCTAAGTGCTTCAAAAATGATAGCAATTGTGATTGCCTTTGCTGGTGTATTGTTCATTGTTAAACCCGCTAGCGATCATTTTGAGAGCGCTACATTGATCGTTCTTCTGGCTGCATTTTGTTATAGTTGCGCACATACAGGAACTAAGGTGTTATCTAAGCATAATAATACACTGACGATTCTTTTTTACATGTGCTTAATCCAACTTCCGATTGGTGCTGTACTGATGATACCTTATTGGACAGTGCCAAGTATGGTTGAGTGGGGATGGATATTTATTGTCGCAATTACGGCATTAACTGCACATTTTTGTATGACGAAGGCAATGCTAACCACCACTGTGACCACTGTTGTTACGTTAGATTTTATGCGTCTACCGTTAATTGCATTGCTTGGTTTTGCATTTTATCAAGAGCCCTTTGGGGCGGTTTCTATTTTAGGGACAGCACTCATCTTTGTTGCCATGTTAATAAATATAAAATCATCACGTTAAATGAAAGGAATAGTATGTTTGTAGATAGCCACTGCCACCTTGACTTTCCTTGCTTTAGCGAAGACTTCACCTCATTAATAGCAGCGCTAGAGCAGAAAAAGATTAAGAAGGTAATTATTCCAGCTACGCAAGTAAGCCATTGGGAGCGGATTGAAATATTGGCACAACAACACGCTTCAATTTATTATAGCCTCGGTATCCACCCTCATTTTTTAAGTGATTTAGGGGCGAATGATTTAACTTTACTCAGTAAAAAATTAAGTAGTGGCGATAATAAATGCATCGCCTTGGGAGAAATTGGTCTAGATAAATTTGCTTCTGCGACAACCCAACAACAGGAAGCGGTTTTTGTCGCACAATTATTAATTGCCGAGCGGCTTGGTTTACCGATCATTCTACATTGTGTGAAGCGTCAGGGGCGAGTATTAGCACTATTGAAAAAGCATAACTTTACTCAAGGTGGTGTTTATCATGCTTTTTCTGGTAGCCTGGAAGTTGCTGATGCATTTATCGCGTTAGGTTTTAAATTGGGTGTCGGTGGCGTGATCACTCATCCGCAGGCAAAACAAGTTAGACAAACGGTCACACAATTACCCCTCGATGCGCTGATCTTAGAGACCGATGCACCTGATATGCCAATTTATCAGCAACAAAGTGCAATAAATAATCCACTAAATATTATTAGCATTTTTAATGAATTATGTTTGTTAAGAAGTGAGCCCAAAGCACAGCTTGCCACGCAACTTTACACAAACGTACATAATATTTTTCCGTTATCCGATGACTAATATATAAAATAGGCGTAAAGTAAGCGCCTTTTTCAAATAGTTTAAAATTTAAGGTGATTTTCCATGGTGCAATACCCAATGACCGCAACAGGCGCTGCCTCTTTACGCAGTGAACTTGAGAAACTTAAAAATGTGACCCGCCCAGAAATTGTTGCTGCTATCGCAGAAGCGCGTGAACATGGTGATCTTAAAGAAAATGCAGAATATCATGCAGCACGTGAACAACAGGGCTTCTGTGAAGGTCGCATTCAAGATATCGAAGCTAAGCTTTCAAATGCACAAATTATTGACGTGAGTAAAATAGCTAATAACGGTAAAGTTATTTTTGGGGCGACAGTAACGATTGTCAATGTTGAAACTGATGAAGAAGTGACCTATAAAATTGTCGGAGATGATGAGGCAAATATTAAATTAAACCTTATCTCTGTTAGCTCGCCGATTGCTCGTGGTTTAATTGGCAAGATGTTAGATGATGAAATCACTATTCAAACCCCCGGTGGTGCGATTGATTATGAAATCATCAATGTACAATATTCAGCGTAATACACTTTAGTTTCGCGCATAAAAAAGCCCAGATTATCTGGGCTTTTTTAATGGTGAAGAGAGAGATTATTTACGTGGTAAATCGATCTTTTTCTCTTCACTTTGGCGGTATAGCACGACAATATGGCCTATTTTTGCTACATTGACCGCTTCAGTTTCACGAACAATTGCATCAATGATCAACTGCTTCATTTCACGATCATCTGTTGCCACTTTTACTTTGATTAACTCGTGGAAATTAAGCGCATTCTCAATCTCAGCAAGTACACCTTCAGTCAGGCCATTTTGGCCAAGTAGCACAACAGGTTTTAGTGGATGCGCTAAACCTTTTAAGTGTTTCTTTTGTTTATTTGATAAATTCATACAAATTCTTTCATTTAAGGGTTGAAAACAAGGCATTCTACCCTTAAATAATATCTTTTACTATTTATAACGTGCAGGGATAAATCCATGGGCAAAAAAGTTAACGCTGGCGAATCAAAACCGGGTGTTTTGAAAAAAGCTAACTCGGGTAGTTCTAAACGCTGGATGCAAGAGCATGTTAATGATTTCTATGTAAAAGAAGCAAATCGACTGGGCTTACGCTCACGTGCCGTCTTCAAACTTGAAGAGATAAATAAAAAAGACAAGCTAATAAAATCGGGCATGACGGTAGTAGATTTAGGGGCCGCTCCAGGTAGTTGGTCACAGTGGTGTGTGGACACTGTTGGTCTAAATGGTAAAGTCATCGCCTGTGACATTCTTGCAATGGATTCAATTGCCGGTGTTGATTTCTTGCAAGGCGACTTCCGCGAAGAGGCTGTGCTAAACGCTTTACTAAAACGTATTGGTGAAAACAAAGTTGACGTTGTGATGTCTGATATGGCACCGAACATGAGTGGTAATGCTGCCATGGATCAACCCAAGTCGATGTACCTTGTTGAGCTTGCACTCGATATGTGTAGAGAAGTATTAGTCAAAGATGGAAGTTTTGTGGTTAAAGTTTTCATGGGGGCTGATTTTGATAAATACATGCAAGAAGTGAAAAACATGTTTAAAGTGGTAAAAACACGCAAGCCAGAATCATCTCGTGCACGATCTCGTGAAGTTTACTTAGTTGCAACAGGTTTCAAAGGGTAGCTCATTAGCATTAATATCAATTGCTTGTAGCAACTGTTGCAACAATTGCACTATGCTTAATACCTTAAACGAAGTATCGCTTTAACTTGCGAATATTCATTAACGACAAAATATAACAACAGTCAGTCATTTTATGGCAAGTATCTAGTGGCAGCTACTTTTAATCTGTAGTAGTCTAACCATTGAATTTTTATTTTTTAACATGAGGTTTACATCTTGAACGATATGGCAAAAAACCTAATATTGTGGTTGGTTATCGCAGTGGTATTAATGTCCCTATTCCAAGGGTTTGGTACCGATGCCAATAAACAAGGCGCAATGGACTACACAACCTTTAATAAAGAGGTTAGCCAAGGGCAAATTCAACAAGTTCAGATCGATGGACAGGTGATTAAAGGCGTTAAAAGTAATCAAAGTGAATTTGTTACTTATATCCCAGCTCCTGATTTAGATCTAATGAATTACCTGATCAAAAATAATGTGAAGGTAGAAGGTACTGCACCTGAAGAAACCAGTTTCTTAGCGTCGATTTTTGTATCATGGTTCCCAATGTTACTGCTAATTGGTGTATGGATCTTCTTCATGCGAAATATGCAAGGTGGTGGTAAAGGTGGGGCGATGTCATTTGGTAAGAGTAAAGCCAAACTGATGGGCGAAGACCAAATTAAAACCACATTTGCAGATGTTGCTGGTTGTGATGAAGCAAAAGAAGATGTGAAAGAGTTAGTTGATTACCTTAAAGATGCGACTAAGTTCCAAAAATTAGGCGGACGTATACCAACTGGTGTTTTACTAGTAGGCCCCCCTGGTACAGGTAAAACATTACTTGCTAAAGCGATTGCCGGTGAAGCTAAAGTACCTTTCTTTGCAATTTCTGGTTCTGACTTTGTTGAGATGTTTGTTGGTGTTGGTGCATCACGTGTGCGTGATATGTTTGAGCAAGCTAAAAAATCAGCGCCTTGTATTATTTTTATCGATGAAATAGATGCGGTAGGTCGCCAACGTGGCAGTGGTGTTGGTGGTGGTAATGATGAGCGTGAACAAACATTAAACCAAATGCTTGTTGAGATGGATGGCTTTGAAGGTAACGAAGGTATCATCGTTGTCGCTGCGACAAACAGACCCGATGTACTGGATGCTGCTTTATTACGTCCTGGACGTTTTGACCGACAAGTTGTTGTTGGTTTACCAGATGTACGTGGACGTGAGCAAATTCTTAACGTACACATGCGTAAACTACCGTTAGCTGATGATGTAAAAGCTAAAATTTTAGCACGTGGTACACCTGGTTTCTCGGGTGCTGATTTAGCGAATTTAGCTAATGAAGCTGCGCTATTTGCCGCTCGTTCAAACAAACGCACCATCACCAAAGAAGATTTCGAGCAAGCGCGCGATAAAATTCTAATGGGCTCTGAACGTCGTAGCCTAGTGATGCGTGAGGAGGATAAAGAGTCTACCGCTTACCATGAAGCAGGGCATGCGATTGTTGCTAAATTAGTTCCGCAACATCACCCAATTCATAAGGTGACAATTATTCCTCGTGGTCGTGCACTTGGCGTGACGCAATTTTTACCTGAAGGTGATCAAATTAGCCAAAATCGCCAAGAGCTTGAAAGTAGTATTTCAGTTGCCTATGGTGGCCGTATTGCTGAAGAGTTGATTTACGGTAAAGACAAAGTGTCAACCGGGGCATCGCAAGATATCAAACAAGCATCTGCGATTGCACGCGCTATGGTTACGGAGTGGGGCTTCTCAGAGAAATTAGGGCCTATATTGCTAACGGCTGAACCTAATTCTCTGCGTTCAAATACAGTATCTCATGAAACGGGTAAACTGATTGATGATGAAGTACGTGGTTTTATTGAAAATAACTATCAGCGTGCATATCAACTGTTAACCGATAACATCGATATTTTACATGCAATGAAAGATGCACTGATGAAATATGAGACTATCGATACTGACCAAGTAGATGACTTAATGGCACGTGTTGAAGTGCGACCACCATCTGATTGGACTGAAGATAAGCCTGAAACACCTAAAGCTGAAGATGAAGCTGTTGCAGAAGAAAAAGAGTCTAATGCAGCGGAAGAAATTGATGTAGACAAAACAGATAAAGAGTAGTTTTATACTGTTTCCAAGAAAAAAACCTAAGCTTGCTTAGGTTTTTTTTTAACTAAAAAGGCAGAGTAAAGATGCAATTGCATAGCGGTAAAAGAAAATTAGACCTAAGCTCACCCAAGGTGATGGGGATATTAAATGTCACCCCAGATTCTTTTTCTGATGGTGGACATTTTTGTAATATTGATAGCGCTCTAAAACAAGCATCGACCATGGTTGAGCAAGGGGCGACTATTATTGATATTGGTGGTGAGTCCACTCGTCCGGGGGCTGCCGATGTGGCGCTACAAGAAGAGTTAGATCGTGTTGTGCCTGTGATTGAAAAAATGTCACAAAACATAGATTGCTGGATCTCTATCGATAGCAGTAAAGCTACTGTAATGCGCGAAGCGGTTAACGCAGGTGCACACCTTATTAATGATGTACGTGCGTTACAGGAAGAGGGAGCATTAAAAGTAGCTGTTGATGCCCAAGTGCCTATCTGTTTGATGCACATGCAGGGGGCGCCCCGTTCAATGCAAACAGCGCCTAATTATGAAAACGTGGTGACTGAAGTTGAAGCGTTTTTATTACAACGTGCACAGGTTTGTCAAACAGCTGGCGTTAAAAAAGAGAATATTATTCTCGACCTTGGTTTTGGTTTTGGCAAGCAGTTACAGCATAACTTCGAACTGTTAGCTGCAACGAAACAATTTGTTACATTAGGCTACCCTATATTAACCGGCGTTTCACGTAAATCGATGTTTGGTCATTTATTAAATCGTGATATAAATGAGCGTCTGGCAGGAAGCTTGGCGGGCGCATTAATCGCAATACAGCAGGGATCGCAAATCATTCGAGTGCATGATGTTGCTGAAACAGTTGATATCATCAAAGTGTTACAGGAAGTAAATTCCCATATTCTATAATCTAGGTCTATTAAGATGTGTAGTTTATAGCAATGTATAACCCATTAAAAAGAAGATAACCGATGAAAAAAAAATATTTTGGTACTGATGGTATTCGTGGCAAAGTAGGTGAGTCCTTAATTACACCTGAGTTTGCATTAAAATTAGGTTGGGCTGCCGGGCGTGTATTAGCCAAATCAGGCTCTAAAAAAGTTTTAATTGGTAAAGATCCGCGTATTTCAGGTTATATGTTAGAAGCTGCACTTCAAGCCGGGTTAACAGCTGCCGGTTTACGACCTGTGCTAATGGGGCCTATGCCTACTCCTGCTGTTGCTTACCTGACTCGTACCTTCCGAGCTACTGCTGGCATCGTGATAAGTGCATCACATAATCCTTTTTATGATAATGGAATAAAGTTTTTCTCCGATGAAGGGGTTAAATTATCGGAACAGGTGGAGCTTGAAATAGAGGCTGAAATAGATAAACCGCTTAAATGTGTTGACTCAAGTGAGCTAGGTAAGGCTTACCGCATCAACGATGCTGCGGGTCGATATATTGAGTTTTGTAAAAGTACCTTTCCATCTAAGTATGATTTAAGTGGGCTTAAAATCGTCGTTGATTGTGCTAATGGGGCAACTTATCACATTGCTCCGATGGTGATCAGTGAGTTAGGGGCACAAGTTATCGCAATGGGTGTTGAGCCTAATGGTGTGAACATTAACTTGAACTGTGGTGCAACGAGCATGCAGGCTCTTTCTGAGCGTGTTGTTGCTGAACAAGCTGATTTTGGTATTGCATTCGACGGTGATGGTGATCGTGTGATGATGGTTGATCATACCGGTTATATCCTCGATGGTGATGAGTTACTGTATATTATTGCCCGTAATCGCTTACGTACTGGTGATCTTCGAGGTGGTGCCGTCGGCACTAAAATGTCTAACCTTGGCTTAGAGCAAGCGTTAAAAACCCTTGGCATTCCTTTTGATCGTAGTGACGTTGGCGATCGTCATGTTATGGAACTGATGAATAAAAATAATTGGTGCATTGGTTCTGAAAATTCGGGTCATGTTATCTGTTCTGATCTGTTACCGACAGGGGACGGTATTGTCTCAGGATTACAAGTAATGAGTGCTATGCGTGGTAGCCGTATGAATTTGCATGAATTACGCCAAGGGATGAAAAAGTATCCGCAAATATTGTTAAGTGTACGTTTTAATAATGAAATTGACCCACTTCAAGATGAAGATGTGCTCGCTGAGTTAAAAGCGATAGAAGCATTATTAGAAGGAAAAGGGCGTGTATTACTTCGTAAATCGGGTACAGAGCCGGTATTTCGTATCATGGTTGAAGCAGATGATAGTGATGATGTGGTACAAGGTTATGCGCAGCGAATTGCCGATCAAGTTAAGGCATAAGTTAACGCTTTAATAAATCTGAACCTATTTATTTGTATATTACTAAGCACTGAAATAAGTGCTTTTAATTTGTTATTTGACTGATATCGAATAAAAAACAACCGAATAAACAATTTAAGTTACAAAACATTAAATTTGTCTACTTATTGTCTTGTGGTTTAGCCTTGTTTTCAGTATTATTCGCCCGCTCTACTAATAGAGTGGGTAAGTTTCTAAGGAATATTAGGTATATTTTTATGTATGAAATACTGTTGGTTGTTTATTTAATTGTTTCAATTATTCTTGTTGGTTTTGTATTAATTCAACAGGGTAAAGGTGCAGGTATGGGCGCTTCATTTGGCTCTGGTGCATCAAATACAGTATTTGGTGCAAGTGGTGCGGGTAACTTCATGACGCGTACAACTGCTATTTTAGCTATTGGATTTTTTGTGCTAAGCCTTGTTCTTGGTAACCTATCTACTAATAAAGTCTCAGAAGATGAAGTGTTTTCAGATTTGACTATTGAAGAGACGGTAGATGTACCTGTAGAAGTAGATACCTCAACACAGATTCCAGAATAACAATTAAAAAATGCGGATGTGGTGGAATTGGTAGACACGCAGCCTTGAGGGGGCTGTGGCTTAGGCCGTGAGAGTTCAAGTCTCTCCATCCGCACCAATTTTAAAACCAAAGTAACATAGTTACTTTGGTTTTTTTATGTCCGAACGATTTCTCTTCATATTGTCTCCTTTCTTAAATGCCGTTTACGTTGCTTTTTTAGGTTAAGGTTAAATAGCCTTAACCTAAAGATTGCCATGCTTGATACTTATATGGATCGGGGGGGAGTTGAATTAAGGCCTTATCATCAAAAATGTAGAGAAAAAAATACCAATAGAATTAATACCAAATCCATTAAATAACTGATCATTTTTACTGGCTAAAAGAAGCTATCTCTGCGTTAAAAGTTTTGCAAATAGAACAACTATTTACTGTAATTTTTCGCCTTGTGCTACCTCCTTTTTCCTACGTAAAACTTGAACACTATATTAGTAGAATTGGTATAAGTCTGTGATCTAAATTTTGTGCAGGAAAAGTGACTTAACCCAAGGTGAAATTTAGCGTAAATGGTTGTTCCTTTTGCAAAAAATAAAACGAAAAGGTAAGTTTTTTTTACCAGTAAAATAGATTGGCTATTTATTTCGTTTGCTAATAAGCATTGCTTAGCAAAGAAAATCTGTTTATAATTCGAACCATTAAAGCGAACTGATAAAAGTTAATTTATTCAGTTTGGCCATTCAGACCAGATTGTTGGTCTCGCTTGTTTTGGGCAAGCAACTGAATGAAGCTCCAATTTATTGGGGCTTTTTTGTTATTTAACCGTTTGAAAAAGTTCAAACGGTTAAAATAAATTAGGGCTATATGCCCTTTTTTTGTTTCTGAACCTAAATATATTAGGTGTAAAAGGGGATAAATTTGGCAAGTTTAGAACAACGATTAACTGAGATGTTTACGCCAAGCGTTGAAGATCTGGGTTATGAATTAGTGGGTATTGAATATATCCGAGCAGGCAACCACTCAACACTCAGAGTGTATATTGACCAAGAGGCAGGCATTCTGGTAGATGATTGTGCTGCAGTAAGTCGTCAAATCAGCGCATTAATGGACGTAGAAGATCCTATTACTAATGAATATACGTTAGAGGTTTCATCACCGGGTTTAGAGCGTCCTTTATTTAGCGCGCAACACTACGCTACCTTTGTGGGCGAAGAAGTTAAAGTGCAACTACGCATGCCAATTCAAAACCGTCGTAAATGGAAAGGCATTATCGATAGTGTTGAAGGTGAAATAATTTGTATTAACGTTGATGGTACACTTGAGCGCTTCGCATTAAGTAATATCCAGAAAGCGAATATTGTTCCAAAATTTGATTAATTAAGGCGATGAAAGATGAATAATAAAGAGATTTTATTAGTCGTAGAAGCGGTATCTAATGAAAAAGGACTTCCACGTGAAGCAATTTTTGAAGCACTAGAGAGCGCATTAGCGATTGCAACAAAGAAAAAATATGAGCAAGAGATTGAAGTACGTGTTGCCATTGACCGTGAAACAGGTGATTTTGAAACATTTCGTCGTTGGTTAGTGCTTGCACCTGATGCTGAAATGGAAAACCCATGTTCAGAGATGACCTTTGAAGCCGCTGAATTTGATAATGCAGAGATTCAAATTGGTGAGTTCATCGAAGATCAGATTGAGTCTGTGAAGTTTGATCGTATTACCACACAAACGGCAAAACAAGTAATCGTACAGAAAGTACGTGAAGCTGAACGCGCTCAAGTTGTAGAGCAATATGCAGAGCAGCAAGGTGAGTTAATCACGGGCGTGGTAAAACGCATGAACCGTGAAAACATCTTATTAGATCTAGGTGGTAATGCAGAAGCAGTTATCTTCCGTGATGAGATGCTACCGCGTGAAAACTTCCGTCCAGGTGACCGCTTACGTGGTCTGCTATTTGATGTTCGCCCCGAAGCACGTGGTGCACAACTGTTTATGACTCGTACACAACCACAAATGCTAATTGAACTTTTCCGTTTGGAAGTGCCTGAAATTGCAGAAGAGATGATTGACCTTGTCGGCGCAGCGCGTGATCCTGGATCTCGTGCAAAAATTGCCGTTAAATCAAATGATCAACGCATTGACCCAATTGGTGCTTGTGTTGGTATGCGTGGCGCACGTGTGCAAGCAATCTCAAGTGAATTGGGTGGCGAACGTGTTGATATTATCCTTTGGGATGAGAACCCTGCACAATTTGCAATTAATGCAATGTCACCAGCTGAAGTTGCTTCTATTGTTGTTGATGAAGATACACACAGCATGGACATTGCAGTTGAAGAAGATAACCTTGCACAAGCGATTGGTCGTAACGGTCAAAATATCCGCCTAGCTTCTGAGCTGACAGGTTGGACATTAAATGTAATGACTGTTGCAGAGCTACAGGCGAAGCATCAAGCGGAAGCTGATAGTGTTATTACTGTATTCACAGAAGCACTTGAAATCGATGAAGATTTTGCTGCTGTGTTAGTAGAAGAAGGTTTCACTTCACTTGAAGAAGTGGCTTATGTACCTGTTAATGAGCTACTTGAAATTGAAGGCCTTGATGAAGAGATGGTTGAAGAGTTACGTACACGAGCTAAAGATGTTTTAGCAACTAAAGCGCTAGCTGCTGAAGAGAGTCTTGAAGGTGCTACGCCTGCTGATGATTTATTAGCACTTGAAGGCCTAGAAGCTCACCTTGCGTTTGTATTAGCGAGTAAAGGTGTAATAACACTTGAAGATCTTGCAGAGCAAGCGGTTGATGATCTTGTTGAGATTGATGAATTAAACGAAGAAAAAGCGGGTGAGCTTATTATGGCTGCGCGTAACATCTGTTGGTTTAGCGAAGATGCTGAATAAGCACAGATAGGAGAAAAATATGTCAGATATATTATTAAATGAGCTCGCAAAAGAGCTAAATAAATCAGCTGAAACGTTGGTTAAACAATTTGCAGATGCAGGTATTACAAAAAGTGCATCAGACAAAGTAACGTTAAAAGAAAAAGAAACGCTAACTACTTACCTGCAAAAGCAACATGGTGGCGAGCAAAAGAAAAAAATGACCTTACAACGTAAAACTAAAACAACGTTGAATGTTAAAGGTCAGTCAGTAAATGTTGAAGTACGTAAAAAACGTACTTATGTAAAACGCACTGATACTGAAGTACAAGCTGAAAATGAAGCAAAAGCTGCTGAAGAAGCTGCTGAGCAGGCTAAACGTCAAGCTGAACTTGATGCACAGAAAGCTGCCGCTGAAAAGCTACAAGCTGAAAAATTAGCTGCTAAGAAAGAAGCTGATGAAAAAGCAAAAAAAGCGGCTGCGGCTAATAAAGAGAAGCAAACTACTGCAAAAGTTGAAAAAACAGCTGAACAAATCGAAGCTGAAAAAGAGGCTGCAGCTCTGCTTAAGAAAGCGGATCAAGAAGCGACAGCTAAAGCTGAAAAAGAAGCAGCGGAGCAAGCAATCATCGCTAAGAAATTAGCTGAAGAGAATGCTGAGCGTTGGGCGAAAGAAGAAGCTGAACGTAAACGTATCGCTGCAGAGCAAGATTACCATGTAACGTCATCTGCTGCGGCACAAGAAGCGGAAGATGCTTCTGATTCTAAAGCGGAAGGTCCAAGCCGTCGTAAGAAAAAGAAAAAAGCTGCAGAGTCACCAGCACAAGCTCCACAAGGTCGTCGCGGTCGTCGTGGTAAAAAAGCACGTGTTGCAACACCTTCAGCATTACAACAAGCATTTGAAAAGCCTGCAGCAAAAGTTGAGCGTGATGTGAAAATTGGTGAAACAATCACTGTTGCTGAACTTGCTAATAAAATGGCAGTAAAAGCGACAGAAGTGATTAAAGAGATGATGAAGATGGGCGCAATGGCGACTATCAACCAAGTTATCGACCAAGAAACGGCAACATTAGTGGCTGAAGAGATGGGCCATAAAGTAATTCTAACTAAAGAAAATGAGTTAGAAGAATCTGTAATGGCTGAAGCTCAACAGGGTGGTGTTTCTACATCACGTGCACCTGTTGTTACTATCATGGGTCACGTTGACCACGGTAAAACATCATTACTTGATTACATTCGTCGTGCAAAAGTTGCTGACGGTGAAGCGGGTGGTATTACACAGCATATCGGTGCTTACCATGTAGATACTGATAAAGGCATGATCTCATTCCTTGATACTCCAGGGCATGCTGCCTTTACATCTATGCGTTCTCGTGGTGCTAAAGCAACTGATATCGTGGTACTGGTTGTGGCTGCTGATGATGGTGTTATGCCACAAACAATTGAAGCGATTCAGCATGCTAAAGCTGCTGGTGTTCCTTTAATCGTTGCGGTTAACAAAATCGATAAAGAAGCTGCTGATCCAGATCGCGTTAAAACTGAGCTTTCTCAGCATGACGTTATCTCAGAAGAATGGGGTGGCGAAAACATCTTCGTACATGTTTCTGCGAAAGTGGGCACAGGTGTTGACGATCTACTTGATAGCATTTTATTACAATCAGAAATGCTTGATTTAGAGGCGGTTGCAAAAGGTCCTGCTTCTGGTGTTGTGATCGAATCCCGTCTAGATAAAGGCCGTGGTCCAGTTGCTTCTATTCTTGTACAACAAGGCGAGCTAAAACAGGGCGACATCGTATTATGTGGTCTTGAGTATGGTCGTGTTCGTGCAATGCGTGATGAAAACGGTAAGCCAATTGAACTTGCTGGCCCATCTATTCCTGTAGAAGTACTAGGTCTATCTGGTGTTCCACAAGCAGGTGATGAAGCGACTGTTGTTAAAGATGAGAAGAAAGCACGTGAAGTTGCGCTTTACCGTCAAGGTAAATTCCGTGATATTAAACTAGCTCGTCAACAAAAAGCGAAACTTGATAACATGTTTACTAACATGGAAGCGGGTGAAGTTTCTGAGCTTAACATCGTACTTAAAGCGGATGTACAAGGTTCACTTGAAGCGATTTGTGATTCATTGAACAAACTATCTACAGATGAAGTTAAAGTTAACATTATCGGTCGTGGTGTGGGTGGTATTACAGAAACGGATGCTTCTTTAGCCTCTGCTTCTGGTGCAATCGTGATTGGTTTCAACGTTCGTGCTGATGCTTCTGCGCGTAAATTGATTGATAACGAAGCGGTTGATTTACATTACTACAGCATCATCTACGATCTAATCGATGAAGTTCGTAGCGCAATGGGTGGATTACTTTCTCCTGAGTTTAAACAAGAGATCACCGGTATTGCTGATGTACGTGATGTATTTAAATCACCAAAAATTGGCGCAATTGCTGGTTGTATGGTTATTGAAGGTAAAATTAAACGTAACAACCCAATCCGTGTCCTACGTGATAACATTGTTATTTACGAAGGTGTACTTGAATCCCTACGTCGCTTTAAAGATGATGCAGAAGAAGTACGTAACGGTATGGAATGTGGTGTTGGCGTTAAAAACTACAATGATGTACGCGTTGGTGACCAAATCGAAGTATTTGAAACTATTGAAGTTAAACGTACTCTTTAATTTTAAATCAGCTTGAATTTAACAATGGAGGCTGTGTGCCTCCATTGTTGTTTGTATAACGATCAATGAGTTGATCTAGGAGTAAAAAATGGCAAATGATTTCAGCCGTACCTCACGCGTTTCGCAACAAGTTCAAAAAGAACTTGCGCGTATATTGCAACAAGAGGTTAAAGATCCACGTATTGGCATGGTCACTATTTCAGGTGTTGATATCACCCGTGATCTGGCATACGCAAAAGTATTTGTAACGTTTTTAACCATTGGAGATCAAACCAATGAAGAGTCCCTTGCTGGCTTAAACTCTGCGTCGGGCTATATTCGTCGCTTGTTAGGTAAAGCGATGCGTTTACGTATTGTGCCTGAAGTACGTTTTTGCTTTGACGAAACACTAACAGAAGGTTTACGTATCTCTGAGTTAGTAAGCGGGGCTGTTAAAAACGATAAAGTAAAAATGGAAGAGTCTGGTCGTGTTGATGAAGACGATCAACATGATGAGGAAAAAGCATAATGGCAAGGCGTGGTAAAGGTCGTAGCATTAATGGTGTTGTCTTATTAGATAAACCAACCGATATTAGCTCTAACCATGCTTTGCAACGTGTTAAACGCATCTTTTTTGCCAATAAAGCGGGACATACTGGTGCGCTTGATCCACTTGCAACGGGTATGTTGCCTATCTGTCTTGGAGAAGCAACTAAGTTTTCTCAGTTTCTGCTAGATTCTGATAAACGTTATATTGTGACTGCAAAGTTAGGTGTGCGTACCGATACCAGCGATTCGCAAGGTGATGTGGTATGTGAGAAACCGGTTTCGGTTACACAGGATCAACTTGATGCCGCTTTGGATACTTTCCGAGGTGATATTATGCAAGTGCCTTCAATGTATTCAGCATTGAAACATGAAGGTAAACCTTTGTATAAATATGCACGCGAAGGGATCACCATTGACCGTCCTGCTCGTCCAATAACAGTCTATGAAATCAATCAATTGCGCTTTGAAGGTGATGAAGTTGATTTAGATATTCATGTCAGTAAAGGGACTTATATTCGTACTATCACCGATGATCTGGGGGAGTTGCTTGGCTGTGGCGCGCATGTTTCTATGCTACGCCGTACACAAGTTGCTGATTACCCCTATGAACGTATGGTGACCATTGAGCAGCTTGATGCCTTAATTGAACAAGCGAAAGCACAGGACATGAGCCCCTATGAATTGCTTGATCCATTATTATTAGAGATGGATACTGCCGTTAAGAATTATCCTGAAGTGAATATCAGTGATGAGATGGGTGATTACATGTTACATGGTCAGCCCGTTCAGGTATTTGGCGCACCCGATGATACTTTAGTACGTATCACCGTTGGTGAAGCACGCACATTTATCGGCATGGGCCAGATGAACGATGATGGCCTTATTGCGCCGAAACGTCTCGTCAACCTTTAATAACTCAGGGCGTCGCTCTTTGGGAAAATATAAGAAGTGCATCCGTCTACTTCACCGCGTTGCGGCTGGCTAAAGCCATTCAAATAGGTTCCTGACCTATTTGTATGCGTTGACAGTACTCACAAATTTATCTGGAATAAATTTGAACATCCGAAGGATGGCCCGTAGGGCGGAGTACAGGATGTACGGAGTTCTTGGTAATCCAAGCTCCGCGCTTTCGCCTTGATCTTTAACCCAAATAGCTTAGCCCTGAATCATTAATTATATGAATTATATGAATTATTAAATTATTAAATTATATATCTGATTAAGACTTATTATGACTAAACTCGACTTCTCTGCTATCAATAAATCTTCTGCTAAATCCTTCAACGAACAGAAAAATATGATCAAAAAAATTGGTAAAGGACAGACTGTGCTTTGCGCTACTTGTAAGCAACCATTACAACTCTCTGTTTCCTCTGACTCTGAAACAGGTGTCAGTTGTGCTAAAGGGTGTACACAAGTTGGCTTGGAAGTTGAAGAGCAGAAATAGCTGAAAGGCTTGAAGGCAAGAAGGTTTTAGGGCTGTAAGGCTTGAAGGCAGAAGGTTTTAGGGCTGTAAGGCTTGAAGGCAAGAAGGTTTTAGGGCTGTAAGGCTTGAAGGCAAGAGGGCTTGAGGTTGTAAGGCTAGAAGCTTTTTAGCATTCCAGCTTTTTTAGCATTCCAGCTTTTCGTCTTTCCTGCCTTCCCTTCGTCTTTAAGTACAAGTATAAGCAATCTTTATTGCCAGCCCACCCTGTGAGGTTTCGCGGTATTTAGCATTCATATCTTTGCCGGTTTCATACATCGTTTCAATCACTTTATCGAGTGAAACATGTGGCGCACTTTGACGTCTCATTGCCATTCGTGAAGCGTTAATTGCTTTCATCGCAGAAATGGCATTACGCTCAATGCAAGGAACCTGAACTTGCCCGGCGACGGGATCGCAGGTTAAGCCAAGGTGGTGCTCCATCGCTATTTCTGCAGCTTCGGCTACCTGCTGCGGGCTACCGCCCATTATCTCCGTTAAACCAGCTGCCGCCATAGAGCAAGAAACGCCAATTTCACCTTGACATCCCACCTCTGCGCCAGAGATAGAAGCATTACCTTTAAATAGCCCGCCAATGGCAGAGGCTGCTAAAAAGAAACGTGTGTATTGCTCGGGGCCAACACGGGTGACAAACTTATCATAATAAGAAAGCACTGCTGGAATAATACCTGCTGCACCATTCGTCGGCGAGGTTACAACGCGACCGCCGGCTGCATTCTCTTCACTCACAGCGAGTGCAAACATATTGACCCAATCAATTAAAATCATCGGGTCAGCTAACATATTATTATTTATTGATAACTGACGATGTAATGCAGGTGCTCGTCTTGGAACACGAAGTGGCCCTGCTAATAGACCTTCTGTTGCACAACCTCGTTTAATGCCCTCCTGCATAGTTTGCCAAATTTTAGCAAAACGAGTGTCTATCTCTTCCCGACTGATTGTACATAGTTCATTTGTCATCATTAAGTTACTGATACTGATATTATTGCTGATGCATTGATCAAGTAATTGCTGTGCACTTTTAAAGGGGTAGGTGACATTTTCTTGATCGGTTTTGTCGTTGTAAAATTGACTCGCTTCAACAATAAAGCCACCACCGGTTGAATAGTAGGTTTGTGAAAATACCATCTCTTGATCGATAAAAGCATGCAAAGACATGCCGTTTTCGTGAAGAGGAAGTGGTTCATTGATAAAGTTAATTGCACTGCGCGGAAAACGAACCGTATGTGTTGAGAGTGCAATAGGTAATAGTTCGCTTTGCTCAACCTGTTTTATAAAATGCGGAATCATATCGAGATCCACATATTCTGGCTCAAAACCGGCAAGGCCTAATATGATCGCTAAATCGGTATTGTGCCCTTTGCCTGTCAATGATAATGAGCCATGTACGTCGACACTCAATTCAGTAATATCGCTTAATGTGGTTGAATCTTGCAAAGCATCAATAAATAATTTAGCCGCTTTCATAGGGCCTAATGTATGCGAGCTAGAGGGGCCAATACCAATTTTAAAAATATCGAAAACGCTATACATAAGCTTTACCTCAAGATTGGTTGTGATTATCCTTAGTAATTAGTAAGGAAGGTTCACAGTAGAAGAACACCAGTGAAAAAGAATTATAGGCTACGCTTAGTATAAGACTTTGTGGCTATATAGGGGCTAAAAATAGCCCGTAATGAACATTCTTTATTGCGTTTTAATTAATGATTGGCCCACCGAGGATAGCATCATGACAACGAATACATTGTATATCGGGGCAGTGGGTTATCTCAGGGCTCTGTTTAATCTGCTCGGTTAAGGTATCAATAAAAGAGTTAAATCCGTAACTTCGCCATAGGCTATTACCCACCATTGTCGTTTCTGCTAAGTGCTGGACGCTATCTTGTAACCTATTAAAACCACTCGAGCAAGCGCCAATACTCACCTCTACCACTTCACGTTGATTATCTGTATTTTGCATATTAGCCCAAGCGCGGAAAAGCGTGCGTCCAGCTAATTGCTCGGCAAAATGGATCGGGGTAACCCCAGTAAAGTCGATGCCCATTAATAATAAAACGGCATCCTCTTGTTGATAGCACAGTTCATAAGGACCATACACGTTTAATAGTGTTTGTTGCGCCATTATCTCTTTTGCCTTAGGGCCAAGAGCGGTGAATGAGTTAACAGGGTGAACACCACGCACGCGTTTAGAATGGGCTAACACAACCTTGGGTAATACCCCCATGGCGCGACTTATCTGCTGGCTATTTATTTGAAAGCTATCAGTGAGTCCTTGCAGTGCACGAGTGTAACTGCTTAATTGCATACCATTTTGTAAATATTCATCACCTTGCTTGGGCGGATAGGCATCATTATCGTAGGTAAACGTTGGCACAACTAAGGTGCATCCTGACCTTAAAAAGCAGTCGATTATAGTGTTCGGGCCCCCTTCAACACCCCCAAAACTACCATAGGCAGAGTGTAAAATAACCACCTTATCGGTAAGATTATGCATCAGTATTGCATTCTCGAGTTGCGCTTGAGTCACCATAAATATTGTCTCTCCCTTTTATTGGAAATTAACTGTAAAAGAGTTTGCGTCATGAAGCAATACACCGTAGAATTCGCCGTTCACTTTATCGCTGAATTAGTGATCGGCGATAATAATTAAAACAGGTTATACACATAACCATTAAATATCGGAGTATGTTATGTCACTAAGTGCACAACAGAAAGCTGAAATTGTAGCAAAATTTGGTCGTTCAGAAGGCGATACTGGTTCATCTGAAGTACAAGTTGCTTTGTACACAGCACAAATCAACCACCTTCAAGGTCACTTCAAAGAGCACATCCACGATCACCACAGCCGTCGTGGTCTACTACGCATGGTTGCTCAACGTCGTAAATTACTTGACTACCTAAAGCGTAAAGATATTGCTGCTTACACAGCACTTATCACTGAACTAGGTCTACGTCGTTAATCTCGATTTAAACCTTGTAAATAAAAAGAGCCTAAGGGCTCTTTTTTTGTTTCTAACACTTTAAATATCACCCCAGATAATGTCTCGATGGCACTCAACCCATAAATCATGCTTTGCCATGACTTTAGTGAACATTGGGCTTTGCAAGTAGCTATTTAACCATGCTCGCAATTTGGGATAGGGCGATTTCTGGTACCATTGCCTTTCTACTTTTGAAAATTGGCGAATAAACGGCATTAACGCAATATCTAATAAACTTTCACAATCTGACATTAAAAAACGATGTGATGTTAATCGTTGCTCTAGCTCCTCAATAAACACTTCACAAGCAGCCCTCAACTCAACAACATTATTTTCTTGATAACGTTTAGAGCATCGATAAGCATTAAGTGCCTCTTTAAATTGCAGATCATATCGGTGAATGATGATCAGCATTTCAGAAAGTGTCGATTGTGGCGGTTGCAACAAGTTGTGCGGATCATGGTCGATTAGCATCTTGATCATGATATCTATACTTTCTTCAATGACTTCAGACTCTGATACGACCAACATAGGAACGGTTTTATTTTGTGAAAGCGCCAACATTTCTTCTGGTTTGTTCGCTAACTTAATATCGCGTAATAAAATTGCCTGTTTAGATTTAAAGATCGCGATACGTGCTCGCATTGCATAAGGGCAGTGACGAAGAGAATATAAAATAGGTAGTGGATATTGTGCGTTAGTCATTTGATCATCTTTATCTAATACCAATCCGCATAACTATCTGATCTACATTGTGGGTTAAAAGAATAGACAACTGCCTTGCATTCAATCGCAATGGCTAGCTATTACTCAATCATGCGCCTTGCTTTCTATTACTTTTCCTCAACAAGCCTTGATCATAATATTATGCGTAATAGTGTAAGTGTGTGTTTAATAAATTTAAATTTTTGGTCTGTAAAGGTTATCATAAAATGTTTCAGGCGCATTTTTCAATTTCCAATTAATGCTAGTGGCTTTTGATTTTCTAACACTTTAATTTTATTCAGCATAATGGATTTTGAGCAATGCAGGCAGAATATGGCTTAGTTATTCTAAATGAACCTAGTTTAACTGTTAGCCAAGCTTTATATTGCGTACAATTCTACGTAGAAAAGTAGAGTAAATGTATAGTCTGTTGTATTGAACCCGAAGGCGAATATTTGTTGATCATGATTATTGCGCTTTCGCTTATTGGTGAGAAGTCACTTTACTCCATAGATATAGCTTTGTAGAAACGGTTGTTCATTTAGTTTGAATAAAGATAATGTGAGAAGCTTGAATTCGCATTTTTGCGAAGTTTGCATCATTAACATTGTTATATGGTAAAAATCCTGTTTTCGCAAAGCCTAAATATCGTCATTTACCGTAAACCTCGCTTTACCTACGTTAAGTTAATAACAAGCAATTCAATAGGAACAAAGACAGCTAGCTATTATGCGTTCCTGAGAAATTTTAGCCAATTTTTCCATCCGTTTAATGAGTTATTGAGTAGGTACTCGATAACTCATTTGAGCATTGTATTAATACTCTAATCAGAAAAGATATAGCTTGTTACTTCTGTTCTGTTTGCCATGCCTTTGCTTTATTTATTAATGGTGTAATTGTTGAGCCTTGCACTAATATAGAGAAAAATACCACGGAGTAGGTCATAACTAAAATTATCTCGCGTACATCAATCTGTTTTTCAGGGATGACCATCACTCCGGCAGGAATAACCATTGCCATCGCAAGTGCTAGTCCACCACGTAAACCACCCCATGTTAAAATTGCAACCGAGTAAGGGTTATAATTGCGAAAGCGCTGAAAGCCAAGATATGAAAATTGAATACTTAAGTAGCGTGCGATCAACACTAATGGAATCGCGATCACCATTAAGATCCAATCTTCTTGATGGAAACTGTACTGCAGCATGCTTAACCCAATTAATAGGAACAAAATACCATTTAAGAACTCATCGACCAGCTCCCAAAAATGGTCTAATAGCTTTTTACTTTCATCTGAGAAGCCATTAATACGTGTCCAGTTACCAATCATAATGCCTGATACAACCATTGCGAGGGGCCCTGAAACACCTAACATTCCTGCGACAACGTAACCCGCTGTAGGAATGCCAATGGTTAATAAAAGCTCCATTGAATGATCATTGGTAGCGCTAATTAAAAAGTGAAATAAAAGCCCTAATGCAAACCCATAAGCGATGCCACCTATCGCTTCGTGTAAAAACATGCCACTAACACTTATCGCAGAGACTTCTGCTCCTGAAAATGCAATGCTGTATAACGTAATAAAGATAACTAATCCAAAGCCATCATTAAATAACGACTCTCCCTCAATTTGTGTTGAGATGCGTTTAGGAGCATTTAATTTTTTTACGATAGCTAACACAGCAATCGGGTCTGTAGGAGAGATTAAGGCTCCAAATAAAAGACAATAAATCAGATCCAATGGTAGTCCAATGAATTGACAACTATAAAAAAGTGCATAGCCGATAAATACCGTAGAAAACAATGTAGCAGCGAGGGCTAAAACAGTTATTTCCCACTTTTGATCTTTAATATTGGTTAGTTTAATACCTAATCCGCCAGCAAACAGAAGGAAGCCTAAGATACCGTCAAGTAGAAAGCTATTAAAGTCAATTTGTGCGAGTTGCTGAGAGGCAATTGTTTTTAAGGAAGTAAAACCATTTTTTCCGGCAATAACGATAATTAAAGATAAGATTAATGAGCCCGCAGTAATTGCAATAGTGCTTTGCATCTTGCCTATTTTACTATTTAAAAAGGCAATTAACATAGCCGCTGCACCAAGAAAACAAAAAGTTGCATACACAGTCATAATAAGTCTCATTCTTGTTAGGGGAGAAGAGAAGAATATAAAGACAACAGCTGACAAATACTATGATTATTTTTACAACGATATTGTATCCTCACACTTTTCTAGTTATTAGTGCTGATTGTTGATAGCTTTGCAAACTCAACTGGCTTAATTTTATAGTGCTCTTTAATGATGGAATATAACCCAATTATTGAGGCGAATTCTGATTAGCATTTCAGAAAGTGTCGATTGTGTCTGTTGCCACAAGTTGTCAGGTTCATAGGTGGTTAGCATCTTGAGTATTATATTTAAACTTTCTTCAATGACTTCAGGCTCTGAAACAACCAAATACGAACGTATTCATTTTGCTCAAGTGCTAACATTTCTTCTGGCTTATTCGCTAATTAAATAACACTTTCTGTTTTGATTGTGTGTTCGTCATGTGAGCATCTTCATTGAGGGAATTTATCAATAAACCTTTAAACCTTTAAACCATCGGGGCTTTAAGATGAAGACTATTTATTATTTAAATTACAACAGAGTATTTCATTGTTAACGATAATAATTATCGACAAAATATAGCATTATTTAAGTATAATAGAGTCCCATTCTTTTCTTCTTCTAATTTATAAGTGACGTGTTATGTCTTTTAACTTAATCATGTTAGGTATTGCCAGTTTAATTGCCATTGGTATTTTGTTACATCACCCCTCTAAAACGCTAGGCATTCCTTCTTTGCTTATTTTTATGGCGGTGGGGCTGGTATTTGGTAATGGCGAATTTGATTTTGTCTATGATAACTTACAAATGACCTCATTAATTGGCGGCATGGCGCTTAACGTGATCGTGTTTGTTGGTGGCTTAAATACTTCTACTAAGAGCATTAAACTAGCTTGGAAAGAGGGCGGTACGTTATCTAGCTTTGGGGTATTATTCACGACGCTTATTTTTGCCGTTATCTTATATTATTTACTCAATCTCAATTTTTTAACCTGCTTATTATTTGCAGCTGTTGTGTCATCAACCGATGCAGCCGCTGTGTTTTCGATTTTAGAGTCTAAAAAATTAAAACTAAAAGAGAATACTGACACCGTATTAGAATTTGAATCGGCAACCAATGACCCTGTTGCCTTACTCATGGTGATTTTACTTACTGATATTTTAGTCTCAAGCTCCGGTATCGCGCTTTCAGTTTCAAGTATTGCCATGCTACTAGCGCAGCAAATTTTACTTGGCGGATTGGTTGGTTATATATTGGGCAAATTATGCGTAATGGCGCTTAATCATATCAAGCTTAACGAGGTTGGATTAATACCTGTATTCATTCTTACCTGTTTTATTATTGCTGTTTATGGCACCGAGTTAGTTGGTGGTAATATTTTAGTGGCCGTTTATATTGCCGGTGTGATCATTGGTAATCAGTTGTTACGCGGTGGAGAGGTTAACAAACACTTTTATAATGGCTTAGCCTGGCTGGCACAATCGCTGATGTTTATTATTATTGGTTTGCAGATATTTCCGCAAAATTTAGTGTCAGTATTTTGGGTGTCGCTGCTACCCGCACTGCTCCTTATTTTTGTAGCAAGGCCATTAGCAGTGCAACTATGTTACCTGCCTTTTGTCAAAGCAAGTTGGAAAAAACGCCTGTTTATTTCCTCAATTGGTTTAAAGGGCGCGACGCCGATTGTTTTTGCTCTTATCCCCGCGACCGCTGGGGTAGAAGGCTCGATTGAGATGATCCACATGGTGTTTTTTGTAGTGCTATTTTCTGTGTTTATACAAGGTGGCGCGATCGAGCCACTTGCTAAAAAACTGGGTTTAGTGAAGCAGTAGTTATGGCCTATTTTTAAGATAGATATAGTAAATTATTATGAGGGAAAGGATGAGCGTATTATTATGGGTAGTTGCAGTGCTGGTGTTTGTCGCTTGCATCCCGATTGCAGTATTATTTTCCAACCTTGTTTTTATCTCTGAGATCACAGAGTTTAAATCACAGCGCGGAGCAGACTTTGAAGTAAACAGTGAATTTATCAGCATTAAGGAGCTTGAAAACCATTCAAAACAAGTGATTGATGCTGAAAAAGCAGTTAATTTTGATGTCAATAACAGTGATTTACCGGTTGGGATTGAAATGGTGTTGACTGGTAGTGGTGAGATTAAAGAAAATGAGCCTTTTAATCGTCATGAGGATGATAAGCCTGCTTTACAATTAACGTTGGAAAAATCTTTGCGCCAATTGTTATTTGTGGGTAATAAAGTTTATCAACAAGATGGCGATGAGCTCGGTCCTTTGTTACATCAATTTAACGAATTTAGTCATTTTAGTTTTGTGAATTATATCGATGAAAATACAATACTTATTGTGGCTTCATTGGCTGAATTTCAACATGTTGAGAACCGTTTATGGCAAGTTAATTTAAGTGACTTCTCTAAAATGTTATTATCGAGCGATCCTTACTTTACCTTTTCTCGCCCCCCTAAAACGATAACCCCTGCGGGCAGTGCGAGTGTCATTGTTATTTATTATTCTGGTAATTATGCTTTTGGACACGGCGGTCATTCATCACGGCCAAAACAAAGCACGATACGTTTATATTCACCCAAGTACTTACAGGGTAATGAACTCGTTATGATTAACTATAAAGGTGGGACAGTGATTGATGCACGTTTTGAGGGGGAAAGCATTGTATTAACAGCAGATCCAAGTCGTCCTTTTACCGTTGATGATCGCGAGCGACCTGCACGTTTTTGGTCAGTGGGTGGTTATTAGCTAAAATCGTTACCGAACTAAATACTAAATAAATGAAACAATTAATCCAATAAAACAAAAGGGTATCATCATTATTGCAATGCACATTGGTCCTGCTGCTTGAGAACCTGCCCCTACCGTTATGAACTCGATTATTAACGGGATTAAGAAGAGAGATATACTAATAATAGCCAAAGTCGCAGGTGTAAAATCAGTAAACAAACCAACTAGCCACTTCCCTCCTAGAAATACCCCATAAATTAAAAAAGCCAATATGATTAATCCAATAATGGCCTCGAATACTTTTTGTAACATTGTTTATTCAAAGTTCCTTTTTGTCAGTCAGCGATTATTACTAACTGTGACTTGTTTGATTGTTATCTTTATATCAATACATTATCATCTGCACAGGTTTGTTAATGGATTAGCTTTAACAAGGAATCAAATGAACAAAATTATAATATCAATTTTATTAGTAGTATTTTCATATGGAGTGTATGCGGTGAGTGTAAAGCAGTGTCTATTTTCTGAGATGACAGGAGTTGTCAGTTTTGAAGGAAAACCAGCAGCTGGCGTTAAGTTGGTTCGGATGGTGGATTACAATAAAAAACAATATGACGAAACGATAACTGATGAAGATGGGAAGTTTTATTTTCCAGCAATTTATCGTACTAACTTAATTGGAAAAGTGCTGCCTATGCAGTTTGCTGTTGCCCAAAATATTATTGCCTATAAAGATAATGATGAGTTTTTAATTTGGGAAGCTACTAAAATGGATCCTGCTGCAAATTCAGAATCTCGAGGCAAACCTTTAGCCGTTACTTGCGAATTAGCCTTAGAAGAGCTGAGCGGAATTTTGGTAAACGGGGATGTTATTATAAGTCGTTGCAATTGGGATGTGGAAGCTGATGAAGCAAAAAGCATTTCATTTTTTGATGAAGATATTTGATTAATTAAAAGGAGCTTAATATGACTGTTTTGTCTTCAACGCTGTCCTCTAAAATAGCGAGAGTTGTGTACCCCATTTCTAAATCCTCATCAATGGATACGGCGTCTATTGTACTGAAAACGTCTGGACTTGGAAGTCTAAAATTCGTAGGGAAAAATATCCTTCAAGGAAAAACGGGGCCTGCTGGAATAAAAATTACGACAGGTTTTGGCTGTGTGCTAATGGCTCCTAAAGGTAATGCGATTATTACATTTAGAGGAACTAAATTACTTGCTGATTGGATAAGTAACTTTAATGTGGCTCCTGCTCGTAGTAGCGTAGGATATTCTGTGCACGACGGGTTTAATACTGTATTTAATAGCCTGAAACCACAATTAAATGAACTTGTTAAAATTGCAAAAAAACAAGGTGCCACGACTTTTCATTGTGTTGGCCATAGTTTGGGAGGCGCATTAGCTACTTTATGTGCTAGTTGGTTACAAAATAGTGGAGAAAGTACATATCTCTATACTTATGGTAGTCCACGTGTTGGACTGTTTGATTTTTCTAATTATTTAACAATTCAGTTAACAACTAAACGTATATATCGTGTTTTTCATAAAACAGATGTTGTACCAATGATACCGACTTGGCCTTATGTGCATATTCCTGAGTCTGGTACTGATTATTGGTTACATTCACCTGGTTTATTACCTGGAGCTAAATACCACGATATGAAAGAATATTGTTCTTCTGTAGATGGGAAAAGTTGGGGGGGGCTTGCTGGCAATAGGCAAGCTCATAAGAGTGATCTTAGTATTAAGCAATGGTTGACACAAAAAGCCCGCGCGACTTTCTCTATCGATACTCTGCATTGGCTACAAAGTGCAATTGTTTTTGTTGTAAAAAAAGTAACTTCAGTTATTGGCTCATTCGAGAGTTTTACGGTCATGGATCATCTCGCATATGTTCTCGCTAAAGGGATCAATTTAGCTGACAAGCTGTCTAGGTGGGTTAAGTATTTCATCAGGAAGGTAATGGAGGTATTAGGCCTGAAACCTTCTCCCCATGAAACTATTTTCAGCAAAAGCTTTATTCGAGATATTCTAGGGCGTTTAGAAAGAAAAATATATCAAAGTGTCGATTCTGCATTGCGATACGAAATGTAGTATTTAATAGCAGTGTAGTTAATCGTGTTTGATAGCTACACTGCCCTCTTACTTATATAAACATTATTAGCTGTTCATAAATAAAAACCCCAAAAAATCCTTCCAAAATAGTTTTAAAGCCAACACTTTGATATATACTATCGTCGCGATAAAAAGCATAAAATTAAATATATAATCCAAGGAAAAAAAATGACTCCTATTGTTAAAAGTTTTCAGTATGGCGAACATACTGTAACACTAGAAACTGGCGTGATTGCACGTCAAGCAACTGCTGCTGTAATGTGTAGCATGGACGATACTTGTGTATTCGTTTCTGTTGTTGGTAAAAATGCAGATGATCAAGAGCGTGATTTCTTCCCTCTGACTGTTAACTACCAAGAAAAAACATACGCTGCAGGTAAAATCCCAGGTGGTTTCTTCAAGCGTGAAGGCCGTCCATCTGAAGAAGAGACACTAATTGCACGTCTAATCGACCGTCCAGTGCGTCCTCTTTTCCCTGAAGGTTTCAAAAACGAAGTACAAGTGATTGCAACTGTTGTTTCAATCAACCCAGAAGTTAACCCAGATATCGTTGCTATGATCGCAACATCTGCGGCACTTTCTATCTCTGGTATGCCTTTTAACGGTCCTATCGGTTGTGCTCGTGTTGGTTACAAAGAAGGTCAATACCTACTTAACCCAACTAAAACAGAATTAGAAACAAGTGATCTTGACCTTGTTGTATCAGGTACTGACAACGCAGTATTAATGGTTGAATCAGAAGCCGCTGTATTAAGCGAAGACGTAATGTTAGGCGCTGTTGTATACGGTCACGATGAGCAACAAGTTGTTGTTGAAGCAATTAAAGAGTTCGCAAGCGACGTTGCACGTCCTGCTTGGGATTGGACAGCTCCAGCACGTAACGAAGCATTAGATGCACTTATTGCAACTGAAGCACAGGCGCGTTTCGAAGAAGCTTACCAAATCAGCGACAAAGGTCAGCGTTACGATACAATCAAAGCGATCACCTCTGAAGTTAAAGAAAAATTATTAGCTGCTGACGAAACATTAGAAGCTAAAAAGGTAGGTGAATACTTACACGATTTAGAAAAAACAGTGGTACGTTCACGTATCATTAAAGGCGAGCCTCGTATTGATGGTCGTGATCCTGAGAGTGTTCGTGCGCTTGACGTTCGTACTGGTGTACTGCCACGTACTCACGGTTCTTCACTGTTTACACGTGGTGAAACACAAGCATTAGTAACAGCTACGCTTGGTACTCAACGTGATGCACAAATCATCGATAGCCTAATGGGTGAGAAGAAAGATCACTTCTTATTACATTACAACTTCCCTCCATACTGTGTAGGCGAAACTGGTTTTGTTGGTTCTCCTAAACGTCGTGAAATTGGTCACGGTCGTCTAGCGAAACGTGGTGTATTAGCAGTAATGCCTACAGTTGAAGAGTTCCCATACACAGTACGTGTAGTATCGGAAATCACTGAATCTAACGGTTCATCTTCAATGGCTTCTGTTTGTGGTTCATCGCTAGCGCTTATGGATGCGGGTGTTCCTCTTAAAGCATCTGTTGCGGGTATCGCGATGGGTCTAGTGAAAGAAGGCGAAGAGTTCGTTGTTCTTTCTGATATCTTAGGTGATGAAGATCATCTTGGTGATATGGACTTTAAAGTAGCGGGTACTGACGGTGGTATCACTGCACTACAAATGGATATCAAAATTGAAGGTATCACACGCGAAATCATGCAAATTGCGTTAAACCAAGCAAAAGCTGCGCGTTTACATATCCTAACGGTAATGGACGAAGCGATTTCTGAAGGTCGTGAAGATATTTCACAATTTGCTCCACGTATTCACACACTGAAAATCAACACTGATAAAATCCGTGATGTTATCGGTAAAGGTGGCGCAGTTATCCGTGCTCTATGTGAAGAAACGGGTACTACGATTGAAATCGAAGATGACGGTACAGTTAAAATTGCTGCAACGTCTGGCGAGCAAGCAGATGATGCAATCAACCGCATTAAAGCTCTTACAGCTGAAGTTGAAGTAGGTACTATCTACACAGGTAAAGTTGTACGTTTAGCTGACTTCGGCGCATTCGTTAACATCTTACCAGGTAAAGATGGTCTAGTTCATATCTCACAAATCTGTGAAGAGCGTGTACAGAAAGTTTCTGACCATTTGAAAGAGGGTCAAGAAGTTAAAGTTAAAGTACTAGAAGTAGATCGCCAAGGCCGTGTACGTCTAAGTATTAAAGAAGCTGCTGAAAAGAAAGAAGCAGCAGCTGCTGAATAATCATTTAATTGATTAGATAAAAAGGAAGCTTCGGCTTCCTTTTTTTATGCATGTAGAAACGTTTCCGTTAAATCATGAATCATGAAACTGACGTGATATGTCTAAAAATGTGTTTGTTATAGACATACCTATAAAGTGTTGTTTATTTATTTTTAATATATAGCAATAGCTAAATATAAAAAATCCACGAATTAGACTCGAATTGTGAGCATGTGATCACTATTGATATTTATGCTTTAACAGTAGCAATCATTGCATTAGAAGTTGTTTTAGAGCAAATAATTATGACTTCAGACTGTTAATTTAGCGCCATCACTAATAAATTTATTACAAGGATAAAAAATATGCAGGATGCTGAAAAAAACGCTTATCGAGAGAGGCACAAACCCGCAAGTGACTTTGACTCACGTGAAGAATATTTAAATCATGAATTAAATATTATGGAGTTTAAGCGCTGGGGTATTAATCTTCCTTATCGTGATTACCGAATTGAAATAGAGGATTGGGTACCTGCACTGGCTGCAACCATTGGTAAAATTGTAATGGTAGCGGCAATGGCGGGCGCTTTTGCTGTTCAGTTTGGTTTAGATGCCGCCTTTATTGCTGAAAACGTGCGTTTTGAGATGTTGATTGCTGGCGTCTTATTTGCGGTTATTTTTTCTGCTGTTTTAAACCCACGTACCAACCTTGCTGGTACGCATGGGCCGATGATTCCGCTTATTCCATTAATTGCTACCGCTGGTGGGCATCCACTTGCGCTCGGGATTTTAATCGGGGCATTTGGTTTATTGCTTAGTATCTCAAAAGGTGGTTCTAAACTTGTTACCTTGACGGGTGAAGGGGTAAGGGGAGGATTACTTATCTTTCTCGGAGCGATGGGAACTGTTGGCCAAATTAGAAACTTTGGAAATTGGGGGGATAGTATCGAAATGGCGGCTATTCCATTTACGGTTATCTTAATTACTATCGGTATTTATGCTTATCTTGCACGTATTAAAATGCGCTGGGTTGCTATTCCATTGTGTTCATTAATTGCTGGTGTTGTAGCTTTTGTAATGGGCGCACCGTTTGAGTTTGTAACAGAGCCCGGTTTACCAAACATGAGCCCACTCTATTGGTGGGGTGAAACAACAGGATGGAAACTAGGTTGGCCTGGTTTAAATGAATACATTGCCGTTGTTCCATTTGCTATTTTAGCCGTTGCAATGTGGTCGCCTGATTTCTTAGGTCATCGTGTATTCCAAGAGCTTAACTACCCTAAAACAGCAAAAAAAGTATTGATGGATGTTGATGATACGATGACCGTTGTATCTATCCGCCAAATGGTTGGCTCAATCTTAGGTGGCTCAAACGTTGCTTCATCATGGGGTACCTACATGATCCCTGCTGCTATTGCTAAACGTCCAGTACCAGGTGGTGCTATTCTAACCGGTTTATTATGTGTTGTTTGCGCAATCCTTGGTTTCCCAATGGATTTAGCAATGTGGGAACCGGTTTTACGTGTGGCACTGTTAGTGGGGGTTTTCTTACCGCTACTTGAAGCGGGTATGCAGATGGTTAATGACGAGAAAAGTTCTCAAAGTGCAGGTATCTGTATCTTCTCAAGTGCTTTAGTAAACCCGGTATTTGGTTGGGCTACAACGATGTTATTAGATAACTTAGGTTTCATTGGTGATAAAGAGCGTTCTGATGCGTTATCATTTATGGACCGCTTAGTGATTCCACTGATTACTTTTATTATCTGTGTTGGATCGCTTGCATTGGTAGGGCAACTTCCAGGTATTCCTGCATTACTTTAATGTGGTGCCAATATTGAGTTACTAACTTTATCTCACTCTGCTAACTACCGTATCGTTGTTAACAGAGTGAGATGACTTATTCACTTTTCAACTTAGCCAAGTGGTAAAAATTCTTCACCATATTGTTCATTGATTACTTGTGCCATTGCATCGTATATAGCAACTAAACCACAACAAATACCGACATAACCAGCAATTGTGCCAATCAATTCTGAGCCACTGAAATCTCTCGCTGCAAGCAGAAAAAATAAAACAGTTAAACTTGCAAAGATAAATTGCGATACACGATTACCACGTAATGTTGCTATGAACATGAAGCCAGTAAAAATACCATACATTACAAAATACCATGCCATAAACATTGGTGATGTTGGTTCAGACAGACCTAACTTTGGAAAAAAGAGCAAAGCAACAAGGCTTATCCAGAAAAAACCGTAAGAAGTGAATGCCGTTAAACCAAAAGTATTACCCTTTTTAAATTCTAAAACTCCCGCAACCACCTGTCCCATTCCGCCTACAAAAAGCCCCATAGCAAGAATCATTGAGTCCAGTGGAAAAAAACCTGCATTATGAATATTAAGTAAAACAGTGGTCATACCAAAGCCCATTAGGCCAAGGGGAGCTGGATTTGCTAAATTAAGAGTTTGTGACACGTTGGCTACCTTATTAATAAATGGATAAATAAATTTCGCGCACAATAACATGAACAATGGCTTTGTAAAGTATTTTTACATTTCTTGCGCTAGGTCTTATTTTTAAGTGTGTTTTTTATTAAAAGTGAGCGTTAGAAAGTTGCAATAAATTTATGTTGTTTAGTGTTTGATATAAATCTGAGACTGAGCAAAGCTTTGTAATAATTTTAGTATTTAGCCATAAAAAGTTAGGTACAATGTAAGCAATATTCTATTTAAAAAATGAAGTCAACTGATGAACCAAGCTACTTTATCTATTAAAAATTTGCACAAATCCTTTGCTGATAATGAAGTATTGAAGGGGATTGATTTAGAAGCCCGTAAAGGTGATGTTATCTCAATCTTAGGGTCATCAGGATCGGGTAAAAGTACGCTACTACGTTGTGTAAATTTACTCGAAACCCCGACATCTGGCGATATCCGTGTCAATGGTGAATTAATTGAGATGAAGCAAGACCCTAAGCGCGGAGCAATACCTGCTTCAATCAAGCAAGTTGAGCGTATTCGTAGTCGTTTAGCAATGGTGTTTCAAAGTTTTAACCTTTGGTCGCATATGACGGTATTAGAAAATGTTATTGAAGCGCCTGTACATGTATTAGGTGTCCCTAAAAAAGAAGCGATTGTAAAAGCGGAAGCTATTTTACAACGTGTCGGTTTATATGAACGTAAAAATTATTTTCCTGGACAACTTTCTGGCGGTCAACAGCAACGTGTTGCGATCGCACGTGCATTAGCGGTGGAGCCAGAGGTAATGTTGTTTGATGAACCCACTTCTGCGCTTGACCCTGAATTAGTAGGGGAAGTGCTTGGCGTAATGCGTGGATTAGCAGAAGAGGGGAGAACTATGTTAGTTGTGACCCATGAAATGGCTTTTGCTCGCGATGTTTCTAATAAAGTACTATTTTTACACCAAGGTTTAGTCGAAGAAGAGGGGAAACCAGACATTATTTTTGAAAATCCATCTTCTGAACGCTTTAAACAATTTATCTCTTCGGTTTATTAACCGTCATTTTTAACTAAAAAAAGGAAGTACAATGAAAAAGTTAAGTCTATTCATGGCCGTGTTAGTTTTATCATTTAACGTTACGGCAAAAGAGTGGAAAAATATTCGTATCGGTGTTGAAGGGGCTTACCCTCCATTTAGCCAAACCGAAGCTGATGGAACCGTTACAGGATTTGATATTGATATTGCTAATGCACTTTGTGAGCAAATGAAAGCAAAATGTACACTGGTTAAGCAAGATTGGGATGGTATTATTCCTGCTTTAATGGCACGTAAGTTTGATGCCATTATTGCTACGATGGATATCACTGAAGAGCGTAAAAAGAAAATTGCATTCACTGATAAATATCAACATATTCCAGCGCGCTTTGTTGCTTTAAAAGGAACAGAGTACACGCCAACGGATGAGTTTATGAAAGGTAAAAACATTGGTGTGCAACGTGCAACATCAATGGATCTTTACATTTCTGATAACTTCCCATCGGCAAAAATTAAACGTTACGGTTCAGCTGACGAAGCTTACCTTGACCTTAAAGCATCTCGTTTAGACTATGTAATGGCTGACTCTGCTGCTATTACTGGCGGTCTACTTGAAAAAGATGGTGGCGATAAATTTGAATTTGTTGGACCTAAGTTAAACGATCCGAAATGGTTTGGTGAAGGTGCTGGTATCGCGATTCGTAAGCAGGATAAAGATCTAGCTGCACAGTTTAATGCTGCGTTAAAAGAAATTCGCGCAAACGGCGTTTACAAAAAAATTCAAGACAAATACTTTACGTTTGATGTTTACGGTAGTTAATCACCACGTTGAAAGGGATGGCTTGCCATCCCTTTTTTTGTCACTTTCCTTATTTGAATAGTGGCCTTTAATTAAAGAATCATTATGCAAGAACTGTTAAATTATCAATCCCTATTATTGCAGGGCGCTTGGCTAACATTACAAGTTGCACTTCTTTCTTTGTTGCTTGCAGTGACCCTAGGGTTATTAGGTGCACTGGCCAAAATATCCCATTCACGTATTTTGCGATTGATGGCGACACTGTATACGACCATTATTCGTGGTATCCCTGACCTTATTCTTATGTTGCTCATTTTCTTTGGTGGGCAGATGCTCATTAATAACCTTAGTTACAGTATTAATGAAAGTCTGAACAACTATTTTACTAACCTTGATGCAAGCCATGAGTGGTATTCTTATCTACCTGATTATATTGATATTAGTCCCTATTTTGCAGGTATCATCACGATAGGTTTTATTTTTGGTGCTTATATGGCGGAAACATTTCGTGGTGCTATTTTATCGGTTGATAAAGGGCAGATAGAAGCTGCAACAGCCTATGGGATGAGCAAATCTAAAATATTTTTTCGTGTTACTTTCCCACAAATGATGCGACATGCATTACCTGGTATTGGCAATAACTGGCTAGTACTGCTTAAAACTACCGCGTTGGTATCAATTATAGGCTTACAGGATATGGTGAAAATAGCAGGAGATGCATCAGGATCGACGCAACAACCTTTTACATTTTATCTTGCTGTAGCGTTTATTTTTCTTTTCTTTACGGCGGTTTCAAGTGCAATTTTGCAACGCCTTGAAGATAAATACTCTATACAAACGAGGTAAAAGATGGATTTTTCAATCATCATTAATGAATATCAGTTTTACCTCGAAGGGCTATGGACAACAACTTGGTTAGTCGCGTTATCACTGTTACTTGGCTTATGTATCGCCATTCCTGCTGGAATCATGCGAGGCAGTAAGCATAAAGTCGTGCGCTTTCCGGTTTGGGCATTTATGTATTTCTTTCGAGGCTCTCCACTGCTAGTACAACTGTTTATTATCTATTATGGTGCCGCCCAGTTTGATTGGTTGCGTGAAAGTTGGATGTGGGATTATTTTCAGGAAGCATGGTTTTGTGCACTGCTCGCATTTACACTGAACACCGGTGCTTATACTGCAGAAATTGTTCGAGGTGTCATTTCTACTATGCCTAAAGGGGAACTAGAAGCAGCTAAAGCTTATGGAATGAATAAGTGGCAAACATTACGCCGGATTACATTACCCAATTCGCTACGCCGTGCATTACCGGCTTATAGCAATGAAATTATTTTTATGATCCATGGTAGTGCGATTGCAGGGATTGTGACTATTGTTGATATTACGGGAGCTGCAAGGGTTGTTAATGCTCGTTATTATGCGCCTTTTGAAGCTTACTTAGCGGCAGCTATTTTATATATGTCTCTCACCTTTAGTGTTATCTACCTCTTTAAACTCTGGGAAAAGAGATATCATATCGAACAATAATTACTACGATAAAACAGGGCTTGCCCTGTTTTTTTATATTGCTAACCTCAACTCCTGAAAGCAATATTGAACAGCAACACTGTTTCAGCAGAGTCTTCGTTAAATCACTTACCAATATATTAGGAGGAGCTTTTTTGAATAACACAAAATTGAGTGTGTTTTTCAGTGTAAAAGTATTTCTATCAACACAAGCTAGATTAATTAACATGAAAAAAAAGGTTGTTTCTTATTCAATATATCATTATTTTTGTTACAATGATCACATTAAATAACTATGACTAATAAATGGACTTATTATCAACTCTATATAAGGCCATTAAAATGCAATACCTTGAAACCTCCCTATCGAACAACGCTATCCTTAATGCTTCAATCACTCCTTTTTTATGGAGTAACCACGTATGATGACTGAAAATATTATTGCATTACAAGCGATGCGATTAGAAGCACAGATCTTTTTTGAGTTAGATAAACGTAAAGTGATGTTACGCCCTTGTGATAGTGACTTGTATCCAGAAGTAAAAATAGAGTGTTTTAAAGATCTAAAAGATTATCAAGCTGGAGATACGATTGAAGTAGAGGTGGTGGCGATGCAAAGTAGTAACGGGCAGTCATATTTCTATAGTTACTAAGTAGTTAATTAAGTAAAAATTGAAGAGTACAAGTTGTGCTGTACTCTTCAATACTTGTAGGTGTTAGGAAAGTTTTAATGTTGTTAGGTTCTCACCTTTAACAGTAGAGAGTGTTGCTTCATCTTTGATCAAAGACTTTCCGTAAGAAGGGATCATCTCTTTCATCTTCTCCTGCCAGCTAGCGTCTTTAAGCTGTTCTTCGAAGCAACGCTCAATAACATCAACCATTGCTTGTACCGATGTAGACGCTCCTGGTGACGCGCCTAGTAGCACTGCTAAAGAACCGTCTTTTGCTGCAACCATTTCCGTACCAAACTCGAGCTTGCCTTTACCATTCTCATCCTTCTTGATGATCATGACACGTTGTCCAGCTTTAGCTAAGCTCCAATCTTCCTCTTTTGCTTCTGGGTAAAAGTTACGTAATGCATTAACACGCTCTTTGTGAGACTGAAGTGACTCTTTGATTAGATAATGTGTTAAATCGATGTTTTTTGAGCCAACAGAAAGCATTGGCTTGAGGTTAGATTTTCCGACTGAGCCGAAAAGATCTAATTTAGACCCTTTTTTCAAAAACTTCGTAGTAAAACCTGCAAATGGACCAAATAGAAGTGCGGGCTTACCATCAATGATACGTGTATCAAGGTGAGGAACCGACATTGGTGGGGCACCAATTGGCGCTTTTCCGTAGGTTTTTGAGTAATGCTGTTTAACTATTTCTGGCTTAGTGCATACTAACCATTGTCCGCTAACAGGGAAGCCTCCGTAACCTTTACGCTCTGGAATTTTTGATTTTTGCAATAAAGGTAATGCGCCACCACCAGCACCAAGAAAAACAAATTTTGCATCAATAACGGCTGAATGTTTGCCTGTTCGTTCTTTGATTCGTACCGACCAACGATTATCTTTTTGTTGACGAATACGGTGAACGTTATAATTTAATACCAGTTCAAAGTTAGGAGATGCTTGCATGCTTTGGATCATATTGCGTGTAAGTGAACCGAAATCTACATCAGATCCATAATTAACACGAGTTGCTGCTACAGGCTCATTAGGATCGCGGTTTTGCATTGCCAGTGGCATCCACTCACTTATCACTTTCGGATCTTCACTGTATTGCATATCTTTAAAAAGATGGTGTGCACTGAGTAATTTATAACGCTCACGTAAGAACTTCACATCTTTTTCCCCCCACACTAAGCTTTGATGCGGGATAGAGTTAATGAATTTATCCGGATCTGGTAAAATATTATTTTTTACCAAATAAGACCAAAATTGTAAGGTAACTTCAAATGAAGCATTGATCGCTTGTGCTCGCTCGATAGCAACACTTCCGTCAGCCGCTTCCGGGGTGTAATTTAATTCACAATAACCAGCGTGTCCGGTTCCTGCATTATTCCAACCATGTGTACTTTCATGTGCAACATGATCTAAACGCTCTACCATGACTACTTTTAATGATGGATCAAGTTCAGTCAACATCATGCCAAGTGTCGCGCTCATTACGCCACCACCGACGAGCAGTACATCTGCCGTTTTTACGTCCATTACAACTTCCCTTTACAAAGATAGACAACTTAGTAAGCGAGTTAGGTTTATATTCCTACAGCAACTTATAAGCTTCATTCAGTTATTTTAAGAGCAGCGATACTAGCGAAAAATTGACCTCGAAACCAGTGAATAATACATCAATGATGTTTAGCTCCTGTTTTAAATAGTTTTTTTTGGTCGCAAATATCAGCAATATATCCTTTGTTTGGTTGTTTTAGGTCAATTTTAAGGATTTTTATGGGCTGTTTATAATCTGATGAGTATGTTAGGTGGTGGTAATTATGGCGTTTACTATGAAAAATAGTATCGCTGATCGTTAACCATTGTTCTGGATAAGAAAAGCGATACAAAACTGTAATTTCTAGATTGAATTATCGTAGCAATAACGCGCCATTGCTACGATAATTGGCCTTCAATTTAGCTGAGCTAACGACACGCTATAAAATTTGTATTTATTATATTTAAACTGATCATGACGATTTAATTAATCAGCATTGAGCTTACTTAAGCCTCGGCGGAGTAACTTTAGTGGTAATTAATCCCAGAAATAGGGGCGAAAGTGCTTACGACAAACCGATTCGTAGGTATCATTTCCACCAATCTCAACCTGCTCTCCTTCACGCACTGGTTTACCTTCGCTATCAAGGCGTAGAATCATATTGGCTTTACGGCCACAGTGACAAATGGTTTTTAGTTCAATCAGTTTATCTGACCATGCAAGTAGATAATGACTACCGGGAAAAAGCTCGCCTTGGAAATCCGTTTTAATGCCATAACAAAGTACAGGGATATCGAGGCAATCAACTACATAGGTTAGTTGTTTTACTTGTTGCTTACTAAGAAACTGCGCCTCATCAATTAAAATGCAGTGCTGATGCTCTCGACTATGTCGCTTGTTGATAATTTCACTTAGGTTGTCATTGCTGTCAAATGCATAAGCATCTGTTTCTATACCTATTCGGGAAGCGACTTTGCCGACACCTGCGCGATCATCAATAGCCGCTGTTAAGACAAAAGTGTTCATGCCACGCTCACGGTAGTTATAGGAGCTTTGTAATAGCGAAGTCGATTTTCCTGCGTTCATTGCTGAATAATAAAAATAGAGTTGAGCCAAAATGATTACCTAATGGTCAGTAACCTGCTGTGAGGTTAAGTGAAATAAAATCAGATAATACAGATTTTGCGTAGCAATGTTTGATCTATCATCATGGTTGCCCATCTTTTTTGATGCAGAATACGCAATTTTATGGCGATAGAGATACTGTTTATGCAACTCCCTGATTTTGTAAATACAATCGGTAAAGATTTAAAAAAACGTTACGGTGAGCGAGTGCATAAACTAACACTACACGGTGACTTTAGTTGCCCTAATCGTGATGGAACCCTTGCAAAGGGGGGATGCACATTTTGTAACGTTGCTGCATTTAGTGACGAGTCACAATCGCAATTAACAATTACCGAGCAGTTACATTTACGTGCCGATGAGGTTGCACACCGCTCTAGTAAATACCTTGCTTATTTTCAAGCTTATACCAGCACCTATGCTGAAATAAGTTTGCTCTCATCACTCTATGAACAAGCGGTAAGTGCAACTAATATTGTGGGGATCTGCGTTGGTACTCGTCCTGATTGTGTTTCAGATGAAGTGTTAAATTTACTCAGTAGTTATCTTATGCGTGGTTATGAAGTGTGGTTGGAGTTAGGGCTACAAACAGCTAATGATAAAACACTAAAACGCATTAACAGAGGGCATGGGTTTAGCGAGTATGAAAATATTACACGTAAAGCACGCGCGCGGGGAATTAAAGTATGTACCCATCTTATATTAGGCTTACCGAATGAGTCTGATAGCGATTACCAACAAACCTTGAGAAAAGTTGTTGATGTTGGTGTTGATGGGTTGAAATTACATCCTTTGCATGTGGTGCGTGGCGCATTGATGGAAAAGTCTTGGCATGCTAATCGGTTAAAAACATTATCATTAGAGCAATATAGTCAGTCTGCGGTGAGACTTATTCAACAAACACCGCTTGATGTGGTTTACCATCGCACCTCGGCAACGGCGAAATTAACAGAGCTCATCGCGCCTTTATGGTGCGAGAAACGCTGGCCTGTGCAAAATAGGATGTGTCAGATAATGGCTACATCTGGCAGACAAGGTAGCCATTTGTTTTAAGCACAAGCATGGCAACTGCTTAAAATGACCATTGCACACTCATGACAAAGATAAGGGGGAGAATAAAGCCAGCTTCAACACCGAAATGATCGTTAAAGTTATATTGAGCTGCATGATAAATATAAGGGGCGAAAGCAACACCGGTATTTTCTTTACTGGTTCTGTAAACACCGCCTTCACCACAGTCGTCAAAAGCATCAAAGAAAAATTCGCCAGCATAGGAGTAAACTCCTTTTATAACTAAACGATTATTTACTTGATACCAATCTTTTCGTACACCGAGCAACATACAACGATTAGCTTGGCTATTTAAAAAGCTACCTGCGAATAAGCTATAATCCGAATCTTTACTAAACTTACGTTCAATAGAGAAATATCGATTATCAAAATATTGATTGGAATCGGTATCAAAGGGAACTAAATGGAACAAAAATGACCCCGTGTTTACTGAATAAAGGGTACTTCGTTCGGCAAAGCTTTTTATTGGGAGCAGTAGTGAACAGCAGAAGAAAAAAACAGTAGCCAGAAAACGCATAAAATAATCTTAATGAAAAAATAACATTATAAAATACATTAAATGAATGTATCTATTCATCGCATAAAAGTGAGATCGCTTCCCCCTTATATTTACATCACGATAAAGTCACGTAATTGTTTTTTAATCTGGGTATTTATTACGAATATCCATTATTTCAGAAAAGTGTTTTTCGGCAATATCAACTAAAACAGGTTGAAATTTAAGGCCACGCTCTGATTTAATAAAATGTAGAATTTCAGACTCTTCCCATTGTGGTTTATAGCAACGTTTTGAGCCTAACGCATCAATTACATCGACCAGAGCCATTATCCTTGCTTCGATAGGAATATTTTCACCGGCCAATCCATCCGGGTAACCACTTCCATCCCAGTTCTCATGGTGATAATGCGCTAGCGTTTTTCCAAGTTGTGCAATTGGTAATGCAGAGCGAGCAAGCATTGCACCGCCAGCTTCTGCATGCTGTTTCATAATCTCCCATTCATCGGCATCTAACTTTCCTGGTTTATGTAATATACGCTCGGGAACGGTTATTTTTCCGATATCATGTAATGGTGCTGCCGCCTTGATTGCATCGCAAAAGGCTTCTGGCATCTCTAATTTTTGTGCAAGAAGGTAGCAGAGTAGGGCGGTTCGTTTTACATGTGCTCCTGTTTCTTTACTGCGCGCTTCAATTGCATCGCCCAAAATGTACATCAATTCGCGTTGATTGGTTTCAGACTGTTGGTGACGCACTAAACTCTCTAATACTAACGCCACATTAGTTGAAAAAATTTCTGCTAAATTACTTTGGAAGCCGGTTGGCGGACTATTAAATTCAATGTAGAGAACTGCTGATGCATCATGAGAAGTTTTGTAGTAACTAATAAAGTAGCTGTCGGTAAATTCATTACCCTTTGTGGTAAACACCTGATTAATTTTTCTTTTAATCGTATCGCTCATATTTTCTATATTATCGGGGGTTTGACCAAACTTGCCACTGCAAGCTAGATAGGTCTCTTCAATATTATTAAACAGATCCACTTCATGGCGTACAATGTAAACTGATGAACTGTCAAGTCCCATTAGTGAGAGTAAATTAGTCAGTGCTGCCGATGCAAACTCACTTATTTTGTCTACTTTTAAAATACTGGTGGACGAGGCGATGAGTTTTTTGAAAGCATCAAGACTTTTAGAGATTGTACTGATGTCTCGGTAGCTTCGTATTGCCGAATAGACGCAGGTGGTCATTTTACGTTGTGTGAGTTCGGTTTTTGTTTTGTAGTCATGGATATCATATTGGCTTATAACACTCTCTTCGGGGGCTGTTCCTGCTTGACCTGTGCGTAAAATTAGCCTAATTGAGTTGTTTTTAAGATCCTTACGTATCCAATTTATTAAATCTAATCCCGCATGATCATTTTCCATAACAACATCAATAAATCCCATGCAAAATTGAATATCAGACTGCAAAAGAGTTTTAGCCTCTTGTGCTGAATAGGCTGAGTGTAAAACTAGCTTTCGATCAAGTATCACACTGTTCTTTAAAACTAATTGAGTAACATCATGGATGGCCGGCTCATCATCAACAATTAAGATATGCCAGCACTTTTCTAATTTGTTTGTGGTTGATTCGGGGATCGATGTCACTGGTGTTTCAACCTCGTCTTGAAATAAAAATTGAGACATACTGTTAGACCTAATTGATGTTTTGTGATGTTTTATTAGTTTGGCACAAATTAATCTATTTGCATGAAAGCTAATAATTTATATCTGAATATTGTTCACAAATTTATCATTCACTGATATGTCCTGACAGGGATAAAGTTAATTTAGTCACTATACTTGTTATAAATAATGAGGAGTGTACGTGGCTGATAATAATGATAATTACAGTTATTTAGATAAAATATCTTGTGATACAGAGGTACACCTACAGATAATTACCGCAACCCAACCGATTCGTTTAAAAACAAGGCTTATCGGAGTTGATCCAAATATGTCTGTCATTGTTGCTATGGGGACTGGGAGTGACTGGCTGAGTGCAAAGCAATATATACGAGAAGGTCAGAAAGTGATTGTGCGCTTAATGAGCACCAAAAATCCTGATGCTAACCTGATTGCCTTTCAGTCAAATATACAGAAATTAATGAGCATTGCAGGACGCTGGATACTACTGGATTACCCTCAACAAGTTCAGTTAGCGCCATTGCGCCAAGATCAGCGTTTACCCATTCATATTAATGCAAAACTAGTTAATCCTGAGACTAAGAAAATATGTTCCACGGGATACTTGAGCGATCTTTCTATTCATGGCTGTGCATTTATTGGAGAGCCGATTCAGAAAGCTTCTTTATCGCAACATTACATTTTACAAGTCTCAATTGCTGGTGAGGTTAAATCAAATATCATCATGATAAAAAACAGAAAAAAAGCCGGCCCTAAAACGCGCACTATGCAATATGGGGGGACGTTACAGGGAGACGAAGTACAAATTAAACAGTTTGTTGAGCCACTATTGATAGATTGCTTGTTTCATTAATTAATAACACACAGGTTTATGGTTGTAATGATCACTAAAAAGTTCGAATAAAGGAGGGGCGATGCGCATCATTTTTTATGTATATCTATCACTCATGGTACCTATAACTGCACTTGCAAACTCATCATCTTATATTGGTTTGACGCTTGAAAATGATATGTATGTGCATGAAGATGGTGGTTACAGCAATGGTCTTTTTATTGATTGGGGATACGATAATCTAACCGCGCTTGATCACAAAGTATTGCCTGATTGGCTTGCCTATCTCGCCTTTAAAACACCCATTAATGATCTTAAAGAGAGAAAATATCGCATTAATTATAGTATTGGACAGGCAATTCAAACGGCAATTGACTTAGAAACGCATAAGCTAGTGGAAGAGGATGCTCCCTATGTCGGTTTACTCGGTTGGAATGTTAATGTTGCATCCTATTCGGACTTAAATATGGATGAGTTTGGTCTTATTCTAGGGGCTGTTGGCCCCGTTGCTGGAGGCGAGTTTGTTCAGTCTTTTGTTCATGATTTAACTGGTGGTAAGAAGCCACAAGGCTGGGATAACCAAATCAATAATGAATTTGTTTTTCGTGTTCAGCTGCGAAGAACATGGCGTGTTTATGATATGCCTATTAGCATTGGGGAGTTTGATTTATTAACTGGTATTGATGGTGGATTAGGCAATTTACGCAGTGACATCGCAACGGGGATTGGTTTTCGTTTTGGGCAACAATTAACTCATAACTTCTCTTCCTCGACTGTATTTCCAATACAAAAGTTTAACCGTTTTAGGCCATCTCCTTTCGGTTGGTACCTCTTTGCAAATGCTTCCGCTTCTTATGTTGCCAATGATATATTCATTGATGGTAATACTTTTCAAGATAGTCACAGTGTAGATCTTATCCATCCTCAGTTTACTTTTTCAGCTGGGCTTGTGGCCAACCTTTATGATATTTCTTTACTGTTTACCTTAGTAAATAGTAGTGATGAATATGAGGGACAAACAGAGTCATCACGTTTCGGTTCTATCTCACTCGCCTATCATTTTTAATACCCGAGGCTCAATGCGGAGGGGGTTCGAGGATCAGATGCACCGAGTAAACTATCTTTAAGGCGCATGATCGTCTGAGTGCTCCCCATGGTTGTTTGTTGTTTTAGTTTATGCCCCTTTGCTTTTAATAACTTTATCGTATCGATACTAACCCCTTGTTCGTAACGAATATAATCTGGTAACCATTGGTGGTGAAAACGTGGAGAGGCTGTTGCTTGGGCAATATTCATTTCATGATCAATTACATTAACAATAACCTGCAGTGTCGTGGTAATAATTCTTGAACCACCAGGGGTGCCAGTCACTAAAAATGGCTGCCTATCTTTTAAAATAATGGTTGGGCTCATTGAGCTAAGTGGGCGTTTATTTGCTTGAATCGCATTCGCTTCTCCACCGATTAACCCATAACCATTTGGCTCTCCGGGCTTTGCGGAAAAATCATCCATCTCATTGTTGAGTAAGACCCCTGTACCCTGTGCAACCATACCCATTCCATAACTAAAATTGAGCGTATAGGTATTTGATACCGCATTTCCCCAGCGATCAACAATACTAAAGTGAGTAGTTTGATCGCTTTCATAGGGAGCGACTTTTCCTGCACTGATGCTATTGCTATCTGTAGCATACTCGAGGTTGATATCTTTAATGCGTTGTTGGGCATACTGCTTCGAAGTTAGCTGTTTAATCGGTACCTTAACAAAATCACTGTCCCCTAAGTAGCGCGCGCGATCTGCATAAGCTCGGCGCATCGTTTCACTCATAATATGAATGCTTTGTGCGCTATTGTGGCCATAATCTGTAAGTGGGTAGTGTTCGAGCATATTCAGTAGTTGCACTATATGGATGCCTCCCGATGATGGAGGTGGCATCGATAACACTTGATACCCTCGATAATCTCCCTTGACGGCCTCACGTTCAATAGCTCGATAATTTTTCATATCTTCAACTGTGATTAACCCTCCCGCTTGTTGTACCGATTTGCTGATTTGTTTAGCCACCTCGCCCTGATAAAATGCCGATTCTCCTTGAGTGCTGATCAAGCGAAGTGTTGCTGCTAAATCAGTTTGCCTTAATCGTTCACCTACCTGATAGCTTTCACCGTCTTGTTTATAAAATATATCTTTGCTGCTTGACCATTTACTCAAGCGTGGCTTTGCTTGGTTGAGTGAGTTGGCCAAATCAGGGCTAACAAGAACCCCTTCACTGGCTAACTTAATAGCAGGTTTAATTAGTTGCTCTCGACTTAATGTGCCATATTTTTTACGAGCAAACTCAAGTCCCATCACAGTCCCTGGGACACCAACGGCAAGCCCATGAAAGCGTGATAGCTCAGTTTGTGCGTCGCCATTTTCATCTAAATACATATTACGAGTTGCCGCTGCGGGGGCTTTTTCTCGATAATCGATAGCAATCGCTTTTTGCTGTTTGTTTAAGTAAACCAGCATAAAACCGCCACCGCCGAGATTACCTGCGCGTGGTAATGTCACTGCAAGTGCATAACCAACCGCAACCGCTGCATCAACAGCATTACCACCTTGCTGTAATATGTCCACACCGATTTGTGTTGCTAACGCTTCCTGCGTTGCGACCATGGCATTTTTAGCCCAGACAGGATGATGGATTTCATTATTGCTATAGATTGCTGTCTGTTGAGGTGTGGGAGGGGGAGTCGCGTGAGTGGCTGTAGCGAGTAATGAACCAAGCAGTAAAATAACGATTAACGTGCGCATTGTTTTCCCTTATCGATAAAGTTGGTGCTGGTAAATATAGTCGGCAACTTGTTTAGGTACTAATTCTTTAATACTGATATCGTGTTTTATATTATGGCGAATTTGTGTCGATGAGATATCAAACTGCACGGTTTGTTGAAAATAAATTTTGCCCGATTTAAAAAGATGTAAGTCGGCCACCTCAACGGTTTGATGAGCATTTAATAAGGCTTGTATATTGCTATTAAATTCACCCTTCCAGCCTGGGCGAGCACACACAACAAGGTGGCAGTAATCAAGAATAACTTGCCATTGATACCAACTATCAAAACTAAGTAATGAATCCATTCCCATGATGAAACAGATTGGAGAATCGGGGTAGTCAGTACGGATCTCCTTTAATGTTTCAAAGGTGTAACTCGCTGAATCGCGCTTAAGTTCGCGAGTATCAATGTGGAGGGTAGGGGTAGTCTTAATTGCTAAAGAAACCATTGTTGCACGTTGCGTCGCGCTACAGTGGCTAGTTGCTTTATGTGGCGCGATATGATTTGGCATCAGGAATAGTGTTTGTAATTGTAGTTGCTGTGCTACCTCGATAGCGGGTAGCAGGTGTCCGTTATGAATGGGATCAAAACTACCACCTAAAAAGCCAATTGCTGGTGACTGCACGTTAATCTGCCTTACTATTGAGTGACGTTAGATAATTAGAAAAATTTATTTCCCCACCCCAGTTTATTCTGTAATACATGGAAGTAGTTATAGTTTTTAGGGTGTACTAATTTTAGCTGGTGGGCGGTCTTTGTGATCAGGACTTCATCACCGGGTAATACTGATAAGTTCACATGGCTATCACAACTAATTTGCATTTCAGAATTATTGCTTTCCGCAATTTTCAAACGTACCGTGCTGTTCGCATCGATGACAATTGGGCGACTATTGAGTGCATGCGGAAACATAGGCAGTAGGCTAATGGCATCCAAGTTTGGCGTTAAAATAGGACCTCCACCAGAAAGCGAATAAGCAGTTGAACCAGTTGGAGTGGAAATAATCAACCCATCAGCACGCTGGTTTAGCATAAAGTTATCGTCAACATACACTTCAAACTCGATCATATGTGCAATTTTGTCTGGGTGAAGCACTGCTTCATTAACGGCGGTATTGCGACTTTTCATATGACCATGGCTATGCACTTGCGCTTCTAATAAAAAACGTTTTTCGACTAGGTATTTTCCTGAAAGTACTTCTGAAAGAGGTGCTTCAAAATCGTCAGGATCAAGATCCGTTAAAAAGCCTAAGTTGCCTCTGTTGACACCAATTACTGCAATATCAAAGCGAGATAAAACACGTGCAGCTCCAAGCATATAGCCATCACCGCCGATCACTATGGCTAAATCACAGGACTTGCCGATACCCACTAGGTTATTACTAACGACTTTCTGGGCATCGATTTCAGAGGCTACACGTTTATCAACAATCACTGTGAGGCCTTTTTGTTGTAAAAAATCGTAAAGCGATTGTAACGTTTGTTGTGCCCCTGCATGCTGTGCTTTGGCAATCAAACCAATGGTTTTAAATTCACTGAAATCAGTTTGTGAAGTGCTCATAATAACCTTATTAATAAAGCGTTTAGATAACAACAAGTATAACTTGTTTAAATGATTTTATTAACACACTTGAAACTATTGTTTGAATCCCCATAATACCCCTATAAAATTTTCAATTTATAGCAGATTAGGATTAAAAAATGAGCGAAGAACAGAAAGTAAGTGTTGAAGAAGCGATTGAAACCGTATTAGGTGAAGAGCAAGAAACCGTGACTGAGACAGAATCTACTGTAGAAGCTGAATTAGTTGAGCCAGAAGAGGTTGAGGAGCCAACTGAGCAAGAAGCGAATATGATCGAAGAGCTAGGCAAGAAATTAGCACTTACAGAAGAAAAATTAGCCGCTACTGAAAAAGAGTTAGCCGCTCAAGAAGCGCTAAAGCAAGCGGCTATTAAAAATGAAATTCGTAAAGCGGGCATTGATGCAGAAAGCAAAGTAAAACGCACACTGAAGCGCTTTACGGAAGAGCTTTTACCCGTTGCAGATTCATTGGAAATGGCGGTAAGCCATATCGATAAAGATAATGAAGCATTAGCTAAAATGGCGGAAGGTGTTGAACTGACGCTTAAATCAATGATCGACTCATTTGCAAAAGTGGGGATTATGCAAATTAACCCAGTGGGTGAGCAAGCGAATCCTGACAAACACCAAATTGTTAGCCAGCAAAAAATCGAAGGCAAAGCTGCCAACGAAGTAGTTGTTGTTATGCAAAAAGGTTACGAATACAACGGGCAGATTATCCGCCCAGCAATGGTAATGGTTGCTTCTGCGTAGTTAGAAAGTAAAACAGCGTTACCGTTAAAGGCACTTATTTAAGTGCCTTTTTTTATTTTTAAAATAAATCAATTTTTTTTACTATTTTCCCTTGAAAGTAAAAAATAGCCCCTCATATATTAACTATCTTAAGGGCAAAAGCTTAAAACATCATGTTAAAAAGCGAAGCCATTAACCAAACAAAACATATAAAGTGTGGAGAAATAAAATGGGTAAAATTATCGGTATTGACTTAGGTACAACTAATTCATGTGTATCTGTATTGGATGGTGATGTAGCTAAAATTATTGAAAATGCAGAAGGTGAGCGTACCACTCCTTCAATCATCGCTTACACCGATGGCGAAACATTAGTAGGACAACCTGCTAAACGTCAGTCTGTAACGAATCCTAAAAATACACTTTTCGCAATTAAGCGTCTTATCGGTCGTCGTTTTGAAGATGAAGAAGTGCAACGTGACCTTAAAATCATGCCTTACCAAATCATCAAAGCAGATAACGGTGATGCATGGGTAGAAGCGCACGGTGAAAAAATGGCGCCGCCGCAAATTTCTGCTGAAGTATTAAAGAAAATGAAGAAAACTGCCGAAGATTACCTCGGTGAGAAAGTTACTGGTGCAGTAATTACCGTACCTGCTTACTTCAATGACTCACAACGCCAAGCAACGAAAGATGCTGGTCGTATCGCAGGTCTTGATGTTAAACGTATCATCAATGAGCCTACAGCAGCTGCATTTGCATACGGTGTTAACAATGCAAAAGGCGACAGCACCGTTGCTGTATACGACTTAGGTGGTGGTACATTCGATATCTCAATCATCGAAATTGATGAAGTAGATGGCGAAAAAACATTTGAAGTATTAGCAACAAACGGTGATACGCATTTAGGTGGTGAAGATTTCGATAACCGTCTAATCAACTACATCGTTCAACAATTTAAAGATGAGCAAAGTTTCGATCTAACCAACGATCCACTTGCGATGCAACGTGTTAAAGAAGCAGCTGAAAAAGCGAAAATTGAACTTTCTTCTGCACAACAAACAGAAATTAACCTGCCTTACATCACTGCAGATGCAACAGGCCCTAAACATCTGAATGTTAAAATTACACGTTCTAAGCTTGAGTCTTTAGTTGAAGACATGGTTAAAGCAACACTTGAGCCTCTGCGTATCGCTCTGAAAGATGCTGATCTTTCTGTTGGTGAAATTAACGATGTAATTTTGGTTGGTGGTCAAACACGTATGCCATTAGTACAAAAAGCAGTTGCAGAGTTCTTTGGTAAAGAAGCACGTAAAGATGTTAACCCTGATGAAGCAGTTGCAATGGGTGCTGCGATTCAAGGTGCAGTACTTTCTGGTGACAAAACTGACGTTCTATTATTAGACGTGACTCCGTTATCAATGGGTATTGAAACAATGGGTAGTGTGATGACTAAGGTTATCGACAAAAATACAACTATCCCAACGAAACAATCGCAAACATTCTCAACGGCTGAAGATAACCAAAGCGCGGTAACAATCCACATTTTACAAGGTGAGCGTAAACGTGCGAGTGATAACAAATCTCTAGGTCAATTCAACCTTGAAGGTATTCGTGCGGCAACACGTGGTACGCCACAAATCGAAGTAACATTCGATATGGATGCTGATGGTATCTTACACGTATCTGCTAAAGATAAAGATACTAACCAAGAGCAAAAAATTACGATCAAATCTAGCTCTGGTTTAAGCGATGAAGAGATTGAACAAATGGTTCAAGATGCTGAAGCAAATGCTGAAGCTGATAAAGCTTTCGAAGAAGTAGTAACTGCTCGTAACCAAGCTGATGCAATGGTTCATGCAACTAAGAAACAGATCGAAGAAGCTGGTGATGCACTTCCTGCAGATGAGAAAGAGAAAATTGAAGCTGCTTTAAAGGACCTTGAAGAAGCGACTAAAGGTGAAGATAAAGAAGCAATTGAAGCGAAAACAACTGCACTTGCAGAAGCGTCACAAAAACTAGCTGAAATTGCACAACAAAAAGCACAAGCTGGTGAAGCCGGTGCTGAGCAACCTGAAGCGCAAGCAAAGCAAGATGATGATATCGTTGATGCTGAGTTTGAAGAAGTGAAAGACGATAAAAAGTAATTAACTCGCCTCTACTTTAATGCGCTATCGCTAAGAGGGCGCTGTAGATAAAAGGTAGGTTCATTATTTAATGAATGACGCGGGTTATAGAGTTCTCTATAATCCGCGTTATTGTATGGTAAATACGTTGGTCGTTGCCATTTAAGCTTACTACTTGGATTTGTAGTAAACATAAATGGCTTAGTCCTGCCACTTACTGTGATTTGTATAAAAGGTTTGAGAACTAAAAATGTCAAAACGTGATTGTTATGAAGTGCTTGGTATTAGCCGTAGCGCAACAGATAAAGAAATTAAAAAGGCGTATAAGCGCCTTGCAATGAAATATCACCCGGATAGAACGAAAGGGGATGATGCGCTTGAAGAGAAATTCAAGGAAGTAAAAGAAGCATACGAGATTCTTAGCGATCCAAACAAAAAAGCAGCGTTTGACCAATATGGTCATGAAGGCGTTAACCAACAAGGCCAAGGAGGCTTTGGTGGTGGTGACTTCGGCGATCAGTTTGGCGATATCTTTGGTGATATCTTTGGCGGAGGTCGTGGACGTGGTGGTCAGCAACGAGCACAACAGGGTTCAGATCTTCGCTACAATATGGAACTCACGCTTGAAGAAGCTGTACATGGTATCTCTAAAGAGATTGAGATCCCGACACTGGTTCACTGTGAACAATGTAATGGCTCTGGCGCCAAGAAAGGGACAGAAAGTAAAACATGTGGTACCTGTCATGGCCAAGGTCAAGTACAGATGCGACAAGGTTTCTTTGCGGTAAACCAAACCTGTCCGACTTGTCGTGGTAAAGGTAAGATAATTACTGATCCTTGTAATAAATGCCATGGTGAAGGACGTTACGAAAGCAGTAAAAAGCTTAATGTAAAAATCCCTGCTGGCGTTGATACAGGGGATCGTATTCGCTTGAGTGGTGAAGGGGAAGCTGGTGAGCATGGCGCACCTGCAGGCGATTTATACGTACAAATGAACGTGCTTGAGCATGAAGTGTTTGTGCGTGATGGTAATAACCTATACTGTGAAGTGCCGATCAGTTTCACCGAAGCTGCACTGGGTGGTGAGATTGAAGTACCGACCCTTGATGGCCGTGTAAAACTTAAAATCTCGGCAGAAACGCAAACTGGCCGTATGTACCGTATGCGTAATAAAGGGGTTAAATCAGTACGTAGTCACACAACTGGCGACTTAATGTGTAAAGTGATTGTTGAAACGCCTGTGAAACTTTCTGCTAAGCAACGTGAGTTACTCAAAGAGTTTGAAACGACTTGTTCTTCAAGCCCGAAAAAGCATAAACCAAAATCAGATGGTTTTTTAAATCATTTAAAAAACTTTTTTGATGATTTAAGCAAATAAGTAAGGGGTGCTCAAAAATTACTTGTGCTTATATTTTCAAAAATAACTCGTCATTTTAGTTTTTTGAACATTTAGCGTAAATTATTTTGTAATGGCTGCTAAATAAGTGCATATTTTGATTACTATTAAAAATACCATCCTTGTGATGGTATTTTTTTATCCTTTAAAAGGAAAGCAAATGAAACATTTAGTGATTGGTGGTGTACGAAGTGGTAAAAGTGCGGTAGCTGAAAACTTGTTAACGCAATGGCGAGAAGACTCTGATCAAGAACATGCTATCTATATCGCCACCAGTCTTGCGCTTGGCGAAGAAACCAAATGCCGTATAGCTAGGCATCAACTGCATCGCGATCGAAACATCATTACTTGTGAACTTGATTATCAATCTAAAACATTAGCGCATTTTTTACAGCACTATGGTTCGTCTAAACAGCCTATATTAATTGAATGTTTATCAACTTGGGTAGGCTGGTATCTTTCTCAAGATAAGCCTTTAAAGCGCTGTGTAGCCGAGTATGAACAGATTAAACAACAGTTTATTCAACAACTCCAAACATTGCAGGCTCCTATCATTATTGTCACAGGAGAGGTAGGATGTGGGCTGATTGGTGAAACTAAGTTGATGCGTGTTTATGCTGATAAGTTAGGAGAGCTTAACCAACAGGTCGCTAGCTTGGCTAATCATGTGACGGTGGTGACAGCTGGTATTGCTCAGCAAATAAAAACAATAAAAACAATAAAAACGTAAATAATTTTAAATAACCCTTTAAAAGTTAATTTTGCTCCCCATCTATTAATTATCTAACACTTAAAATGAAAAGAGAGAAACATGTCTGAACTACAATTAAACACTCAAGAACTACAAGCAAGCTACGGTATTGGTCTACAAATGGGCGAGCAACTTCGCGCACAACCATTTGAAGGCTTAGATATCTCTGCTGTTGCTGCGGGTATTGCTGATGCATTTGCTGGCGCAGAAAGTAAAGTTTCTCAAGAAGAGCTTCAAGCTGCATTTCAAACTATTTCTGCACGTATGCAAGAAGCCGCTGCAGAGCAAGCTAAAATTTTAGGTGCTGCTGGCGCTGAATTCTTAGCTGAAAATGCCAAGAAAGAGGGCGTTCAGGTAACTGATTCTGGTCTTCAATACGAAGTAATTACGATGGGTGAAGGCGAAAAACCAACTGCAGAATCTACAGTAAGCGTTCATTACCACGGTTCTCTAATCGATGGCACTGTATTTGATAGTTCAGTTGAACGTGGTCAACCTGCAGAGTTCCCTGTAGGCGGTGTTATCGCTGGTTGGACTGAAGCATTACAATTAATGCCTGTTGGTTCGAAATTCAAATTAGCAATTCCATCTGAACTTGCATACGGTGAACGTGGTGCTGGTGCAGCTATTGGCCCACATTCAACACTAGTATTTGAAGTTGAGCTATTAGCAATCAAATAAAGTGAGTTATCACTTATAAGGTAAGTGGCAATTTTAGTGACTTGTTTTGCTATCAAGTCACTTACTTGATAAAGCCTCTGTTTACTTGGTATGCAGGGGCTTTTTTATACCCGCAGTAATACCAAATCCACTAAATAACTGATCAATCTCACTGGTTAAAAGAAGCTATTTCAGCGTTAAAAATTTCGTAAAGTGAACAACCATTTACATCAATTTTCGCCTTGAATTAACTACTTTTTCCTGCGTAATATTTGATCACTATATTAGCGGAATTGGTATAATACCAAAAGAATTAAAAAGGTGATCAGTCCTACTTGTTAAAATTTACACTACCTGTGGTGTGAGTTTTGAAGGGAGAACAACTAACTTCTGCATATCACGCCTTGGTAGTACAAACCTTTCCTACGTAATACGAGATCACTTTCTAATTTCCATTGCTATAATAGCGAAACATCAAAGTAGTGAGTCATCTTGCTTATACCAATCGTTTTATTAAAGAAGACTTAACTTTAAATAAATTATGCATAAAATGCACTTGCTATTAATGTCAGCTTTTGCCAATCATCTGCGCTATTTTCAACTTTTACTATGATCTCTAACTCTGCACACTGAATGATAAGTTGCTCTAATTGTCGCGTATTTAAGCGCTTCAACGCTTTACTCATTAGAGCTTGCTTGCTTGCCCAAATTTTCGGCTGCTGTTGATTAAGTAACTGCGCGAGTGGGGTGCTTTTTTCTTGATAGCTTAATTTGAGGAGTTTTTGTATCTCACTGCTTAGGGTTGCGCTAAGCAGTAACAGCTCTGTACCTTCTGCTTTCAGTTGCTTTAAAATGCGTTGGCTGCGTACTTTATCACCTTCCAATAAGCTGTCTAGCCATTGAAAAATCGAGAAGTGATTATGAGTGGTGATTGATTGCTCAACTTGATGCAGGTTGAGGGTTTGCTTTGGATATAACAATGCGAGTTTTTCAAACTCTTGTTTAGCCGCTAAAAGATTACCTTCAAAGTGCACGCAAAGAAAATCGATGACTTCTTTGTTCGCGTTTAGCGCGAGTGACTTTAAGCGTTGATAAATCCATTGTGGGAAATGCTGCGGTAAGGGGGCGTTAGTGACTACAAATACCCCCTGTTGTTCTAATCCCTTAAACCAAGCTCCGTTTAGCTGTTGATTATTAAGCTTAGGGCCTTGTAAAAGTAATAAAATATCATCGTTTAAAAGTGGCGCAATCTCGCGTAAAAAAGCAGTGCTTTCTTTGCTGGTTTTAGAGAGCGTTAGCGACAATATCTTTTTTTCAGAAAATAGCGATAAGCTTTGTAGGTGAGAATAGATGCTATCTTTATCAAAATTTCCATCAAGGCTAAAGCTAAATGTTTCCAGATAGCCTTGAGATTTCGCAACCTGTTTGATCAGGTCTTCTGCTTCTAGCGTCAGCAAAGGCTCATCGCCAAAAAGAAGAATACAACGAGGTAGTTGTTGCTTAATATGTTGTTTAAGTTGCTCTGGGTAGATGCGCATCTATTTCACTGCCTAGTTGTCTATTGCTGCACTATTTTTATTATCTAAACTAAGCATAGTATTAATAATATGATCGGCAGCAATGGCACGAAGCTCTCGTGTTAATAGCTCTGCTTCCCGAGATTTAGCAAGTGCCTGAGCGGGGTTATCTAAGAAGTCACGATAAAGGTTTACGCTAAAGTCTTGTGCTTCATAGCCGGGACTTTGTATAGAGTAACTAAGGTTATAACCTAATTCTTGCTCTGCATTTTGTGCATTTGAATACAGAGAGATAGTGCGTGAAGAGCGACGTTCTCCACCGACTTTTAAAATAGCGACATCATCAGAAGGGGTGTTAACTAACTCAATGCCAGCACCACGTAACCTGAGTTTAATTAAGCGTGTTAATTCACTGTTGGAGGCGCTTTGTAAGAGAATTTGTGGGTATTTTTCAACTAAACCATCATTATGTTTTAAATGAAACCCACAACCGGATAAAAGTAAGAGAGAGGAAAGTATGATGAGTGTTTTAAAAGCGTTAAGTAACGTTTTCATAATTAGCCTTATAAATAGAAATAGGGAAGGCTGAAGGGCTAGAAGGCTGGAAAAACCAGCTTTCTAGCTTTCTAGCTTTCTAGCTTTTAGCTTTCTAGTTAGCCACTATGTTTAGTAGCTTACCCGGTACATAGATAATTTTACGTACGGTTTTACCATCGGTAAATTTAGCCACGTTTTCATCCGCTAAACCAAGTGCTTCAACAGCCTCTTTCGTGATATCGGCAGCAACCGTTAGCTTGCTACGTAACTTACCGTTTACTTGTACAATGATCAGTTTTGAATCTTCAACTAATGCACTTTCATCAACACTTGGCCATGCCGTCGTTAATAGATCACCCTGTTCACCTAATGCTTCAAATAGCTCTGCACAAATATGCGGTGTGATAGGAGAAAGTAGCTTAACAACAGCAACTAATGCCTCTTGAATGATGGCACGATCTTGTGCATCAGCAGTCGGTGCTTTAGTTACTTTGTTCATCAGTTCCATTACCGATGCGATAGCAGTATTAAAGGTTTGGCGACGGCCTAAATCATCCGTTACTTTACTAATGGTTTTGTGCAATTCACGACGCAGTGTTTTCTGCTTATCGTTATGCGCTTTAACATCTAACGCAGCAACTTCACCTGCTGTTACATGATCATTAGCCACTTTCCATAAACGTTTTAAGAAACGTAGTGAGCCCTCAAGTGCAGAATCTGACCATTCAAGCGTTTGCTCAGCAGGGGCTGCAAACATCATAAATAAACGCACGCTATCTGCGCCGTATTTATCAATCATATCCTGTGGGTCAATACCGTTATTTTTTGATTTAGACATTTTACACATGCCATCAAACACAAGTTCTTGACCATTGGCCATTTTAGCAGCAATCACTTTACCTTTTTCATCGGTTTCTGTGATTGCATCGCTTGGAGAAACCCAAACTTTTCCGCCTTTCTCATCTTCATAGTAATAAGCATCTGCTAATACCATCCCTTGAGTTAGTAGCTTCTTGAACGGTTCATCACTCTCTACTAATCCAAAATCACGTAGTAATTTGTGGAAAAAACGAGAGTATAAAAGGTGCAAAATAGCGTGTTCGATACCACCAATGTATTGGTCTACAGGTAGCCAGTAGTTCGCTTTTGCAGGATCAAGCATCTGCTCATCGCTTTGTGGTGAACAGTAACGTGCGTAGTACCAGCTTGATTCCATGAAGGTATCAAAGGTATCTGTTTCATGTGTTGCAGGCTGACCGTTATAAGTTGTTTTTGCCCACTCTAAATCCGCTTTGATTGGCGAAGTAATGCCATTCATTTTAACATCTTCAGGAAGTACAACAGGTAGTTGGTCTTCTGGCACAGGCACAACTGTACCATCTTCTAATGTAAGTGTTGGAATCGGTGCACCCCAGTAACGCTGACGTGAAACACCCCAATCACGAAGGCGGAAGTTCACTTGACGCTTACCTTTGTTTTCACTTTGTAGTTTTGCTTCTACGGCATCAAATGCAGCTGTAAAGTCTAAACCATCAAACTCACCAGAGTTAAAACAAATACCTTTTTCAGTGAACGCTTCTTGTGAAACATCAACTTCGTTATCTGTTGGCTTGATAACCGCTTTAATGTCTAAGCCGTATTCTTTAGCAAATTCGAAATCACGTTGATCATGTGCTGGTACAGACATTACTGCACCTGAGCCGTAACCCATTAAGACAAAGTTAGCTGTCCATACAGGCACTTCTTCGCCTGTAATTGGGTGAATCGCTTTAAGGCCGGTATCTACGCCTTCTTTTGCCATGGTCGCAAGCTCTGCTTCCACTAGCTTTTGGTTTTTACATTTTTCGCTAAAGGCTGCTAGCTCAGGGTTATTTTTACCCGCTTCAAGTGCGAGCGGATGTTGTGCTGCAACGGCAATGTAAGTCACACCCATTACTGTGTCTGGACGGGTGGTGTAAACCGATACTGTTTCATCAGAGCCAACAACTTTAAAGTCCATCTCGATGCCTTCAGAGCGACCGATCCAGTTGCGTTGCATTGTGCGTACTTGCTCAGGCCATTCATCTAGCTGGTCTAAATCATCAAGTAGTTCTTGTGCGTAAGCGGTGATTTTAATAAACCATTGTGGGATCTGTTTCTGTTCAACCACTGCTCCTGAGCGCCAACCGCGACCGTCGATCACTTGCTCATTGGCTAAAACGGTTTGATCAACTGGATCCCAGTTAACGGTTGCCATTTTTTTGTATACTAAATCTTTTTCAAGCAGTTTCGTGAAGAACCATTGCTCCCAACGGTAGTATTCTGGCTGACAAGTCGCTAATTCACGATTCCAGTCATAACCAAATCCTAACTGTTTCAGTTGCTTCTTCATGTACTCGATATTTTCGTATGTCCAACCTGCTGGTGCGGTATTATTTTTAATCGCTGCGTTTTCAGCTGGTAAACCAAATGCATCCCAACCCATTGGCTGCATCACATTCTTACCCTGCATACGTTGGTAACGAGAAACCACATCACCAATGGTGTAATTACGCACGTGACCCATGTGTAGTTTACCACTTGGGTATGGAAACATTGAGAGGCAGTAATATTTCTCTTTTGATGGATCTTCAGTTGCTTTAAATGATTGGTTTTCATCCCAGTTTTTCTGGAATTTTGCTTCAATCTCTTTTGGATTATATAACTCTTGCATCTTAATTCTGCCTAGCAATGTGTAAGACCGAATTCGCCAAAAAGCGAAAATGGTATAAATGAAAAAAAGTAAGGCGTTAGGATACAGCAGAGAGTTGAATGCAACAATATTTATGAGGTATATGGTCTATTTTTTAACCTCGAAATACATTTTTTGGAGACAAAAGGTCAAATTATGTAATTTATTGCTTAATTATTGTTTGATTTGTCGTAAAGTAGCCAAATATATTTTTCAAGTACAGAATGATGGAGGCCCTATGGCCGATGATACAAAAGAACTGCAAGTAAGTGACGCTGAATTTAAATTGTTATCTGAAATGATCATGGATATTGAAGAGTCGGAAAGCGACAAGAAAAATCTAGAGTATGATATTGGTGGGACCAGCGGCAAGGACGCTTTACTGTTTCAGTTGGGGTTAGCTGATGATCTTCAGTTGGTGGCTAATTACGGTAATCACCACTTAGTTTTTCCTGTACAGATGAAAATGGGCGATTTCGCTAATTTTAGCATGAGCCTTAAGTCTCCGAAAATTTTTGAAACGGGTGATCAATTACGCTCATGGCGTTTACCGGCGGATAAAACTATTTCTTTGGTGAATGAAGAGGGCGAAGAGCTACATTATCAAATTAAAGATCTGTCTGCGTCTGGTATCTCTTTGCTTATTGATGATGAAGAGGAAGCAGAGTTCCCAGAACAACTGCATAACATTTATCTGCAACTGCCTAATCGTGAACGATTAGCTATATCTGGTTCACAGATTCGCAGAGTAGATAATAAAACAGTTGCTTATTCATTAGGAAAATCTACTGATGATACCGTATTAGCCGCACTGGCTGAATACTTGTTTGAATGTCATGCTGAGCAGCACCCTGAAGCACATTCAAACCACTTTAAGTAAACCCTGTTGATGTATATTTAAACTGTTTGTTGGATTATTCGGCAAACAGTTTTTTTTTGTTATTTTTAACTTTACAAGTTTATGCGGTTGTCGGTATTATTCGCCTCGTTCTGCGGAGGGGTGGCAGAGCGGCTGAATGCACTGGTCTTGAAAACCAGCGAGGGTTAATAGCTCTCCGAGAGTTCAAATCTCTCCTCCTCCGCCACATTAAAAAAGGCACTAACTGTTTACAGTTAGTGCCTTTTTGCTTTTTAGCTATTCGGATAAAAAACGGCATCTCGTTACCTATTCTGTTATTCGATGAATAAATTAATCGTATTAGTGTTATTCGCTTGGTACCAGGCTCCACTCTCATTTTGCAGTATTTAGCCCTTTTTTTACTATGGTTGTTTGATATTCGAGCAAACAGTTTTCAAATTAAAACTTTTACTTTACAAGCAACCCCTTAAGTCGGTATTATTCGCCTCGTTCTGCGGAGGGGTGGCAGAGCGGCTGAATGCACTGGTCTTGAAAACCAGCGAGGGTTAATAGCTCTCCGAGAGTTCAAATCTCTCCTCCTCCGCCACATTAAAAAAGGCACTAACTGTTTTTACGGTTAGTGCCTTTTTGCTATCTATCAGCTCAAAGACTCCTGCTCTGTGTGTCTAAAGAGAAGTTAATGCTTGCTTGTATCGCAAGCTATCCACCAAGTTAAAATCGTCTTATTAATTTCAGAACATACCAATCCATTTAACTATCTGATCTACTTGGCAATATATTTCGTGTCTGCTACTTACTTTCCTTGTATTCTATGTAAAATGTAAATTATTTGTCTTTTGTGTTTGATTTTTCGTTTAAGGCTTGGTGGAACGTTATGAAAAAAATTGTCATTCTTTTGTTATTGCTAAGTGCTAGCCTTCAAGCTTCTGAATTTAATCACGAGATTGTGTCTAGTTTAATCGAAAGAACAAAGCATGATGTTATCTATGATGGTTCGTATATCGCAATTAATTACCCTAATGGTGATGTACCAAGTGAGATCGGCGTCTGTACGGATGTGATAATAAGAGCGTATCGAGCATTAGGTACTGATTTACAAAAGCTTGTTCATGAAGATATGAAGTCTCACTTTTCCCTCTATCCCTCGAAGAGAATATGGGGTTTAAGTTCAACAGACAAAAATATAGATCATCGCCGAGTTCCAAATTTACAAACTTTTTTTGCAAGGCATGGTGAAAGCTTTAAAGTCACTGGTAATAAATCAGATTATTCTACAGGAGATATCGTCACATGGATGTTACCGGGTAATTTACCTCATATCGGTATGGTTATCGATAAGGTGGATCCTATAACAGGCAACCCTTTGATAGTTCATAATATAGGCCTCGGACCAAAAGTCGAAGATATGATTTTTGAGTATAAAATTACAGGTCATTATCGTTTTGTACCGATGCAATATAACAAGTAGCTTATCTAAGAATCTAAAGTCGTAAGTCGATATTTTTAGGAATTTAGATGAATTATGCTTGTGCGCTCAAAGTATTAATGGGCCATATAATAAAATTTAAAATGGAGAAATTCTGCAATGGGAACACGCGTAAGTTTTAAGAAAAGTTGTTTTATAGAATATGGGGGAAGGTTACTGGGATTATTTCCCATATTGTTCATGTTTAGCGCGCATGCTGTTGCACCATTGGAAACACAACAAAACAGAGTTATAACAACCCTTTCAAGCTTAACCACTCTGATCCTTGCTTCAGATAATGTCACTCTATCTGCTCAGGATTGGCAACTACTGGCAGAGTCTGTTGTTGGAGAGGATTACGCTACATTAGAGTTAGCCAGTGGAAGTGAATCGCAAACTATTGGCTTAATGGCGACTAGGGGCTCGGGTGAAACAGTATACATGGCGATAAATAATTTAGGCGAAGAATTAGCCGTGAGTTTTGTCGATGGAACGAGCCAAATCCTTGCACCTATGTCATTTTTAATCTCTTTTAATTATTTCCCTGAAAATATATCCATTGCTGAAGCTTTTGGCACATTCACCTTAAATGGACAAAAATCACATTTTTTAATTTCATTAGATACATTAAAAAGTAATGTTGCCTTACCTGGTTATACATATTTATTAAATCCAAAAACGTTACAAATTGAACAGATTGGGCTTGAGGTTGAAGGTGTTGAAGCCGTGACTGGCAGCGTTGGGGATGACACCTTCAGGGTTGAAGCATTGAGGAACGATAAGCCAATAATAGGCTCGATAGCCTGTATTGATGGTGAGGCTGGTCGCGATAAAATCATTGGTCCAAATCAAAATACGGTATGGGAGATTAATGCTGAAAATAAAGGTAATATTTCTAGTGAAAATGAAACACTGCTAATGTGCTTTAGCAATATTGAAACATTAGTTGGAGGTAGTAAAACGGATACATTTAGTTTTGCAACAGGGGGCGATCTTATCGACATTATTAATGTTGGTGGGGGGGATGATAGCTTAGTTACTTCAGTAAAGGGAACTGATAATAGCAAGAATTATATTACCTTAGCCGCTGGTAGTTTGGTAACCCTCGACGGGGGGCTTTTGAATCAAAATATTGTTACGCAAAGCGGGGAGGTGATAAATAGTAGTACATTGACACTTGCCGATATTACATCGGGTGGTGTGGTTGTTAATGATGTGATGTTTAATAATGTTGAAGAGCCTCTCATTGTGGATAATTCAAAGAAGCCACAGGAAAAAAATGAGCCAAGCACTACAACAACCTCTGGTGGTGCAATTGGTAGTTTTTGGGTGTTTACATTAATCTTATTTTATTTTCGTAGGCGCGATGTTTTTTAACCCTTCTTTATACGCCACTCTTTTGATGAACATTGCGTGGCGCTCTAAAAATCGAGGCTAATAGACTTAATGAAAAACTGATCCACAATACTCGTTAATTACTCTCTCTCAAATCAAAGCTCCTTCACTTTTGATATTAAAAATATTATTGTTAATTTTGCACTGACTTTACTTTAATAATATTTCTCTGGTTATCTTTTTAAATCCCTTTTTATACAGTTAGTTACATAAAACTGACTTTTCTTTTTGTTATTTTATTTTATATTTTATGTTACATTCACCTAGTTAATGCATTAACTCACTTATACTTAACGTAATTAAAAATAAATTGCTCTGTGAGCTGATGTTTTTTGATTTTAAAAAGGCTTGGTTTTCGTTATTATCAAGACCTTAAAAATTTTTACTTGTTGCTATGGTGCACAAGTAATGCGGAGAAGAATTTTGATAAATATCCTGCTGGTCGATGACCATGAATTAGTACGTACAGGAATAAGCCGTATCATTGATGATGTTCGAGGCATGAAAGTAATTGGTGAAGCTGAAAGTGGTGAAGATGCCGTAAAATGGTGCCGTAGTAACCACCCTGATGTTGTGTTAATGGACATTAATATGCCAGGTATTGGTGGCTTAGATGCAATGCATCGTATTTTGCGTATTAATGAAGATATCAAAATTATCATGTTAACCATGCATACGGAAAATCCATTCCCTTCAAAAGTAATGCAAGCTGGTGCCGCTGGTTATTTAAGTAAAGCCGCAGGTCCTGATGAAGTACTTGCTGCGATTCGTGCTGTTAATGCTGGACAGCGTTATTTAGCACCTGAAATTGCACAGCAGATGGCTTTATCTCAAATATCGCCTGTTTCAGATGATCCTTTTAGTGTGCTTTCTGAGCGTGAGTTACAAATCATGATGATGATCACCAAAGGGCAACGTGTTGTGGATATCTCAGAGCAATTAAGCCTAAGCCCCAAAACAATCAACAGTTACCGCTATCGCTTATTTGATAAATTGGGTGTGAATGGTGATGTAGAGCTTACTCATTTAGCGATTCGTTACGGTATGTTAGATGCCGATACGCTATAAAAAAGGGTAAATAATATTTATCGCAGTGTGTTAACGCACTGCATATAGAGATGGCGCCACGAGGTGCCTTTTTTTTATGAGTCAATTCTGCGCAGAACAATTCTTAAAAACAGTCACCACTGAACCGGGTGTGTATCGCATGTTTGATAGTAAAAATACTATTATTTATGTGGGCAAAGCTAAAAACCTGAAAAAGCGCCTTAGTAGTTATTTTAGTCTCACACAAAAACATCCAAAAACGCTTGCGCTGGTCAGCCATATCGCGAATATTGAAGTGACTGTCACGCATACTGAAACAGAAGCATTAATTTTAGAGCATAATTTCATTAAACAATATATGCCAAAATACAATGTGCTATTGCGTGATGATAAATCTTACCCTTATCTATTTTTAAGTGATCACAAACACCCTCAATTAACATTAGTGCGTTCCCAAAACCGTAAACGAAAAGGTACTTATTTCGGACCTTATCCGAGCGGTGGAGCGGTGCGAGAAAGTTTACATTTGATGCAAAAGCTATTTCCTATACGCCAGTGTGAAGATAGTTACTATGCCAACCGCTCTCGTCCCTGTTTACAGTATCAGCTTAAACGTTGTCTTGGACCCTGTGTTAATGCCATGGAAGAGTCGGAATATGCACATCAAGTTGAGTTAGCCTCAGAGTTCTTGTTGGGCAAAAGCCAGCGAGTGATTGATGTATTAATAGAAGAGATGGAAACCGCCAGTGAAACATTAGCGTTTGAAAAGGCTGCACTGCGACGGGATCAAATTCAATCCCTGAAAAAAGTACAAGAGCAACAGTGGGTGAGTGGCGATATTGAACAGCTTGATGTTTTAGGTTTTGTATATGAAGGAGGGGTTGCTAGTTTTCATCTTCTTTTTGTTCGTCAAGGCCGTATTCTAGGCAGCCGAAACTACTTCCCTAAAGTGCCTAAAAACTCTAATGCTGAAGAGGTGCTTACCTCCTTTTTAAGCCAGTTTTATCTTTCTGGACAGAATGGGCGTGCCATTCCGAAAGAGATATTACTCAGCGAAGACTTTGCAGATCGATTTACCTTTACGGATTTATTTAGCGAATATTGTGGTTATAAAACCACATTAAAGGTGGAGATGCGTGGTGAGCGGGCAAAATTTGTAAAATTGGCTAAACGTAATGCTACAGTGGCTCTACAAACACATCTAAGCCAAAAAAATAATGTCCGACAACGTTATCAGTTGCTCGAAGAAAAGCTGGAGTTAATAGAGCCTATCAAGCGTATGGAGTGTTACGATATTTCACACATGATGGGAGAAAAAACCGTCGCTTCCTGTGTAGTGTTTGATCGTGAAGGGGCTAAAAAGTCGGCCTATCGACGTTTTAATATCAGTGGTATTACACCGGGTGATGATTATGCTGCGATGGGGCAGGTACTAGAGAGGCGCTTTAGAGAAAAACAAAGCATTGAAAATATCCCCGATATCATTTTTATTGATGGTGGTCTTGGGCAACTCAATCAAGCTGAAACAATTATTAGCTCGCTTTCAGAAAATTTTACCGAAAAATACCCTCTACTAATTGGTATTGCAAAGGGGGTGACGCGAAAAGCGGGGCTGGAAACGCTGATATTAGCAGATAGCCATGAAATATTAGAAATCCCAGCAGATTCGCCAGCATTACACCTTATTCAACAAATTCGTGATGAATCACATCGCTTTGCTATTACGGGGCATCGTGGCCAACGTGATAAAAAGCGTCGAACGAGTTCATTAGAAGGGATCCCAGGTGTTGGCGCAAAACGCCGTCAATTATTATTAAATCACTTTGGTGGATTGCAGGGGGTAAAAGCTGCCAGTATTGATGAATTAGCTAAAATTAATGGTATTAGCGCTTCATTAGCGGAAAATATTCATGAAGCACTGAATATGCCTTAATAAATAATAGGGAACTATTTGCATTCGCGAACAATAAAATGCAAAAATAGCTTTTCGACAGCAAGGATTTTTTAATGATTAATATTCCCAATATTTTAACCGGATTTCGAATTCTATTGATTCCCGTTTTCGTCATCGTATATTACCTTCCGGTAGTCTGGGCAGCGCCAATGGCCGCATTTATTTTTTGGCTTGCAGGCATCACTGATGTTTTAGACGGCTACCTTGCAAGAAAGTTAAATCAATCAACTCCCTTTGGTGCATTCTTAGACCCCGTTGCAGATAAAATAATGGTAGCCGTATCTTTGGTTATGATTGTTGAGCATTACGCGAGCATTTGGATAGCAATACCTGCCATGATCATGATCTGTCGTGAAATTGTCATTTCAGCCTTGCGTGAATGGATGGCAGAGATTGGCCAGCGTGCCAGTGTTGCGGTTTCACGAATTGGAAAAATTAAAACCTTTTCGCAGATGATGGCGTTATTTTTACTGATTTGGCAATACTCAGAAGAGATGGAGTGGGCTGGATTTGCGTTTATGTTTATTGCGACCATATTAACGCTTTGGTCAATGGTGGTTTATTTAAAAGCAGCTTGGCCTGCATTAAGCAATCAAAAGTAGAATAAATAATCGTTTAGGCTGAAAAAACAGCGAACAGTTAATAATTAGTAAAAAAAGTGACAAAGGGTGTTGACTCAAATCAGAAAGTCTCTAAAATGCGCCCACATCGAAAGGGAAAACGTTAAGCGTTTCTGTTTCGATATTAAATGAAGATGCGGCACTAGCTCAGTGGTAGAGCACAACCTTGCCAAGGTTGGGGTCAAGAGTTCGAACCTCTTGTGCCGCTCCATTTAAAAATAAATTTTGGCGGAATGGCAGAGTGGCCATGCAGTGGATTGCAAATCCATCTATCTCGGTTCGACTCCGGGTTCCGCCTCCAAGTTTTAAAGTTTTGCCCGGATGGTGGAATCGGTAGACACCCAAGATTTAAAATCTTGTGCATTCTGTGCGTGCGAGTTCAAGTCTCGCTCCGGGCACCATTTTAGAAAAGCCTCGTATTGTTACGAGGCTTTTTTTTTGCTTAAAATAAATTAAATTTAAAAATCTGTGCATCATTTATTGCGTGCGAGTTAAAGTCTCGCTCCGGGCGTTATTTTTTTAAATAATCCAGTTTTTAGCTAGTTTTTTATACCTAAAATAAAATACTCAAATCTGTGCATGCGATCAATGGCGTGCGAGTTCAAGTTTCGCTCCGGGCGCTATTTTTTAAATAATCCAGTTTTTAGCTAGTTTTTTATACCTAAAATAAAATACTCAAATCTGTGCATACAATCAGTGGCGTGCTTACATATCGCAAAGTTTGGTGTTGTTGTTAGGCTTTTATCGGCATCATATTCACCTATCTAAGTAACATTCCATCATTACCCTGTTAGGTGTTTATCATGAATAAAAAATTATTATTAAAGCGATTATTAGCTACCTTAGAAGAGGTGCATCAATGCGCGGTTGATGCAGCTAAACGGGCCTATGATACCGCGACTGATAATGAGAATGTTGCCGAGAACCAATACGATACCTTAGCGCTGGAAGCATCCTATTTAGCCCATGGGCAATCGGTGCGTGTTGAGCAATGTGCGCAGGATATTAACGCTTTTAAAGCGCTTAATATTAATAACCTACCAACGAAGGTATCAGCGGGTGCACTGGTAAGATTATTAGATGATAACGATCATGAAAAGTGGTTGTTCTTTGCACCGACGGCGGGTGGTTTAAGTATTAATTTTGCAGATAAAACAGTGGTGGTGGTGACGGCGAGTTCGCCACTAGGCGCTGCTATTAATCAAGCTGAAGTAGGGCAAGAGATTACGATTAATATTGCCAGCAAGACGATTCATTATGAGGTGATGGAAATCTATTAACCTGCCTGCCGAAAACTATCTATCATACCAATAAATATTCTCATAAATGGGAATTAACGATTCATTATTGGGACAAAAACTTCCACCAGAAAGTCGAATTAAAAATAACCCTTTAAAATCAATTGCCTGAGGTTTGGAACACTTGTTGCTCATGTTACCCCTTTGTATATCGAATATTATAAAGGGAAAATATGAATAAGCTCACTGTTGTCGCTAGCCTAATCTGCATAAATAGCTTGTTGGTAACAGGCGCTGCGCAATCGAATCCGCACTATATTATTACAGCGCAAGCTAATCAGTTAAATCAAGAAACTACTTTCACAGCTCGCCAATGTTGTGACTATGCAAGGGCAATCAGCGAAGAGATTATGCGTGGATCATCGATTGATCCCGTTTGGCGACAAGAAAAACAGTGTAAAGCCAAAGCTGCTATAAAACAGGGACATTTAAGTAATGAAGCAAATGGTAGGGTGGTGGTGAAGGAGCCTTTGTCAGGTAACTTTAATTTTATTGCTAAAAAACCGCAGATGCTTTCAACGATTCATCCCATCCAGCTGTATTAGCGCACAATAACAGCGATAAACACAGCATCATGTAATCGACTCTGGAATCTATTCTATAAGCGAGGCGGGTTTTCCCATTATTGGGATTTTAATGTTTCATTAATGGGATGTTAAATCGTTAATACAACATGAAACAATATAAAATAACTTTATTTTCAATGCGTTATGTTTTGGTCTGCTTTTTGCAAATTATAATATGTCATTTTAGGCAACTTATATAGGGAGTATTGCGTGAAAATATTTATCAGCTTTCTTGGTTTATCACTGTTCGCTTTCATTGTGTATCTGTTTGTTAGTGGCAATGTGGCACTGGCGATTATTATCGCGTTAGGGTCACTCATATTTTTGCCCTTAGCAATAATGGCAATTAAAGGGCGACTTAATTTTAGTGAGGTATCACATGATAGCAGTGATCTTCATGCTAGTGGCGGTACATCCGGTGGTGTCGGCCCTTCTTAAACGTAAAACACTAATGCGACAGACATTTGAAATAGTTAAAAAGGAAAACCTAATGAGCAATTATCAATTATATAAAAAACAGCAAGTGGCAGTGGTCTTAGAGATTGATAGCCCGTCATTTATAGAAGAAAAGTATCAATTAATCGAACAGGGTTTTGAACGCATTGGTGATGTGGTGCAAGCTAAAAATAAAACCGAAGCGCTCAAGCACACTAATCAAGTTAATATCGACAGTTTAAGTGAATTTGCAACATCACACCTCTTTGTTAGCTGTATTGTTGTACTAGGCGCGATTGCGAGTTATTTTCGTTTTTCGTAAATGCGCTTAATAGTTAAGCGGGAGGGATAAGATAATGAATGGAAGTAATTACACGCTTTGGATGTTGATCATGATTTTTATGGTTTTTCCCTGTTATTTCGTGGGCGCTTTTGTACTGGTTGAAGATGAAGAGATCCGTAAACGCTTTTTGATTTGGGGAGCCATTTGGGGAGTGATCATTTTCTCTGTCTTACTATATCTGCAAATGAATGAAGAGTTCCTATTTGGTAAAGACATATTAGACGCTTGGTTTGAAAACAATAATGAACTGAAATAGAAACACGATAAATGGATATTATTCGCGCGCCTAAAAAAAATTATCGCGTCCTAAAAATCGTTTTATGGAGTCTGATATCTCTCTTGCTACTGGTGATGAGTTACCTGCTTGTTAATCGTCACTATGGGCAGTTTAGTGTGCAACGTGACTCGCTGATAATTGCCTCGGTTGAGCAGGGCGATTTTACCATTCGTGTAAGAGGCTCCGGGCGCTTGCTCTCTGCCAATGAACGCTGGGTTGCCTCACAGGTGGCAGGACGAGTTGAAAAAATATATGTCAAACCGGGTGATACCGTGCAACAGGGCGATATTTTATTACACCTGGAAAATCGTAAATTGGTGCAATCGGTAGAAACGCTAAAATGGCAGCTTGAAGCGCTCACTGCGCAACATAAGGCAGATCAAGTCGCGCTTGCTTCTAAGCTACTCGATCAAGTCCTACTAATTTCAGAGGCCAAAATGGCCTATGACAGTGCGAAGTTAAAATTGGAAGCTGAAACTAAGTTACTTGAAAAAGGTAACAATACAATTTCTCGCATCGATTATCAGCGTTCACAGCTTGAGGTGACGCAATTAGCGAAATCATGGAAAAATGAGCAACGTCGTTTATTGCAGATGAAAGAAAACCGCAGCGCGCAGCAAAATGCCAATCAAGCCAATCGACGACTATTAGCAAATACTTTAAAACGCGCCGTGCAGGATGTGGATGCGTTACAGGTGAAAGCGACCCTCGACGGCACCGTGCAACAGGTTCCGGTTAAGCTTGGTCAGCGCATTAATATTGGCAGTGATCTATCGCTATTGAGTAAACAAAATGAGCTGTACGCACAGCTTGAAGTTGCTGAGTCAGATGTGCGCCAGGTGATTATTGGTCAGCACGTAAATATTAATACGCTTAACTATCCATTAACCGGTATTGTTAGCCGAATTGCCCCCTCTGTAGATCAAGGCATTGTTTTGGTCGATGTGGATGTACAGGGGGAATTAAGCCCCGATGCAAGGCCCGATATGTCGATAGAGGCCAGTATAACGATCACCCAAATCGATAACACCCTGTTTGTACGTCGGCCAGTGTTTGTCAAAAAAAGTAGTACTAATCGCGTTTATAAACTCAGCGACGATGGGCAGTTTGCTGATGCCATTAATGTGCAGTTCGGACAAGCTTCACTCTCTGAAATCGCCTTGGAAGCGGGCTTGAAACGCGGAGATAGAGTGATTATCTCCGATAGTTCAGCTTGGCGTCAGCATCGCACCATTAACATAATGTAAAGCCAATACGATACAAAAATGAAACAGATAAAATAAAAATAATAGACGTACTGTACAGAATTTAAGGATGAAGAATATGAGTAAAGTTGCAGACAAGCCACTAATAAAGTTATGTAATAGCAGTAAAGTTTTTTATACCCAAGAGCTTGAAACACACGCGTTATCAACAATAAATTTGCAAATTTTAGAGGGAGAATTTGTATCGATTGCAGGCCCATCTGGCTGTGGTAAATCGACGCTTTTATCTATTATGGGGTTATTAGATGATTGCACCGAAGGCGAGTTTTTCTTAAAGGGGCAGTCCGTTAATACCCTGTCGGCAAGCGAAAAAGCCAAATTACGTAATAAAGAGATGGGGTTTGTGTTTCAGTCTTTTAACTTAATCAGTGATTTGACCGTCGAAGAGAATGTCGCCTTACCCTTAACCTACCGAAAAGAGTTTTCTGCGCGTGAAATAAAAGAAAAAGTGTATGAAGCGTTGAGTAAAGTGAACATGGGTAATCGCGTTTTTCATTATCCGTCACAACTGTCGGGGGGGCAGCAGCAACGTGTTGCCGTCGCTCGTGCCATTGTCGGCTCTCCTTCGATCATTTTTGCCGATGAGCCGACGGGTAACTTAGACTCTAAAAATGCGCAAGCGGTGATGTCTTTATTTAAATCATTACACGAACAGGGGGCAACGATTTGCATGGTAACCCATGATACTGCTAACGCTCACCTTGCACAGCGTGTGATTGAGTTGTTTGATGGCAAGCTCGTGGACGATGCTAAATTACAAACAAAAAAAGCGTAACAGACAATTATGTGGAATGATTTCAGATATGCCTTACGTTTGCTGTATAAAGCCCCTGCTTTTACGGCATTAGTATTAACGGTGATGACCTGTGGTTTAAGCATTAGTATCTACATGGCATCATTCATGAATACTTTGGTTTTTAAAAACTTGCCCTTTCCTGACAGCGAAAATATCGTCGTAATCGATAAAATGTTACACGGAATGCAGTTTGCAGGCTCTCAATTGCAGGGAGCAGATCTACTCGAAATCAGCCAACGCAGTAATAGTTTTGATACGCTTATTATCTATCAACAGTTTTATGCCAATATTAGTATTGAGCAAACCGCCAAACGGATACAGGCGATTAACATCGAACCGGGCGGAATAGAGTTAACCAATACCTTACCCTTGCTCGGGCGTTTGCTACAAAAAAAGGATACCAGCCGTGATAATGCCATGATTAGTTATCAGTTATGGCTGGATTATTTTGCCTTAGACGCGGCGGTTATTGGTAAAACATTACAGGTTAATAACCAAACCATGACTGTGGTAGGGGTGATGCCTGAAGGATATAGCTTTCCATATAACGCCGATATCTGGTTTGCTCTTGAGCGCGATTATATTAAGCGTGGTACTGACTTTAATGTTGCCGGCATTGCTAACTTAAAGCCTCAGATCTCATTAAGTACAGCTAATAAAGAGATTGCTAGCATTATGCTTCAACTATCGCAGCAATACCCCGAAAGTAATTACGGTGTTAGCGCCTATGTCGATACCCTACAAAAACAAGCGCTCGGTAGCCAGACGATGCCGGCTATTTATGCGCTTATTGGGGCTGCGTTCTTTGTTTTACTCCTTAGTTGTGTGAATGTTGGCAGTTTATTATTATCGAAAGCACTTGAGCGCGCGAACGAAACCGCTATTCGCTGTGCATTAGGGGCGCCACGTTACCGCTTGGTCATGCAGATGTTATGGGAAAGTGTGATTATTTGTTCTATCAGCGGTGTGTTAGCTTTGTTGATTGCAGCTTGGGCATTGCAGCTTACTAACCCCATTTTTACAAAGATAAGCTACAACAAACCACTGTATTGGTGGGTATTCTCGATTGACAATGACACCATTATTGCGACGATTATAATCGTATTAAGTACCATTTTTATTGCTGGGTTTTTACCCTGTTGGAAAGCAACAAGTGGGCAATTCAACGATATTTTACGCCAAGGAGGTCGTGGTGCGACTAACCAGCGGGTAGGGAAAATAAGTAAAGTATTGATTAAAGTTGAGATTGCGCTTTCTGCGATGATCTTGGTGGTCTCGGCCATGTTTGTCATTAACACGCTACAAAGTAACCAGCACTTACATCAGTTTGATGAAAATAACTTATTAACTTTCACACTCCACTTACCCTATCACGATTACCAACACTTGGATCAACGACAACGTTTTTTACGTCGCGTTGAAACGCAACTTGAGCAATTAGCAAGTGTAGAAAATGTTGCAATGGGATCATCTATCCCCGGAAATCTTGCTTGGGTTACTGAGGTAAATCGAGCTGGAGAAGGGCATCTTTTAGAGCAAGTTTTTGCTAATACTGTATTTGTTAACCATGATATTTTTGCACTACTTAACATCACCCCGCTTGAAGGACGTTTGTTTGAACTCGCAGACATACAGAGTGAAAGGTTAATGGTGGTCGTTAGTAACTCCCTTGCCGAAAAACTTTGGCCAAATGAATCAGCGATTGGTAAACGTGTGGGCTTACCCAATATTAACAATGCACAGGTAGAAGTGATCGGCGTGATTGCCCATATCGATCACGGAATATCCCATTATAGTTCATCGAAGGAGGGGGGTATTTATCTCATTAACAGCCAAGCAAGTAGTACTTTTAATACCGTATTGGTGCAGTTTAATGGTGATCAAGCCGCGCTCATTGAACAGGTAAGTCGTGTGTTATATAAGATTGATGATAATGTGCCCGCATTTAATTTAATGCCCTACCAAAGCATGTTAGATAAAAACTTAACGGCGATGATGTTTGGCTCGCAACTGTTTGCTATTTTAGCCTTTGTCGCGCTGATTTTAGCCGCCTCTGGTATCTATGGCGTCACCGCTAACAGCATTAACCAACGTTTGCGTGAAATCGGTATTCGTCGTGCATTAGGGGCAAGCAAGGCTCAGGTCATATTGTATTTCATTAAGAAAATGATCGGCCAGTTGCTTATTGGCCTCAGTCTCGGTTTGTTCGCTGCGCTGTTAATCTGTTACTACCTACTAAGCACTTTTTTAGTCGACCAGAAGATAATGCTGATTATCTTAGTGGCGGTGGTCACCATTATTGTTGTGGTGATAGCCTGCGCCGTGATTATTCCGCTCCTGGGAATATTAAAAAAACAACCTGCCTTTGCGTTGCGTGCGGAGTAAAGTGATAAATGCTTAGCGATTTACGATACGCATTACGACGATTTTATCGAGCTCCTGCCTTTACGTTGTTTGTGATTGCAATGATGACCGCTGGCTTGAGCATCTCTATTTACATCGCTTCATTAGTGAATACGTTGGTGTTTAAGCCCCTTCCTTTTGCGCAAAGTGAAAGGGTGGTTGTTGTAGATAAAGCGCTTAATGGCATGCGTTTAACAGGTGGCGAAATTTTAGCTTCTGATCTGCTAGAAATAGATGAAAAAAACCAGAGTTTTGCCACTTTGCTGTTTTATGAGTATGTCGGATTGACGCTTAATAAAGGCTCGACTTCAAAGCGATTACAAGGGCTAAAAGTAGATCCGGGACTGTTTGAACTTACACAGGCCTTACCTGTACTGGGGCGAACCTTACAAAAATGTGATATTGAGCATAAGGCACCGCCCAATGTGGTGATCAGTTATCGCCTATGGAAAACGCATTTTTCCTTCGATAAATATGTTATTGGAAAAAAAATCAACGTAAACAATCAGTTCATTACGGTGGTTGGGGTCATGCCAGAAGGGTATCGTTTTCCATTGAATATCGATATTTGGTATGCCTTTGATCGCTCCTTGATTGAGCGTGGTAAGTTCACCTATTTAGGGGCAATTGCGAAATTAAAAGCTAATGTTTCAACTGCTATGGCAAACCAAGATGTTAGCGCTATTATGTCGGAAATATCGCGCTTTCATTATCACCCTGAAACTCAGTCTGATGTGGGTATATATGTCGAAACCCTACCCAAACAAGCGCTTGGTCAACAGGGAATCATTGCCGTCTATGCACTCAGTGTCGGAGCGCTGTTGTTACTGTTATTGAGTGCTATTAACGTGGGGAGTTTATTATTTTCTAAGGCGCTTGAGCGCACCAATGACATCGCTATTCGTCGCGCGGTGGGGGCTCCTCGATATCGTTTGATCATGCTGATGTTATGGGAAAGCATCATTGTTTGCTTTATTAGTGGCGCATTAGCACTATTGATTGTCTCGTGGACACTGACCTATACACATTCTATTATCAGTACCTTTATCGATAGCCAATTCCTATATTGGTGGATATTTTCTATCGATAGCACCCTGTTGTTAATCACCCTTGCCTTTGTGCTTAGCACATTTTTTATTGCCGGTGTCTTACCGAGTTTCAAAGCGACCAGTGGGCACTTTAGCAATATTTTACATATCGGCGCTCGTGGTGCAATAAATTACCGCATTGGCAAATTGAGTAGTGTGCTTATTAAGGTAGAGGTGGCGTTATCAACCATGGTGTTGATTGTTTCATTTATGTTTGTGTTTAACACGTTACAGAGTAACCACGCGTTACATCAGTTTAATAAAAGTAAACTGCTTAGTATTAGCCTCGAACTTCCATTAGGGCCTTTCCAATTGCCAAATGTGCGCGCTGAAGCGCTTCGCGAGTTAGAACAAAAAATTGAAGCGTTAGAGAATGTTACAAACGTGGCGATTGGCTCTTCAATGCCTGGCCAGCTAGCTTGGGTCAGCGAGGTAAATGTGGTTGGTAGAGCGAAAGATAGCGCACCTGTTTATGCCAATACTGTGTTTGTGAGTCAGGATCTTTTTTCTCTGTTGAATATTGAGCCCATTATAGGGCGGTTATTTGAACCATCAGATCAATCTGATACGCAGGGCGTTGTGGTGATCAGTGATCTGCTTGCACAAAGGTTATGGCCTGGTGAATCTCCCATTGGCAAACGTATCGAATATCATGCTTGGCTTAAGGTGATTGGGGTGATCAAAGATATTGAGCATGGCAACATACTCTCTGCAACGGCCGATGAAGGGGGAATTTACTTGCTTAATAATCAATTCAACACCCTTTCTAATCAAGTAATGGTGGCTTTTTCGGGAGACCAAGAAGCGATGATCAAACAGATCAACAGTACCTTATTTGAGCTTGACCCTGATAATGCCGCTTTTAATATCATGCCCTATGAGCAGGTTTTAGGAAATAACATGCTACAGCTGATGTTAGGCTCACAATTATTTGTGTTAATAGCATTAGTTGCACTGATATTAGTGGGTTTAGGGATATATGGTGTTACTGCTAATGGTATCAGGCAACGTTTACGGGAAATCGGTGTTCGTCGTGCGCTTGGGGCGACAAAACGACAGTTGGTCATTCATTTTATCGGTCAAGTGAGTAGACAATTATTATTAAGCTTGATCAGCGGTGTCGTGCTTGCCTACGTAATTTGTTATCTGTTTTTGGCTGACTTTGTGATGACAACGCCATTAATGCTTGCGCTTTTTTTAGCGGTGGTGGTTCTATTTATGGGGGTTATTTGTATTGCTGTCACGGTGCCACTATTAAAGGTGTTAAAGCATAACCCCGCCTATGCCTTACGCGCTGAATAAGGATATGTACGATGTTTAACGATTTAAAGTATGCACTACGTTTAATATTCAAATCCCCTGGTTTTAGTGGTTTGTTACTACTGGTGATGACCTTTGGTTTAGCGATTAGTTTATACATATTTAGCTTTGTTCACGCCTTGGCATTTAAAGCATTACCCTTTGAGGGGGGCGATAAAATCGTATTGCTGGGCAAAGAGATTGATGGTCAACGATTTGGCTCTAGCCTAATTGATGTTGATGTGGTTGATATCGTCGAGCAGAGTCAAAGCTTTGCTGAGTCTGGGCTGATTGGTAGTTATCGGGCGAACGTCGCAATTGATGATAAAACTTACGCGCACTTTGCCAGCAGTGTTGAACCCGATGTATTCAAGATAACTAATATTGCCCCGTTTTTAGGGAGAACCTTTACTGACCAAGATGCGGTTGCTGGCGCACCTTTAGTGGCAATGATTAGTTATGAGTTATGGCAACGATATTATGCTGATGGTAAGCAAGCGCTAGGCAGTTTAATTGCGGTTAATTCAGAGCAAGCGAAAATTGTTGGTGTGATGGCGAAGGGGTATAGTTTTCCGGGATACACACAGTTGTGGTTACCGATTAAACGTGAGTTATTGATTCGTGGTGATGATGAGTGGTGGTATCAAACTGCGGTGGCGAAGCTGAAAACAGGTATTTCAATGGCTGCTGCTAATGACGACGTTAGTAAACTAATGAAAAGCATTGCCCAAAAATTTCCTAAAACCAGTTATGGTATTAATGCCTATGTAGAAACCTTTCAGAAGGAATACATAGGACAAGAGTTAATGGCGGGCATGTGGGCACTTATTTTTTGTGCTTTGTTTTTACTGTTATTAACGATTTTAAATGTCAGTGCCTTACTGCTTTCAAAGTCGGTTGAATATAGTCGTGAAACCGCGATGCGCCGAGCTTTAGGGGCGCCAAAATTGCGTTTGGTGATGCAAATGACATGGCCAAGTTTACTTTTGACATTGGTAGCTGGTGGATTAGCATTACTGATCGTCACCTGGGCGCTACAGTTAACGAATGTTTATTTTGCGAGTTTTGATTATGCTGGTGCGCCTTATTGGCTTGATTTTACTTTAGCACCGTTTAATTTGTATATTACCGCTTCGGTGATTATTAGCGTTGTATTGCTAAGCGGTGTTTTACCTGGCATCAAAGCAAGTGGGGCAAGATTTAATGAACTACTGAGAAAATCAGGCCCTGGGGCGACCAATTATTATGTGGTCCTATTGAGCCGTCACCTATTAAAAGTAGAGGTCGGTGTGTCGGCATTTATTTTAACCATTGCATTATTACTGCTGGTTAATATTCAATACTCTTCTAAGACCGATGAGCAGTATCTCAGTGATAATCTTTATACCAGCATGCTTTATTTACCGCTCAAAAAATTTGATTCTCAATCTAAACGAAGCCGGTATATTGATGACTTAAAGAGCAAGCTGCTTGCATTGCCGGCGGTGGACAAGGTGGCTTTTTCTTCGACTTTGCCCGGAACCAATGCTTGGGTTTCTCGCGTACATGCACGTGATCAAACCTTATCCGGTGGCCCAATCTACGCCAACAGTGCTTTTATTGATGAAGACATGTTAACGATGACCAATATTCCATTGTTGGCAGGACGTCACTTCAATACGGGTGATGATCAAAACCAACCCTTAGTCGCCATTATTAGCCAAACGTTAGCCGATACATTGTGGCCCAATGAGGATGTTATTGGTAAAACCATTGTATTAGAAGATTTTGAAGAAAGCCCTAAGGCTTTGATTGTTGGTTTGGTTGCCGATATTCGTCATGGCGTTTCTTTTGGCAATTTATCAAAATTAGGGGGCGTGTACGTCCCTATCAAACAATATAATTATAGCTATTACCAGTTTGCGCTCAGCTTTCAAGGCAATGCAGATGACCTATTAGCCAGTATCGAGCAACAGATGTTTGCAGTGGATCCTGAAGTGCCACAATTTTATAGCATGAATTATCGCGCCCTATTAGCCGTTTATTCGAGTAGCATCGAATTTTCATCACGACTGTTTACCCTGTTAGGGGCGATTTCGTTATTATTAGCGGGGGCGGGTATTTATGGTGTCACCGTCAACAGCGTTAATCAAAAACAGCGCGATATTGCCATAAGGCGTTCAATTGGCGCCAGTAATGGGCAGGTTGTGAAGCTCTTTTTACGCACCACCATGTGGGATCAGTTTATTGCTTTATTGGTGGGGGGGATCGCAGGCACACTCTTTTGTTATTGGAAATTAGCGACGTTTATTACCTCTCCATCAGATATGTTATTGAATCTATTAGGTGTGTTTGTTGTCTTGTTTATGGTGATTGTATTTGCTGTTTTTACGGCGTTATGGAAAGTATTAAAGTTAACGCCCTCAGCGCACCTTCGTGCTGACTAATAATGCGCGAACTACTTGTTTAAGGATGAATAATGATTAAAAAAATATTGGTCGCCGATGATGATCAAGGCATTCTAACTAGTCTACGGTTTTTATTTAAAAGCCAGCCCTATGATGTCACTTTTGCCCATACACCACAGGAAGTGTTATTTTTTGTAAAAAAAGAGCGCTTTGATCTGGTGTTAATGGATCTCAATTATGAGCAAGATACTACCTCGGGCGATGAAGGTTTAACCTTGATTAAAGCGATCAAAAAGCTCGATGATGAACTGCCGATTGTGGTGATGACCGGTTGGGCAAGTATTGAGATTGCAGTGGTTGCAATGCAATTAGGCGCCAGTGATTTTGTGCAAAAACCTTGGGATAACGAACGCTTAATTTCTATCCTCAATCAACAATTGTTATTGGCGGCCAAAAGCCGACAAAGTAATCGTTTAAGTGCTGAAAATCAGCTCTTAAAATCGGAGTTGGGGCGAAATGAAGCGTTAAAACCTATCGCACACTCTGCGCCGATGAAACAGTTAATGTGCCAGCTTGAGCAGTTTTCGGTTACTGATATTAATATTTTACTGACCGGAGAAAATGGTACGGGTAAAAGTATGTTAGTAAACTTCATCCATCAACTCTCTCTTCGAGCAAAGCAACCTTTAGTCAGTGTGAATATGGGTAGTATCCCAGAAACGCTGTTTGAAAGTGAGATGTTTGGGCATATTAAAGGGGCTTTTACCGATGCCAAAGAGAACCGTATCGGGCGTTTTGAATTAGCAGATCAAGGCACGTTATTTTTAGATGAAATTGCCAATGTTCCCCTTACTCAACAGGCAAAATTACTGCGTGTATTAGAGGAAAAACAGTTTGAGCGCGTTGGCTCTAGCCAAACACAACAGACTAACTTTCGTTTGATTAGCGCCACCAATGGCGATTTACAAGCCTTGGTCGAATCGGGGGAGTTTAGGCAAGATCTCATGTTTCGTTTGAACACCTTAGTATTACATGTACCAGCGTTACGCGAGCGCCAAGAAGATATTGTTTTATTAACGCAAGACTTCATTGAGCAAACCGCCAAACGCTACCACAAAGCCAAACCCACATTAAGCGCCGAAGCGTTACAACAACTACAGCAATATCGTTGGCCGGGTAATGTCCGTGAGCTTTCACATACTATAGAGCGCGCTGTTTTGCTTGCGACTGAGAGTATCGAGGTAGAGCATCTAATGCTAACAAATAGTGCTAGTGATACCAATCAAGCCTGTGACAACATTGATGCCTCCTTTACGGATAAAACCCTTGTAGAGATAGAGCGAAAGGTAATTTCATCGCGTTTGAACGCTTTTTCAGGTTGCGCTTCCTCGGCGGCTAAATCACTAGATTTAAGTCGCAGTGCATTCTATCGTCGCCTTGATAAGTTAGGTTTGTAGATGAACTTTAGTGCGCTTGTACCCCGCTTGAAATTAACACTGTTATTGATTAGCCTGCCTGCGCTTATTTTACTACCAATGATACTTTGGTATGCCAATATCTCTTGGTTACCGATTGTGCTTAGTAGTGTGACGTTGCTCGCCATATATGCCTTTCTTTCCTATACGTTGGTCACTAAATTGCAGGCGCGCCTTAATGTATTTTCTAATATGGTGCTCGCAGTTAAAGAGGGAGATGTTAGCCAAAAACTGCGCTTGTTTAATGATGATGGTTTTTCTGAGTTAGCCAAGGCGATTAATGAGTTGATTGATCACGCCTACTTTCAACAACAAAGTAATAAAAGTAGTCAGCTGTTATTGCAGAAAATCGTGTCTAATATCGATGTCGCGATCATCGCTGCAGATCCGTCCAGCACTATTACGCTGGCGAATGAGAAAGCTAATTCTCTGTTTATTACCGCCGATGGTTTAGTCGGGTTGTCGACGAGCACATTAGGTATTCGTAAACTTTTTCAACAACCCTTAGATGAGCCGATTAGTTATTCATTCCCTAATGCAAAGGGGCGCTGGCAATGTGTTCAGGAGCAGTTTTTTGATAAAGGCGAAGCGTTTCAACTGTATTTCATTACCGATGTTAGTCATCTATTACGTGCTGAAGAGTTAAAGGCTTGGAAAAACCTATTACGTGTTTTAAGTCATGAGATAAATAATAGTTTAACGCCAATCGCATCGATTAGTCAGTCGATGCAATGTGCTGTGGGTGAAGATGAAGATCTATTAGAAGGGTTACAGTTAATAGAGCAACGCGCTAAAAGCTTAGAATCTTTTATCAAAAGCTACCGACAATTTACCCATCTTCCGGTGCCTAAGCTGCAATCCATCGCGGTGAATGAAATGCTGGCCCGTTGCATTGCATTGCTTAATGATCCACGTCTTGCGTTATGCACTGAGTTGAAATGTGAAATGCAATTGGACCCAACGTTGCTTGAGCAGGTGTTTATCAACCTTTTAAAAAATGCGCTAGAAGCGACTGACCACAAACAGAAACAACAGGGCAGGGTGCTGGTGGACTTTCAGCTCAACGAGCAGGTATTGTCATTAACTGTTACAGATAACGGTACAGGGATAGCTAATACCAAGAACCTGTTTGTGCCGCTCTATTCAACTAAAAAACAGGGCAGTGGTATTGGTCTGTTACTCAGTCGACAAATTATTGAAGCGCATGGAGGAGAGCTGACACTGGAGAATAATGACAATGCCCCCGGTGCGGTTGCGACCATCATACTTCCCTGTCATAAACAACCTCAGTAAGCTAACTTCCACTCTGAATTTTTAATGCAATAACTACACTGTTGGCGCGCCTTTCTTAGTTTAATAATCGACTCATCGACTCATCGACCGCGACTGTTGCGATTATCTGCTTTGAACCACGCAAAATTAGCAGGATTATTACATTTGAGCATTTTTAATCAAAACTGCGATGCTTACATCGATATGCTTTTGTTATGTGATCTTTTAAGCTGTTTCCCATGCATAAACTGATCTCATAGTTTAAGAGTCTGACAAAGAGCGAGTGTTTATGAATCAGGTTAATTATGCGTTTTGGATTATTATGTTAGTTTTTGTCTTTGCACCGCTGTACTTAGTGGTGGTAAGCATTGTCATTGAAGATGAGACTAATCGACACAAACTGTTTATTTTTGGCGGGATTATTGGCTGTGTCTGGTTTTCGATGTTGATTTTTAAGCAGATGAATGTCGAGGTAGTTTATGGCCAAGCGTTACTCGACTATTGGTATGCGACTAATCCAGAATAAAATAGGCGCTGTAAAAGCGCCTTCGTGATTGTTTCTGTTTACTTAATCGAGCTCACCACAGAAACGGTAGCCTTCACCGTGAATGGTTGCGATAATTTCTGAACCCTCTGGGACACTTTCGAAATGCTTACGAATACGGCGAATAGTGACATCAACGGTACGATCATGCGCTTTTAACTCTCGGCCGGTCATTTTCATTAATAAGTCGGCACGAGTTTGAATCTTACCTGGGTTTTCAATGAAATGTAGCATCGCACGAAACTCACTGCGTGGTAGTTTAAATAGATCTCCCAGTGGACTGATCAATGAGCGACTATCAATCTCTAAGGTCCAACCATTAAACTTATAATTTTCAACTTTCTGACGTACCTCTTCAAAATAGAGATTATCTTGCATGGTGCGTGTTAGCAGGTTACGTGTACGAATAGTTAATTCGCGTGGGTTAAAGGGCTTAGTGATGTAATCATCGGCACCAATTTCCAGACCGAGAATTTTATCTACTTCGTTATCACGACCGGTTAAAAAGATAAGAGGAATAGCTTGAATTTCACGTAACTCTCTTGCCAGTAATAGACCATTTTTACCGGGCAGATTGATATCCATGATAATCAGGTTAATGTTGTTTTCACTAATCACGGTATGCATTTCATTACCATCATTTGCTTCAAACACTTTATAACCTTCTGCTTCAAAAACGCTTTTTAGTGTGTTGCGAGTCACTAGCTCATCTTCAACAATGAGTATATTGGCTGTCGACATGGTTTTCTCCTAATTTAAATTCTTGATGCGCTATTAAGCCCATTGAAGCGATACCATTATGAGACTGTTTTAGTTGGCTTAAGTGCCGATGGTACGATAACAGTTATTTTTAAGCCTCTTTTATCGGGCTTAATCATTTTCTAATGTCGCTTGAGTATCTGCTAATTGTTTTCTTCAATGTGCTGATAACGATATTTATTATTTTGTATTTTACGATTACTTTATCTTCGTTAAATAATTAAACAATTCATTTACATTTTTTGCTTTTTATTTGATGTAAATCGCATCTGCTTTGCTAGTGCGCTAAATAAGTGTGATAGCTACCGTTTAAATGGTCTTATTTTAATGCTGGTTACTATAAATAGTTAACATTAAGATAACAACTAGATTGTCTGTTACGCTGGGTTTTAGAGATTGTTCATTGATATGAATCAACCTGATTCTTTTGATGCTTTAAAATAAGCATATTAAGTAGCGAATTGTTTAACACTCTCAAAAGCTTTGCTACAATGCCCTCTCTTTTTTACTTGTGTTGAGTTTAATTAACATGTTATTTAGCCGTTTATTTCATCAATTTAGTCCTGTTGCCGCTGTTTTTTATAAACAAGCTGCATACATCGTTAAATTAATGAGATAAATAACCTTTTAAAACCCGCGCCTATTTGCGGGTTTTTTATTATAGAGAGCAGGAATTCTTTAAATGCGCGTACTTAAATTTGGCGGCACATCGTTAGCAAATGCCGAACGTTTTAATCAAGTTGCTGATATTGTTATTAACAATCAACAGCAGTCTCAAATTGCTTTAGTGTTATCTGCGCCAGCAGGTGTCACTAATAATCTTGTTGCCGTGGTAGAAAAAACCAGTAACGGATTATCAGCTGAAACCCATTTGACTGATATTCAACGTATCTTTGCCGATCTTATTAAAGGCCTTAAAAGCACCTATTCTGAACTTGCTGATGATCTTTTAAGAACCATTTTCGAACGTGAACTAAAGCATTTAAGCGACCTGCTAGAAGGTGTACGCCTTTTATCGCAATGTCCTGCTAGTATCGAAGCGCAAATCTTAAGCAAAGGTGAGTTGTTAAGTATCGCTTGCATGAAACAGCTATTAATCGCCAAAGGGCACACAGTTGAAGTGATCGTGCCTCAACAAAAACTATTGGCGAAAAAAGGCGGTTACTTAGAAGCGCAAATCGATATTGAAGCATCTCGTGCATTATTTGAAGCAGAAGAGATTGTTAAAGGCGCTATATACTTGATGCCTGGCTTTACTGCAGGTAATGCAGAAGGTGAAACACTAGTCTTAGGCCGTAATGGTTCTGATTACTCTGCAGCAGTATTAGCAGCTTGCTTAAAAGCAGAATGTTGCGAAATTTGGACTGATGTAGATGGTGTTTACAGTTGCGACCCGCGTTTAGTTAAAGATGCAAAATTATTGGACTCATTAAGTTATGCAGAAGCGATGGAGCTTTCCTATTTCGGTGCTAAAGTATTGCATCCAAAAACGATTGCACCTATCTCTCAGCATCATATTCCATGTTTGATTAAAAATACCAATAACCCACAAGCTCCTGGTACTTTAATTGGTGGTGAAGTAGACGATAAATTATACGTAAAGGGGATTTCAGACCTTAAAAATATCACCATGATCAGCATCTCTGGTGCAGGTATGAAAGGTATTGTTGGTATGGCTGGCCGTATCTTTACCACTATTTCACGATCTGGCGTTTCTCTGATTTTAATCAGTCAATCTTCTTCAGAGTACAGCTTAAGCTTTGGTATTCACGATGTTGATACCGATAAAACTGTTGCCGTTTTGGAAGAAGAGTTCGCATTAGAGTTCGATAATAAACTACTCGAGCCAATTACTGTTGTCCGTGACCAAGCAATTGTCTCGCTAGTTGGTGATGGCATTAAAAGCACTAAAGGTGTTGCAGCACGTTTCTTAATGGCGTTAAACCAAGCGTCTATTAACGTAACAGCGATTGCAACCTCTTCTGAAGAGCGTTCTATTTCTGCGGTTGTTTCAAATAAAAAATCTCAAGAAGCGGTTATCGCGTGTCACCAGTGTTTCTTTAGTAGCACACAATACATTGACCTATTCCTAATTGGCTGTGGTGGTGTTGGTGGTGCATTAGTTGATCAAATCCATCGTCAAAAAGAGTATTTGGCACAGCGTAACGTCAATATTCGCGTATGTGGTGTGGCAAACAGTCGCGCGATGCTAATGGATGAAAAAGGCATTGAGCTAACCAATTGGCGCGATCTGTTAAAAGATGCAACAGAGCCACTTTCTCTTTCAAAAATGCAAGGTTTAGTCAATGATTCTCATATCATTAACCCTGTGATTGTTGATTGTACAAGTAACGATGCTATCGCAGCCCGTTATGTTGACTTTTTAGGTGCGGGTTTCCACGTAGTAACGGCAAACAAAAAAGCCAATACAAGTAGCATGGATTACTACCATCAGTTACGTTTAACAGCCTTAATGAAACGTCGTAAGTTCCTTTACGATACCAACGTAGGTGCCGGTCTACCAGTTATTGAAAACATGCAGAACCTATTCAATGCGGGTGACCAATTAGTTAAATTTAACGGTATTTTATCGGGTTCATTATCATTTATCTTCGGTAAGTTAGATGATGGCAAGTCATTCTCTGAAGTAACGGCTGAAGCTCGCGCAATGGGCTTCACTGAGCCTGATCCGCGTGATGATTTAAGTGGAACGGATGTAGCGCGTAAATTACTTATTCTTGCACGTGAAGCGGGTATGGAAATCTCATTAGATGATGTTGAAATTCAACAGGCATTACCACCTGGTTTTGATGACTCAGGCACTGCTGATGAATTTATGGCACGTTTACCAGAAGCCGATGCTTACTTTAAAGAGTTACAAGCAAAAGCGGATGAGAAGAATCAAGTGTTACGTTACATCGGTAGTATCGTTGATGGTAAATGTAAATGTAGCATCGAAGCCGTTGATGCAGACGACCCATTAAATAAAGTAAAAGATGGCGAGAATGCCTTAGCGTTTTATAGCCAATATTACCAACCGATCCCATTAGTATTACGTGGTTACGGCGCAGGTACAGAAGTAACAGCTGCTGGCGTATTCGCTGATGTACTACGTACGCTGAATTGGAAACAGGAGTTTTAAATATGTCTCTTGTCGTTTACGCACCCGCTTCAACAGCAAATGTCAGTGTTGGTTTTGATGTATTAGGTGGCGCATTAACACCTATCGATGGCCAGCAATTAGGTGATCGCGTAAAAATTTGCGAAGGCAGTGAAGCGTTTAGCTTTGACTGTGTTGGTCGTTTTGCGCATAAATTACCAACCGATCCCAAAAAGAACATTGTTTATGATTGCTACTTAGCGTTTAAAGAAGCGTTATTAAAAACAGATACAAAGCTATTAAACGTCGATATTACTCTTGAAAAAAACCTACCTGTTGGTAGCGGTTTAGGCTCAAGCTCAAGCTCCATTGTTGCTGCGTTAGAGGCATTAAATGCACTGCATAAGCACCCGCTAGATGAAACAGTTATGCTGGCTATTATGGGTGAGATGGAAGGAATTATCAGTGGTGGCGTACATTACGATAATGTTGCCCCATGTTATTTAGGTGGCATGCAACTGATGATTAATGAAGGCGACATTATTAGTCAAAAAATCCCTTCATTTAAACAGTGGTATTGGGTGGTTGCGTATCCGGGAATCACTATCTCAACGGCTGCTGCTCGTGATATCTTACCTGCGCAGTATCGTTTGAGTGAAACCTTAACTTACGGTCGTCGTTTAGGCGCTTTTGTGCATGCTTGCCACAGCAATCAACCTGAACTTGCTTCAAAAATGCTTAAGGATGTGATTGCAGAACCATATCGTTCACAGCTTATCCCTGGCTTTAAAGAAGCGCGTCAGTTTGCAGATCAAAGTGGTGCTTTAGCGATGGGTATTTCAGGATCAGGTCCTACTGTATTTGCAGTGATGACTGACTTGACTCAAGCTCAATCTTTACAGAATTGGTTAACGGAAAACTTCCTTCAAAACGATGAAGGATTTTGTCATATTTGCCACCTTGATGAACAAGGTGCGCGCGTGTTAGGAACAGAACTATGAATTTATACAACATCTCAGATAACAGCGAACAAGTTAATTTTCAACAGGCCGTAAAACAGGGCCTAGGTCGTGGACAGGGGTTATTTTTTCCTGACACCATCACTCCACTTGCTGATATTGACGCGCTACTTAAAATGAATTTGGTTGACCGTTCAACAGAAATTTTATCGCACCTTATTGGTGATGAGCTAAGTAAAGAAACAGTTAACAGTATTGTTTCACAGGCATTTACCTTTGAAGCACCGGTTAAGAAAGTAACTGATAACATCAATGCACTAGAGCTTTTCCACGGTCCTACGCTTGCATTTAAAGACTTTGGTGGTCGCTTCATGGCGCAATGTCTTGCTTCGTTTAAAGATAACGGAAAAATCACTATTTTAACGGCAACCTCTGGCGATACAGGTGCTGCGGTTGCACATGCTTTTTATGAAATGGAAAACATCGATGTCGTGATTCTTTACCCGAAAGGTAAAATTAGCCCACTACAAGAGAAACTATTTTGTACGTTAGGCAAAAATATTACAACCATTGCAATCGAAGGTACCTTTGATGATTGTCAGGCGATGGTTAAGCAAGCATTTGACGACCAAGAGCTTAAACAAGCGATTGGCCTTAACTCTGCAAATTCAATTAATATCAGTCGCCTTGTTGCACAAATTTGTTACTACTTTGAAGCCTTTGCTCAGTTAGATGAAGCGCAGCGTAAAGCGTTAGTGGTTTCAGTACCAAGTGGTAACTTTGGTGATTTAACAGCTGGACTATTAGCAAAAGCATTAGGCTTACCGATTAAACGTTTTATTGCTGCTACCAACGAAAACGATACTGTGCCACGTTACCTAGCAGGTGAAGCTTGGACGCCAAAAGCGACTATTCCGACGCTGTCAAATGCAATGGACGTTAGTGCACCAAACAACTGGCCACGTATTGAAGAGTTATTTAAAGTAAAAGGTTGGTCGTTAAGCGAGTTAGGTTACGGTAAATTAAGCGATGCGGAAACGAAAGAAACCTTAGTTGCGATGGACAAACTCGGTTATGAATGTGAACCGCATGGTGCAATTGCATACAGTGAATTAACAAAGCAGCTTAAAGAGGGCGAAACAGGCTTGTTCCTATGTACTGCTCACCCTGCCAAATTTAAAGAGAGTGTTGAAGAGATCTTAGGGCGTGATATTTTCATTCCAGAAGCATTAGCTTCACGTGCTGATTTAGACTTACTTTCTAAAGAGATGCCGGTTGATTTTGCACAAGTGCGTGCATTATTAATGGCACTATAATCGTTTATAAATAAACGGCTTTCATGAATTTTAAGGGCGTTTTACGCCCTTTTTCTTTTTGCGGAGAACTAAAGATGGGAAAAGTATTAAATGATTTACTCAGTCAGCTTAGTTTAGAGAAGCTAGAGGAGAATCTATTTCGTGGGCAGAGCCAAGACCTTGGGTTAGGCCTTGTCTTTGGTGGACAGGTGATGGGACAGGCTATTTCTGCAGCTAAAGAGACTGTGTGTGAAGGACATCAAGTACACTCTTTCCACTCTTACTTTTTACGTGCAGGTAAAACAGACCGACCTATTGTTTATGATGTTGAACGTATTCGTGATGGACGAAGCCTTTCAGCACGACGTATTAAAGCAATTCAAGATGGTAAAGCAATTTTCTATATGACTGCTTCTTTTAAAGCGCGTGAAAAAGGCTTTGAACATCAAGATAGTATGCCTAGTGCGCCTGATCCAGAAGCACTGATTTCAGAGCAAGACATGGCGCTCATTCATACTGATATGTTACCCGATAATATTCGTGACAAACTGGTATGTGAAAAGCCAATAGAAATGCGTCCTGTAACTTTTGTGCACCCTGTTGAGCCAGAAGTAGAGCCTCCTAAACGTTTAGTCTGGTTTAAAGCGAATGGTAAAATGCCAAATGACTTGCGCATACACCGCTATCTTTTAGCTTATGCCTCAGATTTTAACTTTTTACCAACAGCGCTTCAGCCACATGGGGTGTCTTTTTTAACCCCTGGTATGCAAGTGGTAACGGTTGATCATTCAATGTGGTTTCATCATGATTTTCGTTTGGATGATTGGCTTTTATATGCAGTTGAAAGCACTGTTGCTTCTGATGGTCGTGGTTTAGTGCGCGGTCAATTTTTTACCCGAGATGGATTATTAGTCGCTTCAACTATACAAGAGGGACTTATTCGTAAGAAGAGGGTGCCAAAACAGGCGTAATGGAATACTAAAAATGGCGATTTACTTGTAGCCATTTTTAGTGTTTATTTTCTGCAAGTGTAAATTTTCTTATATCTCTCACCCTGTAATGTCATCTCCGCTAGAAAAAAGCGATTCATTAACCGTGTAAAAATATCAGACTTGGTCTGTTAAACCTTCGGCTGCATTGATTATATTTTTTTACTTTTTCGACTATTTATGTGGAATATCTATAGCATGTAGAGTCTGTTCCGCATGCATATTAATACCAAAAAAATTAAAAGGCAGACAGTTTTTTTGTTAAAATTTACAGTACCTGTATTGTGAGTCTTTAAGGGGAAATAACTTACTTCTGCACCTTACACTTTGGTAATTTAAATTTTCCTATGTAAGACCAAATCCATTAAATAATCGATCCTTTTTACTGGTTAAAATAAGCTATCTCTGCGTTAAAAGTTTTACAAATAGAACAAATATTTACTGTAACTTTCGCCTTGTGCTACCTCCTTTTTCCTGCGTAAAATTTGAACACTATATTAGTGGAATTGGTATAATCCCAAACCTTTCCGAATAACCTCAGTTCTGGATAAGCAAATCGATACAATACCACTATTTGCGCGAATTTCGGCGTTAAATCATCTACCAATAACCCGTTATTGCGACGATAATTTACCTTGAATTACACAAAACTAACGGCGCTGTATTATAAAAGCAGCAACAGGATGATTTTAAACGCTATAACGCTTCCATTAACCAGAATTGAGGTTAAAGACTATTGCTATAAGCTGATAACGACAAAGAGAAGTTGGAAAGATTGAGGTGCCTTATAACGATACGTTATTAATTGGTTAAGATAGTTTTAGTAAATTAACACTATTCTGTTTATACTCGTTTCGGCACTCACTTGTGAACCTAGTGTTATATTTATTCCTCTGAATAAATAGCAGATCTATTTGTTGTTCGAAAATAACTTATTGCTGCGTTATAAGTTTTTCAAAAGAAAAATTATAATTAATCGCTTTGTCATGCTGAGAGAGAGTAATACCAATCGAATTAAGTATGTGAACTAAATTTTGTTCAGGAAAAATGATTTAACTCAAGGTGAAGTTTGACGTAAATGCTTGTCCCCTTTGCGAAAATTTCAACGAAGAGATAAGTTATTTTAACCAGTAAAATAATTCAGCTATTTACTTAGTTTGGTATAAACAACTCCATTTCTCAAAGACAGCAATTTGCTTGATTTTCCCGAATAAAATTTAGATAAGTAAACTTAATTAGATAGCTATTATCTGTTGTTACACGGACTGTGGAGGATTAACTCTTGTTTGGAAATCGTTTTGAAAATATTAATCTAAAGGGTGATCTGTTTGGTGGTGTTACTACGGCAATCATCTCTTTACCGTTGGCCCTTGCATTTGGCGTTGCCTCCGGAGCTGGTGCTGAGGCAGGGCTTTGGGGCGCTATTATGGTGGGCTTTTTTGCTGCGCTATTTGGTGGCTCAAATACGTTAATCTCTGAGCCAACCGGGCCGATGACGGTGATTATGACTGCAGTGTTGACTGGTATGATGGCAAAATATCCTGAAACGGGTATGGCGATGTCTTTTACTGTCGTGATGATGGCTGGTGCGTTCCAAATATTGTTAGGGACGCTCAAGCTGGGTAAATATGTCACACTGATGCCCTATAGTGTTATTTCTGGGTTTATGTCTGGTATTGGTGTCATCCTTATTATCTTACAGCTGTCGCCCCTATTAGGGCATGCAGCACCAGCTGGCGGGGTTATTGGTACTCTTACCTCGATTCCGGAGCTGTTTGCTAATATTAAGTTCAGTGAGCTCATATTGGGGCTTTTGACTTTAGCTGTGCTCTTTTTCTTCCCTAACAAATTCCGTAAATATGTGCCAGCGCAATTGGTTGCATTAGTCGCGGTGACGTTATTATCAGTGTTCCTATTTGATACTGATAGTATTCGCCGAATTGGTGAAATTCCTGCTGGTTTACCTTCGTTAGTTATTCCTCATTTTAATGCTGAAATGTTTACTACTATGGTCGTTGATGCGCTTGTTTTGGGAACTCTTGGCTGTATTGATACCCTGTTGACTGCTGTTATTGGCGATTCATTAACACGTAAAGAACATGATTCTGATAAAGAGTTACGTGGTCAAGGTATTGCTAATATGCTTTCGGGACTATTTGGTGCATTACCAGGTGCAGGAGCAACAATGGGAACCGTGACCAATATTCAAGTAGGCGCGCGTTCACCCGTTTCAGGTATCGTACGTGCATTGGTTTTAGCATTAGTGGTATTGGTTGCTGGAGGCTTAACTGAGCCGATTCCAATGGCGGTATTAGCAGGTATTGCGGTGTATGTTGGTTTTAACATATTAGATTGGAGTTTTATCCAACGCGCTCACAAAGTCAGCTTGCAGGGTATGGCGGTGATGTACGGGGTAATGTTCTTAACTGTTTTTGTTGATTTAATTGTAGCGGTTGGTTTAGGGGTATTTATCTCTAACATTATTATCATTGAGCAGCTGAGTCGTGAACAAGCGCGTAAGGTTAAAGCGATCAGTGATGCCGATGAAAATGATGTGCCATTAAGTAAAAATGAACGTGTTATCTTGGATAAAACTAATGGCCAGGTGTTATTTTTCTATCTATCTGGGCCGATGATCTTTAGTGTCTCCAAAGCTATCTCGCGTCAACATACGAGTATTGCTGATTATCAAGTGATGATTTTAGATTTAACTGATGTGCCAATGATAGATGTCACTGTTGGACTTGCGCTTGAGAATGCAGTAAAAGATGCCTTAGATGCCAATTGTGAAGTGTTGTTAGTCTGCCCACATCAGCAAACTAGCCAACAATTAGAGAAGTGTCACGTGCTAGAGTTAATTCATCATAGTAATAACTTTTCATCACGTGAAAAGGCATTACGCGCTTCTTTACAGTATGTTGAGGGGCAAACGCTGACCGCTTAATTGATTAGTGGCTTTTAAAAGGGGCATTGCGAGTTTGCAATGCCCCTTTTTTTATAAACTTAACTTGGTGGCTCAACTAATAGCAAACGAGATGAATAGCTGATCTATTTTAGCGATTAAAGCAACTTACCTCTTTCCTTAATCTTTATCAAAAAAAACAATGTGCTACGTTAATATTTGCCTTGGGTTAAGTCACTTTTTCTGCGTAAATTTAGAGCACATACTTAATTCGATTAATGGTATAAAGCCACTATTTCATTAAAACTATTTTGCCAGTGATGATAATCGATGGAAATCGCATGATGTTGGCCATTCACCGTTAATACTAACGAAGGAAACCCTTGAATCGGTAGTTGGCGCACGGATTCTATTTCTGTTTGTAGTTGTTGCTCAATCAAAGGGGCGTGTAATGCTTGACTAAAGTCGTGCTGATTTAAACCGAGCTTAGCGGCAAGTGCCATCAGCGTGTCACTGTCGGAAGGGTTTTGAGCTTGAAGGTAATAGGCGTGTTGAATCGCTAAAATCATCTGCTCTTCATGGCCTGATTTTCTGGCAATTAAGCAAGCACGGCAAGCGGGATAGGTTGAACGCCTTGGAGTACATTGTTGCCAGAAGTCGAAGTTAAATGTTGTGCCGAGTTGTGCTGCTATCTTATGCCAAGTTTGCTGCAGAAAGTGTTGCATATCTTGTGGCATTTCATGCTCAGAGTCAGGCGCTAAACCGCCTACACGATATTGAATCTGAATGTTTGGGAACTCTGTTTGTAGTGCTTTTTTTAGTGCTAGCCAGGTTGGCCTATAACCCCAGCACCAACTGCACATCGGGTCATAAACATAATATAGCTGTATTGAGTTTGATGAAGTATCTGACATAAACATTTATCCAATTGTTTGCACGAGGAAACTTATACCAATTCCAGTAAAAGCTGATCTATTTAACTGGTTAAAATAACTTATTTCCACGTTGTAAGTTTCGCAAAGGGAACAACCATTTACATCAACTTACGCCTTGAGTTAAGCCATTTTCCCTGCGTTAAATTTAGATCACATACTTAATGGAATTGGTATTAAAATTATCTTATTAAGCAGGATAATATACAGCAATGATAAGGAGCAACTTTCATCTTTCATAAAAGATAACTTACTATACGATGCTTAATCATTACTTTTAAACACTATGTCGCATGACTAAATTTAGTTCTCATTAGCTACAACCCAAGTCGTGTAAAGCGCAATAGGTTTTTGATGCGTGGAGAGGGGCTTCTGTTTTACCGTAAAGGTTCTCTATATGTTTAAGCACTTCATCTCTTTTGAGCATTAATGCCCAATCACGCAGGGTCATATTGCTATTGTTTTTTAGCTTTATATCACCACCATAAGTTAATAACAGCTTGAGTATTTCCAAATCACCTTTAAAAGCTGATGCCATTAACAATGTGATTTTTAATATACGGTGCCGTTAGTTTTGCGTAATTAAAACAGCAACCCGCCTAAATAGCGATATTGTCTCATTTTTCTTATCCCGAACTTAGGCTAGATAGGTATAAAGCAGATTAATTATCATCAATAATCTGGCTAGAGTGAACTAATTTGGATTGTGTTGCGTATAACTGCTTATATCAGTAGCTAAAGGAAACACAAATGACCAAAGAAGTTCCATTACGGTTAGGTGAAAAGGTGATGCCAAAAGCACCTTTAGTGCAATTGAATAATGGTCAATACTGCATTCCACAACATTACTTAACCTATCATCATACCTTAGACAGTGTTGAGTCATTAATCTGTGACATAGAGTATGACCCGAGATATGTGGTTTTTGTCGCAAATAGCGGTGAAGATATTTACTTGCAAGTTGGTGTCGTTGGTCATGATAATTATCATAAGGGAGCAGATCTCAATAAATTAAAGTTATTATTTGGCCGAAAATGGCGCGTTGAACCGGAGTTATCTACTTCAGAGGTCATTCAGACTGTGTTTTTGGCGATCAAAAAATCCCGTGAACATGAAGTTCGAGAGTTATTTAAGCTGTCAATGAATGACAGTATTACCACACCATTTAATACGCACATTGATCTTCCGCTAATGGCTGAGTATTACAAAGAAAAACAAAATTTACCTGATACTGCGCTACAGGTAGATGAAGCTGAACATGTTAAGCGCGTATTAAAAGCGATTGATTATGATAACTGTCAGCTGTTTTTGCACTGTCTTGAGCAACGCGCTAATGGTTTATGGCTAGTGGATATTGATGTAATACAAAGTGAGCAAAGTAGTCTTGATGAGTTAGCAGGTGTACGTTTATACCTTCAAGTATCAGATCTTTCGGTTAATGCGCTTAGTCGTGCATTAATGGATGAATTTATTCGATTAAGTGATGCACACGTAGATAAACATTTTAGTTATCGAGGTTTCCACCGGTTCGATCCTGCCATTGATATTGTAGATATCGCAGATCTTTCACAGCAGACCCGGAAGCATGAATTATCTGCACACTTTTCAGATGAGTTTAAGAAAAGTAATTACGAAGTTGATCAAAGACGTATTCCACCTGTAAAACAGGGCGCTTTAGCTGAAAAGCATAGTGCGATTCTTAAGCAGTTTAATTTAAAGCCTAGTCAGAGCATCGATAAGCATGAATAAAATTTACCGAGATTTTATTTTTGATCAATCAGATATGCAGTCTTGGCGCATTATTAACGATAGTGTGATGGGAGGACTATCAACCGGAAATACTGTTCAAAAAGCACAAAGTATATGTTTTTTCGGACGTGTAAAAATAGAAAATAATGGCGGCTTTACAAGCAGTTATAGAAAGTTACCCCCATTAGATAAACAATTGAATGCGGTGGCTATCGACATTGACGGAGATGGAAATAGTTACCAACTGAGGATGCGAACTGTTGTAAGCAACACTTTATTAGACCCTCAATCGGTTTATAAAATAGATTTTCAAACTATTGTAGGAAAACGGCAACAGTTGCTATTTAAATTAGCTGATTTTAGCGCTTCGCTAAGAGGAAAAATAATTACCGACGCACCTGCTTTGAAGGCTGAGAATATCACTGAAATTGGCTTTTTAATTGCACCTAAATGTGAAAAGGTCTTTAGTTTAGATGTCTATCAGGTTAAGTTTTTACACCTTTAAAAAGCAGGTGTAAATCATACTTTCTAAAGGTAATTTTTTTGAACAATCTAATCTTGTATCACCAAGGTATCTCTTTGCCCTGCCAATCAATAAAGCTAAGTTGACCATCTACTTCAATTTTTTCAACTAATTGTAAAAGTTGCTCAGCCACAAAATCAGTACTGAATAGTTTTTCTGCAGGCACATTTTTCTGAAAAGGCTGAGAAAGTGGTGTGTCTGTTGTACCTGGGTGAAAAGAGATAAGTTTAATGTTTTTATTGCTTCTGCCCAACTCAATAGATGCTGATTTTAGTAACATATTAAGCGCAGCTTTAGAGGCGCGATAGCTATACCAGCCTCCAAGTTTATTGTCTCGAATACTGCCAACACGAGCACTAAAAAAAGTTATTTTTACAGCCTGTTTAGATGCAACTTGTGGAATAAGGTGTTGTAACCATATCAGTGGCGTCAAGGCATTACTATTCATGACTGACATCATGCTCTTTGCTGAAAATTGAGATAGTGCTTTTTCTGGCTTTATGGTCGCTGTGTGCAGTACGCCAAGGCAAATAAATACTTGTGTTATCGGTGCGTGTTGTATTTTATGAAGTTGTTGTAATGCACTTTTAATCGATTCTTCATCATAATTCTCAATCAAAATTTGTTGGCTACTGGCAAACATTGTTTGTTGGTAATAGTCGAGGTTACGACTAACTAGCACTATTTTTTGGTTGTCATGAGTCGTCATTTTACGTGCTAACGCCTTTGCAATTCCGCTATTAGCGCCGATGATCAGTGTTGTTTGGATTTCCATAACAAGTTCCTGTTGAGCAACGCTTAGTACCGATTGAAAAGCGCTGTGAGATAAATTGAGAAATAGGATAGCGATAATTTGCCAGTAATAAATAAGCTTGGTGTGAAACCTGTTTAATCACAGGAAACTGTAGTGGGGCAACCCAGACCCCTTTTCCGACCAGTGACCATGCTCGATGAGTAACATCTAAAGCAAGTAACTGTTTGCCTTGGTATAAACCATGTAAAATTTGTAGTGCTTTAGTGACGCTAATTTCTGGAAATCGGGTGCGAAACTCTGGTTGATGAATATCTTCTAAAATGATTCGATTGTACTTGTCTGCCCGTTTAAGTTTTTGCATCTCTAGGCTACATAATGGACATTTACCATCGTAAAATATGGTCAGTTTATCATTTTTCATCTTTTGCTCCTTAAGCAGCGTTATCCATTAAAACCATGCCAGAAATGCTACCGCATGTAAGATGAGCACCACAAAGGTTAATGTTAAACGCATGGTAAAGTAGGGAGTAAACCACAGCATTTCTCTATTTTTATTGAGCATATACTCTGCAATAAGTAAGCTTAAATAGCCTACAGGTAAGAATATCAGCGAATAATAAAGTGGCATAAATAGCCATATGTAGGCATATAAGCAAAATAGATTACTGGTTATCTGGGTAGCCGAATAAGTCGTATTAGGATCTTTACGCCACAGGGTGCCAGCGAGAAAAGTCAGGATAATAACACTATAAAACTGAAATGCTTGTTGGGGATTAAATAGCATGTTGCTAATTGTGTTTTGCTCAAATAACTTAAATAGCCATAAGCAACCCACAAAGGGTAATAATCCTAGATACCCAAGCCATTGCCAGCTTTTAATTGTTGCTTTCATCGCTTTTTCCTCCAATATAAGTGGCTCCATTTACTAGTAAGGGTTTATTTTCTACCCCCTTTTTAGCGTAACTTAATCGATTTAAACGTTGATTTTTGTGGTAACTATCGATGCCGGAAACGCTTACGGTTTGTAATGACTCAATATCAATATAGCCATCATCTTGTATGGCCTCATCAGCACAAATAACATGCTCTATTTGACCAATAATGAATTGTGTGTTGTTTAATTCAATAGGAATTATTTGCTTTAAGTTCACTGCGTATTTTAATTGGCTCTGCTCAACAAAAGGGGCTTCAATATTATCAATGTAATTGGTTGATAAGTTGCAGTGTGAGAATTCACTTTCGTATTTACCATATCGTGCAGAAGTTTGATGTGCCTGTTGATAGAAGGGTTGCGATACTTGATTAATGGTGTAACTTTTGGTTGCGATAATATTATTGAGAGTATGGCGCGCATTATTATCTGGGCGCATCACAAAGCCCACTAACGCAGGGTTTGTACCGAGGTGCACAACTGAACTTATGATAGCGAGGTTAGTATTACCATCCTTGTCCTGCGTGGCAATTAAATTGGCGCTTTTAAAGCCAGATAAACTGTTTATAAAGTGTGCTCGAAAACGTTCGGGCATCTGCTTTATAGCATCTTCGCTAAAATGTTTAAAATTGATATGTTTCCCCTAATCGGTTTACGAACTAAACAATACGATAGTTAAGGGGAAAAAGATCTGCAATTTTACAACTGACTACTTATCTAGAAAAGTATTGTCAGTAAGCGATTAATAAAACGTGACTGTTTATCGATTAACGAATAAACAGCCTGTAAATTAATTTGTGGATTAATTTACCCGTCGGTGGAAAGGCAGATTTTGTTGTGTTTATTTTACCTTTTTTAAAAACACTTTTAGCATTAGAAAAGGTGATAAAACCTTCATGGCCATGATAACGCCCCATACCAGACTGACCAACTCCGCCAAAAGGAAGATCATCTTGTGCTACGTGTACGGTGGCATCATTGAGGCAAACGCCACCGGATTGGGTATTTTGCAATACTTTTTGCTGTAGTAGTTTGTCGTGGCTACATAGGTAAAGTGCGAGGGGAGTTGGGCGCTCATTAATATATTGGATAGCGTTGTCGATGTGGTCATAACTGACAATCGGTAAAATAGGTCCGAATATTTCATCTTGCATAACAGCCATATCGGCATTCACTTGCGTTATTAAAGTGAGTGTTAACTTACCCTTTGCCACACAGTCTTTCAGAGCATCATCGCCTATGTGGATCACTGTCGCGCCTTTATCACGTGCATCCTCGATGAGTCCCGTTAAACGCGCTAATTGTTGCGAATTAATGATCGCAGTATAATCATCATTGTTTGCTATCGTTGGATACATACGATTAAATTGTTTGGCAATCGTCTTTTGCAATGCTTCAACTTTTTCAGCGGGACATAAAATATAATCGGGAGCAACGCAGGTTTGCCCTGCATTAACTGTTTTACCAAATATAAATCGACTGACTGCATCATCAAGTGAAATATCATCAGCAATAATCGTTGGTGACTTGCCACCTAATTCTAGCGTAACTGGGGTTAAATTAGCTGATGCTGCTTGCATTACCTTTTTCCCCACTGCCGTTGAACCGGTAAATATAAGGTGGTCAAAGGGCTGCTTTGAAAAATGCTCTGCGACGGCGACTCCGCCAGTAAATAGGGCGACTTGAACTTCACTGAAAATACTCGCTAGCATCTGTTTAACGATTTGATTGGTACGTGGCGTGAACTCAGACATTTTAATCATTGCTCTATTGCCCGTCGCTAATGCAGTCGTGAGTGGGCCAAGCGCTAAAAAAAGTGGGTAGTTCCATGGCGCAATGATGCCAATTACACCTATTGGTTGATAACTGACAAATGCTTGACCTGGTTGGAATAAAGTACCTACATGGCGTTTATTTGGTTTCATCCATTTTTTTAATCGCTTGAGTGTGTAGTTTATGCCCGTAATGGTGGGTAAAAGATCACCCATCTTACTATCATGGTAACTACGGTGACCAAAGTCATCACTCATCGCCTGTAAAAGAGGAGTTTGATAACGGAGCAGGGCGCCCTTTAATTTTTTTAAGTCGTCTAAGCGATCAGTTAAACTCGGATAAGGTTGTAATTTGAAATGTTGTTGCTGTTTGCTTAAGCAATGATCTAGCTTTATTTGCTGCGCTTTATCGTGCTCTGGCGTATAGCTATTTTCGGCCATAATCCTTCTCCGTATATTTATGAGGCTTGATGTGATATTTCACAGTAAATCATTGTTGCTACGGAGACAACTAAGAGTCTGATATTTATAAATATCCTTAAAATAAAAAACGCCCAGTTATTAGCTAACTGGGCGTTTTGAAAAAGATCAACGTGTACTCCACGTTGCTAGCTTTAGTAATTTATAGAGATTCAGTAAATGTACGTGCCATTACGTCAGCTTTTTGCTCTTTAGTTAAAGAGTTAAAACGAACTGCGTAACCAGATACACGAATAGTTAACTGTGGGTATTTCTCTGGGTGATCGATTGCGTCTTGAAGTGTTTCACGACGTAGTACATTCACATTTAAATGCTGACCACCTTCCTGTGCTGCTGGTGCTTGCACTGCAACTTCTTTATATTCGATGTTGCCAAGGTCTGCAATTGCAATCACTTGATCTTCTTCAAATGCATTATCTTTAACACATAAACAACGCGCTTGAGCATTTGCTTCATCTAATAACCAAAATGAGTTAAGAAGAGATGCATTGTCAGATTTCGTAATTTGAATACCAAAAGCCATGTTGTGCTCCTTTATTAGTCCAATGTATGTAATAAAATTACAGTTTAGTAACATTTAAACAAAAATTACAAACTGCGTTTAATAAATCTACAGTGATTATATGGCCAACTTTGCTTGATGTAAATCAATAATCACATATTTTTTGTATGGATTAATTGGCGCTTTATTGTCCAGTATCAATGTTATTTTTATAATAGGATCTTTTGCTAAATAAGGCTTTGTTTTAGGTCAATTTTGCGCGATGTAATAATACATCATAGTGTAATGTTAATTATTTGTTAATGTAAAGTTATTATTTAACAATTGCTTATGTGTTATATTTGTCAATAAACTAAAAGTAAGGAACAAAAATGAACTGGGAAATGTTTATTAACTTAGAGCAGAATAAATCTTATTATCAAGCGCTGACTATTTTCTTAGAAAATGAAAAAAAACAGGGGAAAAAGATATACCCAAGCGAAGCTTTGTATTTCAATGCATTAAAACTAACACCGTTAGAAAAAATTAAAGTTGTAATTTTAGGACAAGATCCCTATCACGGAGAAGGTCAAGCGCATGGTTTAAGCTTTTCAGTACCGGATGGAGTAAAAATTCCCCCTTCACTACGCAATATATATAAAGAGTTAGCATCTAGTGTTGATGGTTTTGTGCCCCCTGAATCAGGAAATTTAACCCATTGGGCTGAGCAGGGAGTATTATTATTAAATGCAGTATTAAGCGTTGAAAAAAGTAATGCCGGGAGCCATGCCAATCAGGGCTGGGAAACCTTTACTGATAATGTCATTAAACAGATTAGCGAAACACAATCGAATATTATTTTTTTACTGTGGGGAAGTTATGCACACAAGAAAGGGCGTTTGATTGATACAACTAAACATCATGTATTGAAATCAACACACCCATCACCATTATCAGCTTATCGTGGCTTTTTAGGCTGTGATCATTTTAAATCGGTTAATGAGATATTACTCAATAAAGGTGAAAATAAGATCAATTGGTAAGTTTGATTTAGCCCAGAGTTTTTTTATTTTGGAGTCATTATACTGGGCATCTATTCTAATCATGAGAATCTAATATGCTAGAAACTATTCATAATGATCATCGCAATATTAATCAGTTACTAAGAATTTTACGTAAAAAAATTAACCTATTAGAGAATGATGAAAAAGTTGATTTCCGTTTAGTAAAAGCGATGATCAATTATTTACGAAACTACGCTGATAAATACCATCATCCGATGGAAGATCTGATTTATGCCTATTATCTGAAATATCGTGTTGTACCAGATGAAGTTGCTAATCGTTTAGCGCGAGAGCATAAGAAAATAAAAGAGGTGACTATTGCGCTAGATGAGTTAGTTGAAATGGTGTTATTGGATGCTATTGTGCCTAAAGATCAGTTGATTGAAAAATTATCGGAGTTTGTTGAAATGCAAGCCGTCCACCTTATGTACGAAGAATCACAAATTTTACCTGATATTAAAAACAGTTTATCAGCAGATGATTGGCTTAATCTTGAACAACAGTGGCAACATAATCATTATGATGATCCACTGTTTGGCGATAATATTAGCGAGGAGTATAAAAGCCTAGCTGAACGAATTAATCAACATCAAGCCTGATCGTAATAACTTTCCATCCAGCTTTCTAATATTAAGGCAGCGGAGACGCTGTCTACTTTGCCCTTGTCTAATGCTTTAAAACCACCGCGCTCAAAAATAAACTCTTTAGCACTGGCCGTTGTTAGGCGCTCATCCTGTAAAGCGATCGTGACGCCAAATCGGCCATTAAGACGGTTAGCAAATTTTTTAGCGCGTTGCGTGATTGCTTGCTCTGTCCCATCCATATTAAGTGGTAAGCCAACCACCACCAGATCGGGTTGCCACTCTTTAATCACTTTTTCGACAGTTTCCCAATTAGGGATACCATCATTAGCTTTAATTGCATGAATAGGTTGTGCGGTTGCAGTTATCATTTGGCCCGTTGCGACACCAATACTTTTGGTGCCAAAATCAAATCCAAGTAATGCTTTTGGGGCTTGGGATATAGTCATAGTAATTATTATACCTGCTGTTAAGCATGGCCACTTGAGGTGGTTAATTGCTCGGGAGTAATGCCTAAGCGCTGTAAAGATTCACTCCAGCGTTTTTCGACGGGCGTATTAAAGATGATCTCATTTTCACTCTCAATGGTGAGCCAATGATTATCATTCATCTCTTGTTCAAGCTGCCCAGCGCTCCAGCTTGCATAACCTAAGGTCACCATGTACTTTTGTGGTTCATTTTCGGTACCAAGAGTAGATAACACTATATTGGAGTTAGACATTAATAGTTGATCATTGAGCGCGGTACTTTGTGAATTATCATCCAGTGGACTGTGTAATACAAAGCCACGCTCTAGTTCCAGTGGACCACCTAAAAACACCGGATTTGTAAGCGGTGGCTCTGGTTGATGTTTGATCGTTTCTACATTTTTCAGTAATTCTTGCACTGTGAGTTTGACTGGGAAGTTAATAATAAATCCCATTGCACCCTCTGCATCATGCTCACAGAGATAAACGACTGACTTTTTAAAGTAGGGGTCAGTCAGTGCCGGCATCGCAATTAAGAAATGATTCTTTAAAGTGTTAATGACCTCTGTCTTATCGCTATCAACGCAGATATCATCAATTTCATAGGTGTCATGTGCATCATGAGAATCTTGTTTAGAGTCACTGCTATTATTTTTATTATCAGTCATGTGAATCTCCTTGGGGTTGCCATACATAATAAGTATGGCAACTTATTGTGAATTATCGAACGCGTTTTTCAATTGCATCCATTAATTTACCTGCAATGTTTGTACCGTAAGCGTTATCTATCTCTTGTATACAGGTTGGGCTAGTGACGTTAATTTCAGTGACTTTATCGCCAATGACATCAAGTCCTACAAAAATAAGACCTTTTTCTTTTAACACGGGTCCAATAGTATTGGCAATATGCCAATCTGACTCAGAAAGAGGTTGCGCAACACCACGACCACCGGCTGCTAAGTTACCACGTGTTTCACCCTTAGCTGGAATACGGGCTAAAGAGTAGGGCATCGGCTCACCATCAACGATTAAGATACGTTTATCACCATCTTTAATGTCTGGGATAAAAGCTTGTGCCATGCAGTATCGGCTTTCATGCTCTGTTAATGTTTCAATGATTACACCGAGGTTTGCGTCTTTCTCTTTTATACGGAAAATTGATGCGCCACCCATGCCATCAAGTGGCTTTAAGATCACGTCTTTATGTTTTTCATGGAATGCACGAATTTTTGCACTACTGCGTGTCACTAAAGTTGTCGGGGTAAACTCGCTAAACCATGCAGTAAAGAGCTTTTCATTGGCATCACGCAGGCTTTGTGGTTTATTAACGATTAAACACCCTTCATCTTCAGCACGCTCTAGCATATAGGTTGCATAAACGTATTCGGTATCAAAGGGGGGATCTTTACGCATTAAAACCGCATCCAAATCAGCAAGAGGATGGTCAACCGCTGCTTCAAGTTGATAAAAATTGTCTGCATCGCGTTGTACGGTCAGTTTCTGAGTCGTTGCAAAACTGCGTCCATCGTCTAAATAGAGGTCTTTCATCTCCATATAATAAAGCTCCCAGCCACGCGATTGCGCTTCAAGGAGCATCGCAAAACTTGAATCTTTATGAATTTTTACATCTTTGATTGGATCCATCACGATCCCGATTTTTATAGTCATTTTAAATCCTTAAGCTAGATCGCCAAAGCGACATTGTAATGCAGTAATAGCGGTTAGTGCTGCCGTTTCAGTACGTAAAATACGTGGACCGAGCAGTGTTTCTGTAAAGTTAAGCGTTTCTGTCAATTGTATCTCTTGATCGCTAAAGCCACCTTCAGGGCCAATTAACAATGCAATGTTTTGCAGTTTATCGGGTAACGTATTGATTGAATATTTTGCGCGTGGGTGAAGTGTCAATTTAACAGCATCACTGCTGTTTGAGCACCAATCAACAAGTTGCTGTGTTTCATGGATAACGGGCACAATATTACGCCCTGATTGCTCACAAGCCGCAATGGCTATTTTTTGCCATTGTTGCTGTTTTTTAGCCATTCGCTCTTGATTAACTTTCACGCCACAACGTTCACTGATTAATGGTGTTATTTCATTGACGCCCAGCTCAACCGCTTTTTGAATGACAAACTCCATGCGATCGCCACGTGAAATTACCTGCCCTAAATGCAGGTGTAACGGACTTTCATTATTTGTTTCATGAAAGCTATCGATATGCACATTACAACTTCGCTTTTGTACGTCGATGAGTGTGGCATGAAACTCACCACCTTGACCGTTAAAAAGCGTGATTGTGGTATCGACTTTAAGTCGCAATACACGAATATGTTGCGTCGCATCATCACCGAGGATAACGGTTTGGTTGATACATAATGGTTGTGGGTCGTAAAATCTTGGCTGTCGCATAGTTTTAGCACTGTTAACTGTTAACTCATAATGGCTTAGTATAACGTGAAATGTTGATTGAAAACTAACGCTTATTACTTTTTAACGTTATCGCTAAAGCTTTCTACCTTGTATGGCAATAGGGTTGTATGCGACAATTTAGGTTCTCTTTTTTCTAGGAAATATGTATGGCTGACTCTATCTTAAAAAGCAAATCGAGCGATCCTAAGCAGGGCGTATATTTTATTGGCACTACGCCACCCAAGCAAGATACAGATATTGAGTTGGTGTCAGGTATTGCCGATAAATTGTTGAATCGTTTAGATGAGATAGATTACGATGGTTTGATTGTTTACGACATTCAAGATGAAACTTCTCGTATTGATAAACCTCGCCCCTTTCCTTTCAAATATACCCATGACTCGCGCTTGTATTCAAAGCTCTTACACGATAAATGCCATAAGCCTGTGATCACCTATAAAAGTGTTTCACAACGTGACGGCGCTGATTTTTCTGCTTGGTTAAGTGACGCTTGGCATCAGTTTTCTGTACGCGATATTGTGCTGGTGGGTAGTCCATCTGCAGATGGTGAAATCAAACTTTCCCTAAATGATGCTTATGGGGTTTTACAAGAGCATAATTTAGATTTTCACTTAGGTGGTGTGACGATTGCGGAGCGCCATGTGAGTAAAGGCGATGAGCACCTTCGTTTAGCTAATAAAGTTGAAAAAGGCTGTGAGTTTTTTATTTCGCAAGCCGTTTATAATGCGCAGGCAACGATTGATCTGCTAACGCGATATGCTTCTCAGTGTAAGGCGGATGGGGTTAAGCCTAAGCGTATTGTGTTAACCTTTTCACCTTGCGGTAGTGCTAAAACATTAGAGTTTATCGAATGGCTCGGAATCTCAGTTCCAGAAGCGACTAAGTTACGCATTTTAGCGTCGGATAATCCGCTTAAAGAATCATTAATGATTAACCGTAATAATTTTGAACAGATTTTACAAGCGTGCTTACCTCTCGATATTCCATTTGGTTTGAATATTGAAAGTTTAACTAATCGTAAAGAGGAGATTGATGCTGCTATTCTTTTATTTAAGTTACTTAAAGCGACGTTAGATTTAAAATTAGCTGAATCACAAATCTAAGCCAATCACTAAGCCAGCGAAACTGCTACAGCACTGTTTTTAGCAACAGTGCTAATTTTTTTAACCTTCCTCCATTTTCTGTGATAAAAAACAAAGAATTATTCCACCTTACCGTTATGATCTTATTTTTTCATCAGTAGGATCACTCTTGTAATGAGTTTAACCCCAGAAGCGCAAACTGAACTGACGCGTATTGCCGTTAAAGCGGGTCAGATTTTACATCAACATGGTGCAGAAAGCCGTCTTGTTGAACAAACTACGCAGCGGATCGGTGTTGCATTAGGAGCGCAAAGCATTGAGCTTTCAGTTAGTTCCGATGCCATTGTTATTACCAGCTTATTTGAGGGGCATTGCGTCACAACTACCCGACGTTGCTATGATCGTGGTATTAATATGCAGATGGTATGTGAAGTGTTACGCATCTGTGTGATGTTGGAAAAAAGCTTACTCGACGCGACCCAAGTCAAAGAGCGCTTAAATAGATTAACACCTTATAAATATAATCGTTGGTTAGTTGTGTTGATGATCGGTTTTTCTTGCGCCAGTTTTAGCCATTTTTTCGGGGGAGATTGGCCAGCTTATATCACAACATTCTTTGCCTCAGCGGGAGCAATGATAATACGCCAAGAGCTTGCACATCGGCACCATAATCCCTTTGTTAACTTTGCTTTAGCTGCTTTTGTTGCGACTTCAATTGCCAGTATTGGTGTTGTCTATGAGTTTGGTGATAATCCGCAAATTGCGATGGCGGCTTCAGTGTTACTGTTGGTGCCTGGATTTCCATTAATTAATGCGGTTTCAGATATGTTAAAGGGGCATATTAGTACGGGTATTGCGCGTTGGGTGTTTGCCACTTTATTAAGCATTAGTGTCGCGATCGGCATTGTCGCATCAATGACGCTAACTGGCGTGTCGGGGTGGTTATAATGGAACTGATAAAACTAATTTTAATTGATGCAATGTTTGCAGCTGTCCCTGCTGTAGGATTCGCTATGGTATTTAATGTGCCTAAAAAAATGCTTATCTACTGTGCTGTCGGCGGTGCATTTGCGCATTCTTTGCGATTCTTACTCATGGATTTAGGGATGCATATCGAATGGGCAACATTGGCTGCTTCAAGCTCAATGGGGTTCCTCGGGTTATATTGGTCTCGAAAAAGATTAATTCCACGACCTGTGTTTACGGTGGCTTCGGTGATCCCAATGATCCCCGGCAGCTTTGCCTTTACCACCATGATTGGTTTAGTTGAGCTCAATACAGCTGGCTACACGGTTGAAGTGATGCAAATCGTCACTGAAAATGGCTTAAAAACATTGTTTATTTTAGGGGCTTTAAGCTTTGGGCTTGCCTTACCATCAATACTCATTTACCGAGGCAGGCCGATCGTATAAACTGCGCTCAATTAATATGAGGAACAAACAATGTCTGATAAATTTTTCTTTAAAGGAAAAAAAGAGAAGAAACCTAAGCATTCAAGCTATGGTTTTAATACGAAACGCGCCATTAAATCTGGGTCGCAACAGTCTCCTTTTTCACTAACAGTACCAACACAGGAAAGAAAAGTCGAAGTAGAAGCTATTTTAGAAGAAAATCAATTATTTGCTGATATTACCGTTGATGAAAAACAAGAGGAAAATATTGTCGAGTTAACTGGTTTTTTAAATAAACCGCAAACGACTACCTTTGCGAAAACACCTAAACGTAATGATCCCTGCTCCTGTGGTAGCGGTAAAAAATATAAAAAGTGTTGTGGCTAAGATAAAAACCGTTTTAATAAACGGTTTTTTTATCTTTATTGCTTAGAAAAGTTTAGCGCTCGTTTGTATTATCTCTTTCGATGGTTTTCAGTGAACGTAGAAAGAGACCTAAACCACCAACTGCCAGCACCAATATAACGATTAAGTCAAAAGATGTCATTGTGCGTAAGCTAAAACGAATCGATGAGATCACGCCAAAAATTAATGCTGTAATTGAGCATATTGAAAGTAGCCATCCGAGTATGTTCTTGGCGTTATAAAAAATAAGCCCGATACCAAACATAAACGGTATGAGCACCATACCTGTTGTCAGGCCGATATTAGTGCCAAATGTATTTACACTATACAGCCTTGAGCCCATTCCAAAACTAGAGGTGACAGTAATAGCATTAAGTAGCAGGTAAAAGCCACCGCACATCATGAGTAAACCAATAAAAAAGTGCCCGATTCCTCCAGAACTGCCACCTGCTCCTTTCATTTATTTTTCCTTAAATATGTTCATTTAACTATTGTGTTGATAAGTTGATACGCCTAAACGGTATTAGCCTTGCTCAAGTAAACTTCGTAGGTCAATTAACGCTGCATTCGCGCGAGAAACATAATTTGCCATGACTAAGGAATGATTTGCTAGTAAACCAAATCCACTGCCATTAAGTATCATTGGTGTCCAAACTGGATCTTGTGTGGACTCTAAATCTCGAATAATTTGTTTTAAACTTGCTTGTGCATTTTTCTTTTCAAGTACGTCAGCAAAGTCGACTTCAACTGCTTTTAAAAAGTGTAATATTGCCCATGTTGCACCACGGCTTTCATAAAAAACATCATCAATTTTCCACCATGATGTTTTAACGATAAGCTGCTTTGAGGTCGCAGTCGATTGTTTCGCGGTAGGATCGCCGGATAGTGTGGTATCGAACCTATCATAACCAACACTTGCACTGAGTTCCTGTGAAATAGAACCAAGTCTTTTTTCAACTTCTCTTAGCCATGCACCGAGGTTATCTGCGCGAGTATAAAACTGTGCATCACGGTTATCTTGAGATACCAAACGGCTTCTATAGCTTTTGAGCGCCTTGATCGCATCTCCATACTCATTTTCGGCGCTAGGTAACTGCCAGCTTTTATGGGAAATGTTGAGCTTGCTTTGCGCGGTTTCTAAATCTTTATCACCCTTGGATTGGGACTGAGAGCGACTAAAACTAAGACGCATTGCCAGTGCTAAATCGCGTGCTTGCTCTAATACGCCATATTCAAAGGCCGGCATATTATCCATTAATATGCCTGGTGGGGTCATATCGTTAGAAATAAAACCACCTGGTTTGGTGATTAACCATTCGGTGATATCAATGAGCGTTGAAGTCGTTGTATAACCCGCAACTTGGTTTTCATTATTAAGCTGTGCTGTTTCATTTGTCTTCTGTTTGACATCATAGGAACTTGGCATCCATCCCCACCAAATAGAGATCAACCAAAGGATGAGTGTGATGACAGAGAGCCCACTAATAACGGTTTTCTTTCCTAACATAATGATTTTCCATTTTAAAAAAATATACATAGGTCTTTTAATCATAACGTTGCTTAAAGTTTTATGCATCATTTAAACAATTTATTTGCTAATGTTGCACAATTTATCATTTTTTATTGCAAGGAATAGTATGAGAGTCTCTATGATTGCCGCTATGGCAAATAACCGCGTTATTGGCTTAGATAATAAAATGCCATGGCACTTACCGGCTGATCTACAATTTTTTAAACGTGTAACATTAGGTAAGCCTGTGATCATGGGACGTAAAACCTATCAATCTATTGGTCGCCCATTACCCGGCCGTCAAAACATCGTTATAACCCGTGATGAAAGCTTGCAAATAGAAGGCGTCGATTGTGTGCAAACGCTCGAGCAAGCAATTCAATTGTTGGGAAATATAGAGGAAGTTATGATAATTGGTGGCGCAACTATTTATGAACAGTTTTTAGTACAAGCTGACCGATTATATTTAACCTTTATTGATCTAGAAACTAAGGGAGATACTTACTTTCCGGATTACATAAAAAGCGCAAAATGGCGTCAAGTTGAGCAACAGTCTCATACAAAAGATGAAAAAAATGGTTACAACTATCAGTTTGTTACATTAGATCGTGAATAACCACTGAAACGGTTCTATGTTTACTTAAAAAGTAACTTAAGGTGATAATAAAAAGCAGATGCTGAAAAAAATTTTAGTGGTTGAAGATAGTGTTATGTTTACGCGAATATTGAAGCGGAGCATTGAAGCGAATGGTGGTTTTGAAGTTATTGCTGTCGAAAGCTTTGCTGACTTAAAACACTTACTGGCTGAAAATAAGCATCAATTTTTTGCCAGTTTATTAGATGTAAATCTTCCCGATGCCCCCAATGGAGAAGTGATTGATTTTGTGTTGGGGCATAATATACCCGCTATTATCTTTACAGGTAAATTAGACGATAACTTCCGTAAAAAAATTTACACCAAAGGCATTGTTGATTACGTGCTTAAAGAGGGGCCCGCTAATGTTGAATATGTGGTCTCTTTGCTATGTCAGTTAAGGCGTAATAGTAAGATAGATGTTTTGGTGGTTGATGACTCCCTAAGTGTTCGTACCTACATCAAGCACCTTTTGGTGATCTACCAGTTTCATGTGATTGAGGCTATTGACGGATTAGATGCAATAGAAAAAGTAAAACACAACCCCAATATAAGTTTAGTATTGACCGACTTTAATATGCCAAATATGGATGGTTTAGCCTTAACGACAACACTCCGCCGTTCGTATAGTAGCCAGCAAATGGCAATTATTGGTATGTCAGCTTTCGGTAATAATCAACTATCGGCACATTTTTTAAAGTTGGGAGGAAGTGACTTTATTAACAAGCCATTTCTTGAAGAGGAATTTTTCTGTCGAATTAATCAAAATATGGAACTCCTAGAACACATTAAGAAATTAAAGTTTTTAGCGACCAGGGACTTTTTGACTGGATTGTATAATCGCGGGCATTTTTTCGAGTTGGGAGATGAAATTTTTTCTCGATTTAAGTCTAAAGAGCAATATGTTGGTGTTGCATTACTGGATATCGATTACTTTAAAAAAGTAAATGATAATTACGGGCATGATGCTGGTGATATTGTACTTCGTCAACTTGGTGCACAAATAGCGAATGAATTTGCCACTAACAATAATCATCTAGCAGCCCGATTTGGTGGTGAGGAGTTTTGTTTTTTACTCGTTGATAATGACTTTAAGGCAATTGAAACTAAATTATCAGCACTGCGCGCTAAAATTGAAGGTGATATTTACCTACTCAACGATGGTTTTAAATTAAAGGTTACTGCGAGTATAGGACTGTGTACTAGTGAATCTGAAAATCTTGAGTCTGCACTAAGCTTGGCTGATAAAGCGCTCTATCAAGCTAAAGAAAATGGTCGTAATCAAATGGTATTATTTGAGTCTATTAACCCTTAATTACCACGTAATGTACAGGCAAGTGAAAATCTTTTTTTATCTTCCCAGCGGAGCATCGTTAAACTGTTACCCCATACACATCCAGTATCCAGCGCATATACTCCCTGCGTGTTTACCTTTCCCATCAGGGCCGCCCAATGACCAAAAAGTATTGGGCTATCGTGATCACGCGTTGCAATTTCGAACCAAGGCTTCATGACACTGCGATCGGTATTTTCAGGGTTAAGTTTATTTTTAAACTCTAACGAGCCATCTAAAAAGCAGTAACGCATGCGTGTAAAGGCATTGATAATGAAGCGAAGACGTTGCTCACCCTGTAATGATTCAGACCAGCTATTGGGGTGATTACCATACATTTTATGCAATAGCCCTTTAAACTCGCTACCATGCAGTTCTATTTCAACTTCACGGGCTAATGCTTCTGCTTGCTCAATAGTCCATTGTGGTGAAATGCCTGCATGCACCATAACAAAATTAAACTTAGGATGGCGTAATAAGAGTGGTTGCTGTCTTAACCATTGCAGTAATGTTTCACAATCAGGCGCATTTAACAGATCTTCTAGTTTATCGCCCTTTTTCGGTTTATGTAATCCTTGCCAAGTCGCAAGAAGGTGCAGATCATGATTACCCAGAATGATCTTTGCACTCTCTCCTAGTCCTTTTACAAAACGTAGTGTTTGAAGTGATTTAGGACCTCGTGCGACAAGATCGCCGGTTATCCATAGTTCATCTTTATCGGCATCAAAGCTAGCGAGTTCAAGAAGCTGCTGTAGCTCGTCACAACAGCCTTGAATATCACCGATAATATAAGTACCCATTAAGCTTGTTCGGCCTCTTTCGCTTTACGATCATAGACATAATTGGCTAAGCGAACATACTCTTCAATGGTAATGTTTTCAGCACGCTTAGTGTGGTCGACTTGAAGTGTTTGAAGCTCTTCAACATCAAGTATTTCACGTAAACCATTACGGATAGTTTTACGACGCTGGTTAAAGGCCATTGAACAAACTTGATTTAATACTTTCATGCTTTTGGCTATAAATGGCGGTACATCGTAAGGCTCTAACCGCACTACGGCAGAGTCTACTTTGGGTGCAGGTATAAAAGCGCTTGGTGGTACTTCAAGTACTGGAATAACTTTGCAATAGTATTGTGCCATCACGGTTAATCGACCGTATGCTTTACAGTTTGGTCCTGCACAAAGACGATTAACGACCTCTTTTTGTAACATAAAGTGCATATCTTTAATTTTTGTCGCAAACTCAAAAAGGTGAAACATTAATGGTGTTGATATGTTGTAAGGTAGATTACCAAAAACACGTAATTGGTTTTCTTCGCTTGCAAGTTGCCCAAAATCAAACTGCATCGCATCGGCTTGCGTGATTTTTAATTTTTCACTTAAGGTTGGGTGCTTAGTAAGACGCTCTGCAAGATCTCTATCTAATTCAACAACATTTAAGATATTAACTTTACTAGCTACAGGCTCTGTCAAAGCGCCTAAACCAGGACCAATTTCAACAATGTTATCTTCCGGTTGTGGTGCAATCGCAGCTACAATAGAGTCGATGATATAGTCATCGTGCAAGAAGTTCTGGCCGAAACGTTTTCGTGCGGTGTGACCTAAATGTGTTTTATCGTTCATAATGTACTCTATTTGGTTCGTTTTAATTGGCTAACTGCCATAGTTATCGCTTCGTCTACTGCACAGAATAAACTGCCAGCATCGGCTTTTCCCGTTGCCGCTAAATCCAGCGCTGTGCCATGATCTACGGAAGTACGGATATAAGGTAGGCCAAGTGTTATATTAACCGCCTTACCAAAGCCCTTGTATTTTAATACCGGTAACCCTTGATCATGATACATGGCAAGTACTGCATCGGCATCATCGAGATACTTTTGTTGAAAGAGGGTATCTGCAGGTAAGGGACCGACAAGGTCTATCCCTTGTTGGCGTAGCAGTTCAAGTGTAGGCTCAATGGTTTCAATCTCTTCTCGGCCCATGTGGCCACCTTCGCCAGCATGTGGATTTAATCCGCAAACATAAATACGTGGCCTTGCGATCCCATATTTTAGCTGTAATTCTGCATTAAGAATATTGATAATTGACGTTAAACGCGCTTCCGTTATCGCCTCTGAAATCGCTTTGAGTGGTAAATGCGTGGTAACTAATGCAACGCGTAACCCTGTTGTAGCGAGCATCATTACGACTAGCTCTGTATCCGATTGCTCAGCAAAAAACTCTGTATGTCCACTAAAGCTGATACCAGCTTCATTAATAATACCTTTGTGTACAGGGGCTGTGACTATTGCTGAAAATTCACCAGAGATGCAACCATCATTTGCATAACTTAAAGTATCTAGTACATATTGCGCGTTACGTTTATCGAGTGTGCCCGGTTTTGAAGAGCAATCCAATGGTAAATGCGCAACGATTAATTGCCCCGCTTGAGCTGGAGCTGTTTGAGAACCAGATTGGTAATCAAGCAGTGTTATATTGGCATTTAATGCATTAATACGTGACTTGAGCAGATCTTTATCACAGCAGATAACCAGTGCCACTGGCCACTCTCTTTCTGAGAGTTGGAGGATAATATCAGCGCCAATACCACTCGGCTCTCCAGCGGTAATAATAATCGGCTTGATAGTTTGTTGGCTATTTTCAGCTTGTATCATCGACATGTTAGTTATCATCCATTACATAAGCTGGGTTATTAATTTTAATGTACGCTTCTTGGCGTAGCTCATTCATCCAAGCGTATAACTCTGCTGGGAAACGTTGCTTGAATAAAATACCATAAGCCTTCTGTTTTGTGGCATCTGCCGTGGTGTCTGATTCGCGTTTATCCATCACTTGCAAAATATGCCAGCCATGCATGGTACGGAAAGGTTGGCTAATTTCACCTATCGGCATGGATAGAGCAAGATCTCTAAATTCTGGTACGTACATATTTGGATCCGCCCAGCCTAAATCACCACCTTTAACTGCAGAGCCTGGATCCTGAGAGTTTTCCATTGCAAGTGATTCAAATGTTTCACTCCCTGCGATAATTTCATCTCTATACTGTGTTAATAGCTGTTTGGCTTTCTCATCACTCAAAATGATATTCGACTTGATTAATATATGTCGTGCTTTAACCTCAACGGTTATAACGTTTTCTGTCCCTTTTTTGTCTAACACTTTAATAATATGGAAGCCCATATTGGTTTGGAAGGGACCGATTAAATCACCTTTTTGTGTTTTTTGATCATCGAAAACTCCTGCAAATAATGTTGGGATTTCATCTACAGTTCTCCACCCCCAATCCCCACCGTCAACAGCTTTAGGCCCTTGAGAAAACTCAATGGCGAGTGATTCGATATCTGTTCCTTGTTGAATTCTTTGTGCTAGCTTATTGGCTTTATCACGTACTTTTTGTTGCTTTTCTTGTGAAGCGTCTTTTGAAACCTTAAGCATAATATGCGAAAAATTAAATTGAGTCGTTTTTTCTCCATGTTCGTTAAGGCGCTTAACCATTTGCTCAACTTCTTGCTCAGAGATATTAATACGGCGACGAATTTGCATTTGACGAACCTCGTTAATAGTTAGTTCATCACGAATCATATCCACATATGCAGGATAACTATCACCTTGCTGGGTAACTTTGTCTTTAAGTTGAGGAAGAGTAAGGCCTTCTTCCTGAGCCACTTGCTGAAGCGTTTGATCTAGTTGTGCATCATTAATTCGCATACCAATGCGTTCTGCAATTTGCAGTTGTAGGCGATCAGAAATTAATTTATCAAGGATCTGTTTCTTAAATTCGTCCTCTTCAGGTAATTGTTTACCTGATTCTTGATAACGCTGAGTGATATCTTTCTGCATTCTGGTGATATCACTGCTTAAAATGACTTCTTGATTGACGACCGCTTCAATTTTATCCAGAGGTATATTTTTTGCGCTTACGAACGAAATTGGCGCAAGTAATATTAAGCAAAATATAGGGAAAAGCTGATTATTTAATAATTTCATTTTCTGTCCGTTATTTTAAATAGAAAGGGCGACCGTAGTCAAAAAGGCCTTGATCACCAGAACTAAATCCGACGCCACCGAGCCCCATTAGTTCAATGTTTAATTTAATACTTTGTTCCGTCTCACTGGACGCTTTGATGTCGTTCAAATCGCCATAATAGGCGAGCATATGTTCATCGATGCTAAGCCCGATAGACCAGCAACAGGACTGGTATTGAATCCCAACGATACTCTCAAAGGTTTGGTTATATTCTACATCATGGTAGTAACTGGCATATGCGGTCCATTGGCTATTAATAGACCAATTCATTTTAGTACCTAATTGGTTAACCAGGCCTTGGTTATTATCACTGACACTCTCTTCATTAAGGGCGATATAACGGTAGTTAACTTGCGCATAGGTATTGTTTAACCAACGTTTTTCTAGGGTTGTATTGGCACGTTTAATTACGTTGTTATCAGTGTCCCATTCCATACCAGCATGCAAAAAGTAGTTGTTTTTAAAGTTCATATCAAACTCACCAATCAATGATGAACGGGTGTCATTGATTACTTGATCTGAGTTTTGTGGAAGATGTACTTTTGATGACTCAATATAATAATTTTGGCCGATAGCAAAGCGCATCTTCTCTTTACCTCGGTTGTCTAAGAAACTACTCGAGACACCGATGGTAATTTGATTCGCATCGGCAATACGATCGTAACCGGAATATCGATTATCGCGGAACAACCCATAATAGTCTTGCTGTAAAGTGGTGGTATCGTAAATACCGATCGAAGATTGATCTTCATAAGGCACATATAAATACTGAAATTGCGGTACCAGTGTTTGGCGATAATTGGCCCCCATAAACTTGAAGTCACGTTCAAAGTTAACTCCTGCATTAATTTTAAATGAGGGGATATAGCGTGAGGTGCTCTCTTCTAATTCACTGTACCAATCTTCTTTATTAGCATCGGGTATTGTCTGTTCATAAAAACTGAGCATGTATTTGAGCTCAGTGTTAATAAACATTGAATTGTAATACAGTGGTAACGATATTTTCGGTTCCATATGAATACGTGTGCCGGTGTAAACATTGTCATCATCATGATCAAACTGTGTTATTTCTGAATACAGATCAAACTGTAAGCTTTTCCAGTCGATAGGTTGATAGGCGCTAAAGGCTAACTTAGGCATCACGATATGTGGCGTATCACCTGTCCCCAAAATTTGAAAAGAACGAACTTCCAGCTCGCTGTTCCAGTTTTCTCTTTGGTAGCTTAATTTTGCTGTTTGTAATAGTTGGTTATCGCTGCGATCACCATAGGGGGTGTCTAAGTCGTTAAAGTAATCATCATCACTGACTTGGTTATAACGTGCATTAAAGTTCCAATGTTGTGCAAAACTAACGTTATGATCCCAGTGATATAGATAACGATTATAACCACGAATTTTATCGTCAGCGAGGTATTCAGCCTGCAAGCTACCACTTCCTATCTCAGAGAGATAACGGTATTCCCCCGCTATTTTTGTACCTCTCTTTTGAATGTAGGTTGGCGTAATCGTTGCATCCATATTCGGCGCAATATTAATGTAAATAGGTTGTGTATAGGTAAAACCATTGGTATCTGATATTTCAAAATTTGGGAAAAGTAAACCTGTTTTACGTTTATCCGTTAAAGGGTAACTGACATAAGGAAAATAAAATACTGGCACATCCTTGACCCGTAATACAGCATTATAGGCACTGCCGACCTCTTCAGTATTATCAATATATAGTGTTGTCGCATCTAATCGCCAGGTGGTATCTTCTGGTGGACAAGCGGTATAACTGGAGCTGTTTAATTCGTAAAGGTCCTGACCATTATCGAAGATACGATCTGCCACACCTCTACCACCGCGACCATGAAATTGATATTCGGCTTGGTTCAGGGTGCTTTGATCATTATTAAGATAGGTTTCAAAATCATCGGAGTATAACGTCACTTCACCATTGACAAAATTTACATTACCGATTGCAGTGGCTCGCTCTTGGTCTACATAATAGGTCATCTGGTCTGCGGTTAATTTTTTATCACCTTGTAATAGGTTTACGTCATCTTGGTAGATATATTTTTGTTTGCTACCTGAAACGGAGAGGGCATCAATATTAACTGGAATTTGGTTGTTAGGTCTTGTTTCGGTTGAGCGAACCTCTGCAGGAACATTGATATAACATTGGCGAAAGAAGTCGTCGCGAGATCGTGGCGATATAACTTGTTCAACACTGAGTGATTCTGAATCATTAACGACCTGATCTTGGTGATTAGATGGCGCAGGTTTCTCCTGCTCGGCATAACTTTTTGTTAACGGTAGTAACAAAAATATCCATGGAATTGTTTTAAGCATTAACTACTCACAAAAAGTTGCTTAGGAAAAGAAAGAAGGCGCTAAGCGTAAATAGTTAAGAATATCAGCAAACAATGGAGTGCTCCATTATTTGCGTACTGTTTTTTAATTAATTTTTTAATTTCAGTTAAAAAATTGGTAAATCCATTCAGAGTTGGTCAAAATAGATAAAAATATCTTATTAAAACTAAAAAGGTCGAAGGTTTATGCGAATTTGGGGAAAAATATTAGGTGGCTTCTTTGGTTTCATGTTTGGTCACTTTTTGGGCATGTTACTTGGCATTTGGCTAGGACATCGCTTTGACCGAGCAAGCGCACTTAATTTTAATGTTCAAAATGGTTTATTTGGAAACAGCGCAACCAGTCAGCAAAAACAAAAGCTTTTTTTTGATGCCACTTTTTCCGTCATGGGGCATGTCGCAAAGGCGAAAGGGCAAGTAACAGAAACTGATATTCAAGTTGCTAATGCCTATATGGATCAAATGCGTTTACAAGGCGAAGCAAGAGTTCAGGCACAAAGTGCCTTCGCTGTTGGTAAAAGCCCTGAATTTCCATTGAATGAGACACTAACTGAATTTGCACAAATGGTACGTGGAGACCGCAACGTATTACAGATGTTTTTAGGCATTCAGGTTCAGGTCGCCTTTTCAGATGGAAACATTGACGATAAAGAAAAAAGCATTCTCTATATTATTGCTGAAAAGTTAGGTTTTTCACGCTTTGAGCTAGATCGCTTATTACAAATGATTGAAGGACAACAACATTATCATCAAGGTCAGCAACAACACAAGCAACAGGCGAGTAGTGATGATGCCTATAAAATATTAGGGGTCGATGAAAACACTTCAGATAAAGAGATAAAACGCGCTTACCGTAAATTGATGAGTCAAAACCACCCTGATAAACTTGCCTCTAAAGGCCTGCCTGAAGAGATGATGAACCTTGCTAAAGAGAAGGCACAAGATATCCAACAAGCGTATGAAACTCTTCGTAAATTGCGCGGTTTTAAATAATGTTATGGTCACTATTACGACGTTATAGCTTAAAGTTAACCTTTGCTTTAACGTTGTTAATAGGCTTACAATTTCCACATTTTTTAGGGCAATATGAAACACGACTTGATGCGCATTATATTGAATCTAAAGCGCAATTAAATCAGTATCAAAAATTAGCAGACCTGTTTTTTAATGGTGATCTTAATGAGTTAGTTAAAAAACATAAAAACAGTGATATTGCGCTTTTTAAGGCGGAAACAAAAATCATTGAAGCACTGGTCAATCGTACTGAGTTTTTAAAACAACAAATAGATAAACTTGAAGGACCAATTTACCAACGTTATGCTTTTTTAATTTCACAAGTTAACGCGCCTTTATTTATTGAAACACAACAAAACTATGAGGCTAACATAGTGCTTAACCAGCAAGCGATAATTGTTGGGTTAACCATTGCCACCATCATGACACTGTTATTAGAGTTATTATTTATATTACTTCCCTTTACGCTTAAAAAAATTATTGTTAGTCGCCAACAAAAATCAATTAATTAGCCTGATTTGCATTTATCGCTTTAAATATTCGCCTACTTCTTTATGATGACTGCTTTATTTTAGACTTTTAAATTGGAGCTTAATTCATGTCTACATTTGCCCTTGCTTTTGGTACCGCTACTAAAAACCGCGATCAGAAAATCATTGAAGCGTTTTTTCCAAATCCACTATTAAACCCAAGTGAAGATCTTGTTGCCGTTGTTGGCGCACTGATTGGCTATCAAGGTGGAAATGCAACCATCGAAGTAAGTACTGAAATTGCTGAACAACTTAGCGCTGCTTTTAATGGGGCAGATGAGGTGGCGAATGCTGATTTTGCTACTGCTGCAACTAAATCGTCACAGCCACTTATCGTAACAATTTTAGCAACAGATGAGGCACCAGCTAGCGTTGCAGAAGGTTACTTAAAGTTACAACTTATCTCACATCGTCTGGTTAAACCACACGGTTTAGTGCTAGATGGTATCTTTGGTATCTTACATAATATTGCCTGGACAAATAAAGGTGCGATTGACCTACCTGAACTGGCTGACCGTCAAATTGAAGCGCGTTTAAACGGCGAAACAATTACCGTTGACTGTGTTGATAAATTTCCAAAAATGGTTGATTACGTTGTACCTAGTGGCGTGCGTATCGCCGATACTTCGCGTGTACGTTTAGGTGCTCACGTTGGTGAAGGCACTACCGTGATGCATGAAGGTTTCATTAACTTCAATGCTGGTACAACAGGTGTAAGTATGGTCGAAGGTCGTATCTCTGCAGGTGTGATGGTTGGCGAAGGCTCAGACATCGGTGGTGGCGCTTCTATCATGGGAACACTTAGCGGTGGCGGTAAAATGGTGATTAAAATCGGTGAAAATAGCCTACTAGGTGCTAATGCTGGCTTAGGTATTCCGCTAGGAAGCCGTTGTACTATTGAATCGGGTTTATATGTCACTGCCGGCTCTAAAGTGAAAATGCTAGACAACGAAGGTAATGACGCTGGCTTTGCTAAAGCGCGTGAGTTGGCTAATAAAGACGACTTATTGTTCCGTCGTAACTCAATGACTGGGCAAATTGAATGCCTTGCTAACAAGAGTGCCGTTGAGTTGAACAGCATGCTTCACTCAAACTAAGTCTCTATTATTGATGATTGAAAGGCTACATTGGTAGCCTTTTGTTTTAAAATGGATATAAATATTTGTAGTTAACCCTCTTTTACTTGAGCATGTTAGGTGCTATCTAGCAGCCGACAAAGAAGACCTACGCCACATCGTTCCCCTCTCTTTATTTTAGCCTGATTAACTCTCTTAAGCTGTTGAGGAATAATGACTGTTTAATTCAACACCTATTACTATCTTTAAATAAAAGGATTTACATGAAGAACCTACCATTAATCATTCTTTGTAGTGCATTTTCTATGAATGCTATGGCGACCTGTTTAAATGCCCCACAAAAAAATATCTCACAGGAGCACTTTAGTGTTGCTGATACTGGCACCGTATTGGATACAAAAACAGGTCTTGTATGGATGCGTTGCAGTTTAGGACAAACTTGGCAGGATGGAAGTTGCCAAGGCACATTATCAAGCTATAACTGGCAACAAGCTTTAGAGGAAGGTGAGAAGCATGTGTTTGCTGCGCAAAGTGATTGGCGTCTCCCAAACGTTGATGAATTAAAGTCGATCGTTGAACAACAATGTGCCAATCCGGCCATCAATTCAAGCATATTCCCAGTGACAGCACCGTTTAAATATTGGTCATCTTCACCTAGCAGTTATGATAAATACAATGCTTGGTACGTTAATTTCAGTGATGGTAGCCATAAATATAATTATAAAAGCTTCAGTAAATACGTTCGTCTTGTGCGTGGTGGGCTGTAATTAATCTCAGTTGTGGCTAAGTAAAGCGATACAGTAGCGCTATTTCGGAGAATTTTTGCGTTAAATTATTTAATAATAAGCTGCTATGGCGACGATAATTCGCCTGGAGTTACGCAAAACTAATGGCACTGTATATCAGAAATCATCACTATCTGATTCAAAATACGAAAACGCTTTCATAAACCAGAATTGAGGCTAATAAGTTTGTGATGAGTTTATGCGCGATAGGTTGCCTTTTTAATCGGCTCAATACGAATAAAAGCCTGTATCAGTAAATTATCATTTATTAATGTAAACACACTCCTTTGACAATGATTTATTAAAACCAAAAAACAAAGGATCATGATTATATTTTTAATATGTTTTTAAATAGGTTATATTCCGCGCATAAATTTATCTATTAGAGTTTTATCAACATCAGCCTATATTGTCAGTGCTAAACCACTGTGCTGGGAAATATTCGAAGGAACGATTAGATGACTTAGCTTCATCTAAAACATAAATAAATTATAAAGTCAGTGCATTGTTTTAAGTTAATCGAAGCGACTTTGTATTGTTATAATTTATTTTCACAACTAGGAACGAGAATGTCAGAACAATCAAAAAAACTAATCATTAATCCTGCTTTTAAAAAACAATTACTTCTGCTTAAAAAAAATGCATTAGATGAATTACAAATACAGATCTCTTTAGACAAAATGGTTAACGATAAACAATATCGCCAAACCTTTTTAAACGAACTCGATGGACTTGGTAGCGAGTCTTTTAATGATATTGTTGCACAGTTAAAACGTATTCCAGTTTATATCGAATCAACTGCCACCAATAGCGAGCCAAGCGTTGCAACACCACCCGCCACTGAGACACCTATTGTTGAAAAAAAATCTAGCTTTATACCTATTTTCATTTCGCTTTTGGTGGTTGCGCTTATCGCCTTTTCTGCTTGGAAATTAGGCTTCATTAATGTTAATACACAAAAAATAGTGGCCGCATCCGTCGAAAGTAATGCTGCGTTAAGTACTGCTGAAGTTGTGACTGAACCGGTTGTAATTGCACCTGTTGTCGTACCAGAGCAAAAGGTTGCTGAGCCAGCTACTCCTAAAATAGCAACATTACCGAGTGATGAAAGTATTGTCAGCATTCGTTTGCATGGTTCTAATACGCTCAACGCTGGTTTAATGCCTGTTTTGCTTGAAAGCTATTTAAGAAAGAAGGGTATTAGTGAAATTAAATGGTTAGTCCATACACAACAATTTGAACGTGAATTGCAATATATTGATAACAATAAAGTTTATTCAATAAAATTAGACTCGCATGGGTCAAGTTCTGGTTTTAAAGCCTTGCTCAATGAAGAGGCTGATATTGCTGTAGCATCGCGTAAAATTTTAGATGCAGAAATTGAAATGTTACGCCCTCGCTACGGTAATCTGAGCCGGACTCGTAGTGAATTTACTGTTGGTCTGGATGGTATTGCAGTAATTGTGAACCCAGAAAATAACCTTAAATCGCTAACAAATGAAATGCTTGCTAAAGTTTTTTCTGGTGAGATAAACAACTGGAAGCATTTAGGGGGCGAAGACGCCACAATTAACGTTTATTCACGTAATAGTGGTTCAGGCACGCTAAAAACCTTTAAAAATATCGTCTTAGAAAGCAATGAGTTAACAATGAGTGCTCAAGCGACGCAAATTAAATCAAGCCATGATCTTTCAGAGCAGATTGCTAATGACCTTCACGGTATTGGTTTTGTGTCATTACATTATGTGCATGAAAACAATAAGGTAGCGATTGCTGCTTCACAGGAAACAGAGATTTTATACCCTACTCGCTTTACGGTAAGTACGGAGGATTATCTGTTATCGCGCCGTTTATTCCTATATATGCCAACTAATGTTAATCCATTTATCAAAGGCTTTTCACGCTTTGTTGCATCTCAAGAGGGGCAAGATATTGTTGAAGGGATGGGGTTTGTTTCGCAAAATATAAAATTAGAAAAAGCCCATAACATTGCCAATGCGCCGGCTGCTTACAATAATTATGTAAATGTAGGTAAGCGCTTATCTGTTGACTTTCGCTTTGAAAGTGGTGGTAATGAGTTAGATACCAAAGGTAAGCATGATATTAAGCGATTAGTTGATTTCATCTCTGAGCATCCAAGCCATCGCCTTGCACTAATGGGGTTCTCTGATTCATTAGGCGAGGTCGCCGAAAATAAAGCACTATCATTAGTTCGCGCGCGCGCTTTAGAGAAAGAGCTTAATGCTTATGGTGTTGATGTAAGTGCAATTGAAAGCTTTGGTGCTTCAGTACCTATTGCATCAAATAAAAGTGCTATTGGCCGAAGTAAAAACCGCCGTGTCGAAGTGTGGGTATTTTAGGCTGACATTATGCATATATTAACAAAAAATAAAGACACATTAAGCCACTTGTTTACTACCTTTAGTTTGCAAGAAGTGTTTACCGTAAACCAGAATTTATCAGAATCTTGGGATTTATTAATCATGCCCCCAGAGGAGATTATTCGTGTCCTAGAGGCAAATAAAATCGCAATGGAGTCATTTTTAAGTACGAAGTGCTTATTATTATCTCGATTTTATTTGTCGGAGAGTGAGCAGCAAAAGTCAGTTTTTCTGTCCAAAGATGAACTCGGCAAGTTGTTTTCTGGATTACCTGCAGTTGAAGCGTTTGTGTTTAAGCGGCAGATTATCAGAGCGTTAGATAAAGCAAAAAAATCTAACCAGGCGATACTAGATTACCTGCAAGGAAAAGCGCCATCTCCCGAACAGCCTCCAGTGTTACATTTAACGGATTATCCTAAAAAGAATGACATGTTGAAAATACAGCGCTTGAATAAGCTTTCGGAAAATCAAAATGACTTCTTAGAGTGCTTTTATTATCTACAAGATGGTGAGTTATATATTTCAGATAATCAAACTGACAGCGTGCACGAGGTATTGATGTACGATGAGTTGTCTCCTGTTCAGCAGGTAGCTGCGCAAAAATTATTTCAGAAAACTGAAAAAAAGCTAAAACAAAATGCGTAACTAATTAAAATAGGCAGGTTGTTAACCTTCATAGTTTTTTACTGAGGAGGAGGGCCCCTTAAAAGGCTTTGACTTAGCTTCATATAATCGAATGAGGCTTTTGCAATCAACAGACTTGTTTTGAGTAAAAGTTAGACCATAAAGCTCAACCTACCCTAAATTTTATTTAGCCAACTTAAAATCCGATGTGTAGCAACATCGGATTTTTTATGTTTGACAGTTACTAGGCACTGTTGATCTTCTCTGTTTTATTTGTGTATTGCGTTAATCGCCAAAACGTTTTGCAAAAATAAACTCGAAAGAGCAATTGGCGTGAAAAATAATTGCTGACGATACCTATTTTAATCGATAAATTTCCACATCTTCACTAAACATCAAACATCACGTTTCCTTTTATCTTGCATACTTTCTGTGTCACATTTTTTGTTACATGGCTTGTCATATTTCTGTCATCTGCTTGTAACACTAATCTTTATAATAGCGCCAATATATTTATGAAATAGTTACAACAGGGAAGCTGATGTCTGCACAAGAAACGAGCAACAATCGAAAGTTGATTATAAATCCTGAATTTAAAAAGCAACTTTTATTACTTAAAAGTAGTGCCAATGAAGAGTTAAATATCCAAATCTCTTTAGATAAAATGGTCTCTGATAAACAATATCGCCTGACGGTTTTAACTGAGCTTGATGGTTTAGGAAGCGATGCATTAAATGAGTTAGTCACTTTGCTAAAGCATACTCCTGTATATATTAAGCTGGCCTCACAAGAGGATCCTGTTGAAAATACACCTGCACCTGTTGCTAAAAAATCCCCTGCATTACTTATTTTTGCTTCATTATTATTAGTGGTTGTTGTTGGTCTATTTGTCAGTTGGCAAAATGGCTACATTAATATTAATGCACAACATAAAGATCAACCTCCTTTACAAGTAAATAAAGAGGCCATTCAGAAAGCTGAGCCTATAGCCACAGAGCCTGAAACTGTGACTATCCAAACTGAGCCAGAACCAAAAGCCGATGTTGTCGTCGCGCCTATCGTGACACCGGTTATTGCCAAAAAAATAATTACCTTACCCAGTGTGAAGCGTGAAGTTGCATTGCGTTTACATGGTTCAAATACGGTGGGTGAAGATTTAGCACCTGCTTTACTTGAGGCTTACCTTATTGAGCAGGGCGTTGAAGAGATGCATTGGTTACAAGGGGACGTGGCTGTTGAACGTGAATTACAATATATTCAAAACGATAAAGTGTATGCGATTCAATTGCATGCTCATGGCTCAAGCACCGGGTTTAAAGACTTACTTGCTGATCGCGCTGATATGAGCATGTCATCACGTCAAATTAAAGCAAAGGAAGTTGAGGCGTTAAAAGCCAGTAAAGGTGATCTTTCTACATCTGGTCATGAGTATATTATTGGACTTGATGGGTTAGCGATTATTGTGAATAAAAATAACCCAATTGAACGAATTACCAGCGGGGTTTTAGCTAAAATATTTTCTGGTGAAATTAATAACTGGAAGCAACTAGGTGGTCAAAACTTAGCGATTAACCTTTATGCGCGAGATGAAAACTCAGGCACTTGGGATACTTTTAATTCATTGGTTTTAAAAGCTAATAAAAAACAGTTAGCAAAAAGTAGTCAGCGTTTTGAGTCAAGTAGTGAGCTTTCTGATTCTGTTGCAGAAGATATGGCCGCCATTGGCTTCATTGGCTTACCTTATGTAAACAATAGTAAAGCATTAGCAATTGCAGAATCTCAAGAGAGCGCTGTTATCTATCCAACACGTTTTACGGTCAGTACCGAAGATTATGCCCTTTCTCGACGGTTATACATGTATACGCCAAGTAGTGATAACCAGATGGCACAGAAGTTCAGTCAGTTTGTTATTTCAGCAAGCGGGCAAAGTGTGGTTGAGCAGGTTGGTTTGGTATCGCAGAATATTAAACTAGAAGATGCTTACACGGTGAAAAATGCCCCGCAGAGTTACAATAACTATGCTGAAGTCGCGAGCCGTTTATCAGTTAATTTCCGTTTTGAAAGTGGCAGTAATGAATTTGATAATAAAGCAAAGCGCGATATTAAACGTTTAGTGGATTACTTAACTGAACACCGAGGCAGACGTATTGTATTGATGGGTTTCTCTGATTCACTCGGCGATCCAAAAATGAATATCTCTCTTTCATTAGTTCGTGCTAGTAAGCTTGAAAAGGAGCTAAATGCCTACGGTCTCAATGTCACCGCAGTCGAGGGATTTGGTGAGAAGTTACCTATTGCATCTAATAAAAGTGCATTGGGTAGAAGTAAAAACCGACGTGTTGAAGTCTGGGTATTTTAGGAGTTGAATGATGAGCTTTTTATTAAAAAACAGAGAAACATTAACGCAACTATTTAGTACTTTTAGTTTGCAGGAAGTGATTATGGTTAATCAGAACTTAAGTGCTTCTTGGCATCTAATGACCTTGCCTCCTGCGCAGATAATTACCGCTATGCAAGAAAAACAGGTGAGCATTGAGCAATTTTTAGGTAAAAAATGCCTGCCATTAATTAGATTTTATTTAGCGGACAAAGAAACCCAAAAGGCACTATTTTTATCAGAAGAGCAATTGTCTAAGTTATTTATTAGCTTACCTGCAGTAGAAGCGATGGTATTTAAAGAGCAGATTCAACGTGCCCAGCTTGCGGTTAAGCAAACTAATCAAGCATTGGCTTCTCTGCTGTCGACGCAGGAACAGAGCTGTGAATCACTATCAATGGTGAGTAGAAAAGATCCGATAGTTCAGTTTAATCAATATCAAGCACAGCAAAAACAATCATTAGCTAAGTTAGCTGAAGCGGATAAACAGTATCTTGATTGTTTTTATTACCTGCAAGGTGGTGAGCTACATATTGTTGCACAGCGTCAGGAGCTAGAAAGTAACATGCTGTTATACAGTGAGTTGTCGCCTTTACAACAACTTAAAGCGCAGGAGTTGTTTAAGTTAAGTATAAAAAAAGAAAAGCTAGATGACATGGTTGAGCGAAGTGCGTCTGCTTAACGTCTCGTGTGATTTCATTTAACAAAAAAGCCAGCAAAAATTTGCTGGCTTTTTTGTGTTTAATTGCTTTAGATAAAAGCTAAGGTAGCACTTTTTTGAAAGGCTTTACAATAACAGAAGCATACACACCTGCTTCTATGTAAGGATCCGCATCAGCCCAAGCTTGTGCTTCAGAGAGTGATGCAAACTCAGCAATGACTGTTGAACCAGTAAATCCGGCCTCAGCTGGGTCTTCACTATCAATCGCTGGGTTTGGTCCGGCGACAAATAGACGCCCTTGCTCATTGAGTGCCTGTAATCTTGCAATATGCGCAGGTCGAGATTTGATCCGCAGTGGTAAGCTGTTTTCTACATCCTGTGAAAAGATAACGTATAACATTTTATTCTCCCGATTTTTTATCATCAACAATCTTTTTTTGGCCCTCTTCGGGCAGGTGTTTGTATAGGTAAAGACCACTTAATACGGTAAATATTATGGTGACCGCAAGCAGACCAAATACTTTAAAGTTAACCCAAACTTCTTGCGAAAGGTTAAAAGCGATATAGGTATTAACAACACCGAGTACGATAAAAAACAGTGCCCAAGCTAAATTAAGGTTATTCCAAATGCTATCTGGAAGGTCTAACTCCTTGCCTAGCATCTGCTTAATGGCCGGCTTTTTAAAGATATATTGTGTTGCCAGTAAACCAATTGCAAAGACCGCGTAAACCAAGGTTACTTTCCACTTGAGAAAAGCATCATTGTGTAATACTAAGGTAAAAGTACCAAAGATTAATATCATACCTAGGGTGATGATCTGCATCTTCTCTGCTTTTTTACCGTTTTTGAAGTAACTATAAATAAAGGTTATGGTCATGCCGATCATTAGTGCGGCAGTTGCTGCATAGATATCAGCGGTTTTATAGACAATAAAGAAGATAATAAGGGGGATAAATTCTAAAACTTGTTTCATGTGATTCTCTTCGTTAAACAGTAAAAAAGTAAGCAGAGCTCACTTTTTTACTGTTATCATTTATTTATAGGTAAGTAGCTGCTTTCATTTTACCAATAAATTTTTCCATCTCTTGCAATAATTTATCAGGATCATCAAGGTTTGCTTGAATCACTTTAACAACCGCCGAACCAGAAATTGCACCAGCAGCTCCTGATTTTATCGCCTCTTTAACCTGTGCAGGTTTAGAGATACCAAAACCCAATAAAGACGGTGGGGCATTGTGTTTTTTCAGTGTTTCAAGCATATGCTCAACCGGCATACCTGCTTTAGCATCAGCACCTGTTACACCTGCACGACTGAGTAGGTAGGTATAACCTTCACCATATTCTGCAACTTGTTGTAATGTTTCCACATCACCGTTTGGTGGTGCGATAAATATCTGTTGTAAACCGGTTTTAGTAGCTGCTTCTCTAAATGGAGCACTCTCTTCGATCGGTACATCAGCGATTAAAATAGAGTCTACACCTGCATCCGCGCAGCGCTGATAGAAATCTTCAATGCCGTTACGATAAACTATATTTACATACAGTAATAAGCCAATAGGGACTGTAGGGTGCAGTTTACGGATCTCTTTGATTATCTCGAGACTTTTATCGGGAGTGATCCCTGCATCTAAAGCACGTGTTGACGCATCTTGAATGACGGTACCATCGGCGACTGGATCAGAGAAAGGAATGCCGAGCTCTAAAGCATCAGCCCCTGCTTTGACAAGGGTATCAATGATTTTAATGGACAGTTCACGGTTCGGATCACCAATGGTTACAAAAGGAACAAATGCACCTTGGTTCTCAGTGTTAAGGCGATTAAATAGCGCTTGATAACGTTTAGTCATTAGATCATTCCTCTTTCTTTAAAAATCTCTGCGACGGTGAAAATATCTTTATCACCACGTCCTGATAGGTTAACGATGATGACCTGATCTTTATCATCCTCTTCAATGATTCGTAATGCGTAAGCGAGCGCATGAGAAGATTCTAAAGCAGGAATAATCCCTTCTTGCTCAGACAGTGCTTTGAAGGCTAATAATGCTTCATCATCGGTTGCGTTAACATACTGTGCACGGCCGGTTTCTGCTAAATGCGCATGTTGTGGGCCTACGGAAGGGAAATCAAGGCCGGCAGAAATAGAGTAAGACTCTTGTACTTGACCATGTTTATCTTGCATCATTAATGAGTGCATACCAAAAAATATGCCTTTTGAACCGTAGGAGATTGGGCAGCCATGTTTACCTGTACCCACGCCGTAACCACCGGGTTCGACACCGATTAGTTCAACTGATTGGTCATCAATAAAGTCATTAAATATACCAATCGCATTAGAGCCACCACCAACACAAGCAATCACTTTATTAGGTAGGATCCCCTCTTTTTTAAGGCATTGCTGTTTAGCTTCTTCGCCAATAATTTTTTGGAACTCACGAACAATCGTTGGGAATGGGTGAGGGCCGGCTGCTGTACCAAGTAAGTAATGGGTCTCTTCATAACTACCTGCCCAGTCACGCAGTGCTTCATTACAGGCATCTTTCAACGTTGATGCGCCAGAATGTACACCGATCACTTCTGCGCCCATTAAGCGCATACGGAACACGTTAGGCTCTTGGCGCTCCATATCCACTGCGCCCATATAAACTTTACATTCAAGGCCCAGTAAGGCGCAGGCTAATGCCGTTGCAACACCATGTTGACCAGCACCTGTTTCAGCGATGATCTTCTTTTTACCCATGCGTTTAGCCAGCAATGCTTGACCTAACACTTGGTTAGTTTTGTGTGCGCCACCATGCAGTAAGTCTTCACGCTTTAGGTAAAGTTTGCTTTTTTTACCTTTGGTTAAATTACGGCATAGCGTCAGTGGAGTAGGACGACCAGCATATTCTGTTAATAGCTCTGAAAATTCAGCAAGAAAATCAGGGCAAGTTTGTGCTTTTACAAACTCAGCTTCTAATTGCTTGAGAGCAGGGACCAAAATTTGTGGTACGTACATACCGCCAAACTGTCCAAAATAAGCATTTAATTTTTCCATTATTTGTAACCTCTTAATTTTGGGGAATATGTAAATCCCCTGAATTTTAGTCGCGTAGCATATATTTTCTGATTTCGGAAAAAGCTAAATTGATTTTTTCGGCTTCTTTTTTTCCTGGAGCGCTTTCTAAGCCAGAGTTAAAATCAAGCCCTGATACACCAATGAGCGCTGCTTCGCGGGCATTTTCTGGCGTTAAGCCTCCGGCGAGTAAAATGCTGTTTTTATCAATACCACTGTTTGCTAATAGTGACCAATCAAATACTTTGCCCGTACCGCCTGTTTGCGAGCCACTACGTGTATCAAATAGGTGTTTATCAACATTAAATTTTTCAAATTCAGGTAGCGTGTCACTCACTCCATGTGCTTTCCAAATTTGGCAAGACTCAGGCAATAGACCGCGAAGCGTTTTTACATCTTTAGGTGTTTCGTCACCGTGTAATTGCACAACAGCAAGACCGAGTTGTTTTACTGTATAAGCGATTAACTCAGGATCTTCATTTTGGAACACGCCGACATACTGTAATGGTGCACCATGCATAACAAGGCGTGCTTCTTCCATCTCTACAAAACGTGGTGATTTTTCTACAAAGATTAAACCGCCGTAAATTGCGCCTGCTTTATAAACGTCAGCAGCTTGATAAGCATGTGTTAAACCACAGACTTTGTTTTCGCCTAAAATCAGTTTTCGACAAGCCGATTCAATATCATCTTGACTCATGATAGAGCTACCCACTAAGAAGCCATTAGCATGTTGACTCAATTCAACCACTTGGCTGTGATGGTAGATACCTGATTCACTGATCACGATTCTATCGGCGGGAATATTGGATGCTAACACTTTGGTGCGGTCGAGGTCGATACTCATATCGCGCAGATTACGGTTATTAATACCGATCACTTTCGCGCCTAAGGCGATCGCACGAATACGCTCCTCTTCATTACTTATCTCTGTGAGCACGCCCATATTTAAGCTATGGGCCGTATCACGTAGTGCTTGATAAGCATCATCGTCAAGCACAGAAAGCATTAACAATACCGCGTCCGCCTTATAGTGGCGGGCGAGGTAAATTTGGTAGGCATCAACAACGAAATCTTTACAAATAACCGGTTGAATCACTTGCTCTCGAACCTGCGTGATGTAGTCAAAGCTACCTTGAAAATACTTTTCATCGGACAATACGGAGATAGCACTAGCATGGTTTTTATAAACACTAGCAATGAGATCTAAGTCAAATTCTGGGCGAATTAAGCCCTTTGAAGGGGATGCTTTTTTACACTCTAAAATAAACACACTGTTGTCTTGGTCTAGTGCTTCATAAAAGTGACGTTCACTATCAACAAGATCATCTTTAAAGCTAATTAAAGGTTGTTCCTTTTGACGCGCTTCGACCCACTCAATTTTATCGTCAACAATTTTACCTAAAATGGTGTCTTGTAAGCTTGCGTCATTTAAAGAATAGTTTAACACTGGCTCATCTCCGCTAATTGGTTGACTAACTGTAAAGGTTTTCCGCTGTTCATTGCATCAAGTGCTAAACGTGCGCCAGCTTTAAAATCGCTCGCTAAACCATTTAACACTAATAGCGCAGAGGTATTAATTGCGACCGCTGCTTGCTGTGCATCGGTACCTTTACCCTGTAAAATTTGTTCAGTGATCACTTTGTTTTCTTCTGGTGTACCACCGAAAATGGACTCAATTGGGTAGGTCTCAACACCAAAATCAGCAGGCGTTAAGGTGTACTCTTTAATTTCACCGTCTAGCAACTCTGCAACCTGTGTTTCACCGTGCAGTGCAATTTCGTCTAAACCACTGCCAAACACCACCATGACGCGTTTCATGCCGAGCTTTTGATGTACTTGTGCAATCGGTTTGAGTAACTCTGGTGCATACACTCCCATCAATTCGAAGTCTGGACGAGCAGGGTTTACTAATGGACCTAATACATTAAAAATGGAGCGGGTTTTAAGTGCTGCGCGAACTGGCGCCGCAAAGCGCATTCCTGCGTGGTAAGCCGGAGCAAAAATAAAACAGAGATTGAGTTTATCTAAACATTGGCGCGCTGTTTCTGGGCTCATATCTAGGTTTAATCCAAAAGCTGCCAGCAGATCAGAAGCTCCTGATTTGCTAGAAACACTGCGGCTACCATGTTTACATACTTTTAATCCGCAACTGGCCGCGACAATCGCACTTGCCGTTGAGATGTTAATGGTGCCTAAACCATCGCCACCGGTGCCGACAATATCGGTAAAGGGGTAATCTGGGCGTGGGAAAGGTTTTGCTTGCGCAAGGAGGGCATTCGCTGCACCGGTTATCTCATTAATTGTTTCGCCTCGCATCTTCATTGCGGTGATCGCAGAAGATAAAACAATTGGGTCGACATCACCCTTCACTACTTTTTCAAAAAAGATTTGACTCTGTTCGACGCTCAGAGGGCGTCCTTGATATAATTGCTCTAAAATATCCATCTATTTCGCTTCCAAATTTGTGACAAAATTTAAACTGTTTTCGAGAAGGTTAGCCCCTTCACAGGTTAAGATTGATTCGGGGTGAAATTGAAAACCAATCACGCGATCTTGTTGGTTATAAACGGCCATACACATGCCATTAAAATCAGCAACAACCTCTAATGAGTCCGGTACCTTAGTGCCGACGAGAGAGTGATAACGAGCCACTGAAAGAGGCTGATTTAAACCACTAAACATGCGATCACCACAGTGGTTAATCAATGATGATTTACCATGCATGATTTCATCAGCCCCGCCAACGGTACCACCATATTGCTCGATTAATGCTTGATGACCTAAGCAGATACCAATCATCGGTATTTGCCCGCGACATAATGCGATCAGTTCAATCAAGCATCCGGCGGCACTTGGGGTTCCTGGTCCAGGCGATAAAATCAGTACGACGTTACTTTCTGGTGAACTGTTTTCGCAGGCATCAATATGTTCTTTGACTTGCGCTGCACTTTGGCTATTACGGTAAATTTTAACAGGGTAACCCAGCGATTTAAATTGATCGACGAGGTTGTAAGTAAATGAATCAAAATTATCCAAGAAAAATAGCGTCGTTGTTTTTGTATTGCTCATCTTATTCTCCTTGCACTTGCTTGAGTGTCGTGCCGTGCGCTAATGCAATCGCGTTTAATACGGCTGCAGCTTTTTGACGTGTTTCGTTGGCTTCTAATTGTGGCACTGAATCAAAGACAACACCTGCGCCAGCTTGTGCATGGGCAACATCGTCTTTAACAAAAGCACTACGGATAACGATACAGGTATCCATATCACCTTCGCCATTAATATATCCGACAGCACCGCCGTAACTACCGCGACGTTTTTTCTCGACATCACGTACGAGTTGAGAAGCTCGGATTTTAGGTGCGCCAACTAAGGTGCCCATATTCATACAGGCTTGATAGGCGTGCAAGGCATCTAAATCTTGGCGAAGCTGACCAACAACACGTGAGACTAAATGCATCACATGGCTGTAACGGTCAACTTGAAGTAGGTCTGCTACATGGCGCGAACCTGGCTCACTAATGCGTGCTACATCATTACGCGCTAAATCAACCAACATTAAATGTTCTGAGGTCTCTTTTTTATCTAAACGCAATTCAAGTTCAAGTCGACTGTCTAAATCTTTGCTGATACTGCCATCTTTGTTGAAGCCACGCGAACGTGTTCCTGCAATCGGGTAGATCTCAACTTCATTACTCTGCTTGGTGTATTTAAGCGCGCTCTCTGGTGAGGCGCCAAATAAGATAAAGTCGCTATCTTTTAGGTAAAACATGTAAGGGCTTGGGTTGGTCTCTTTAAGTTTTGCATAAGCGGCTAACGGATTAGGGCAATGCAGAGAGAAGCTTCGTGAGGGAACCACTTGGAAAATATCCCCTTTAACGATGTTCTCTTTAAGTTGCTCTACCGTGGCACAATATTCCTCATCGCTCACATCAACCTTTATATTGCCTTCAAGTGGGATAAGTTTATTGGCACAGGGACTAAAGTTACGACAAAGGTTTTGAATTTCAGCAAGGCGTGTGGAGATGCGTACATGGTTTTCATCGCTGTAAAGGCCACCAAAGACGCTACCTATTACTTCACTGCTTTGTGTTTGATGATCGTGAATCATTAATGTTTCTGCAACATAAAAGAGGTAGTCCGGGCAACAGTTCTCACTGTCTGGTACATCACCAATATCTTCAAAGCTTGCGATAAAGTCATAGGCAAAAATACCACCTAAAAACAGTGCTTGCTGATGCGTTGACTCTTTTTTAATGCGGTCGACGACAAAGCGTAAAGCATCAACAGGTGAAGCTGATTTTAAGCGACTCTCTTCATCACCACTGTGATCAGATTCTGGAAATACTAAGGTTAATTGGCTAGGAGACTGTTGCTGAATAAGTTCTATGGAAAATTTAGGTGTCAGAAAGGTAATGAGGTCTTTGCCGTTATCAGTTAAAGCATCTAGGGTGACTGTTAAACCATGGCAGGTTATTTTTAAACAGGCATCGACTAATATTAAGCTTTTCAGGTGCGTCTTCGATTCAATTTCTGCGGAATCAAAGAGCATATGATTTTCACTGTCGGCACTCATCTTTTTAAACAGACCCAATGAGTCTTGGATATATTGACATTCAGTATGCAGGGTTCTTAAAACCCCAATTGGATGATGTGTATTCATTTGTGATCCTTTTCTTGCTAATGCTGCTCAGTATGTCGCTCCTTGAGCTGACTTCATCAATGTTATCTTTACTGGCTATGCTGTTGCTTTTATTGTCGGTAATTTAATGGTCTTATTTATGCTTCATAATATGTGTATTACTTTTGCCATCGCCAACATTGTTTAAGGATGATATTTAATTTTTTCATTTTCTTTCCAATTTTTTTAAACCCCAAATACAAAAAAAGCCCGCAATTTGCGAGCTTTTAAATTTGGTTTTGGGAATCTATTTTACAAGAACTATACAAAAACCTCATTGCTCGCTTAAGAGAATGAGTGCCACCAAGAATCAGTAAGAGTAATTGTATAAAAAATCATATATCATGCATCCCGTAAATTATGACACCCATTTTTTGCGATTAAGACCTTAATGTCAAGGTGATTTTTAAGCGAGTTTGCTTTTCAGGTAATTTAATTATGTTAATTGATCTTCACTCACATACTACGGCCTCAGATGGTCAATTAACACCCAGTGAGTTAGTTAATCGGGCAGAAAATAGGCAGGTTAATTATTTAGCCATTACTGATCACGATAGTGTCGATGGCTTGCAGGAAGCGCAACAATATATTACCGACAATGCATTAAAGTTAACCCTCATTAATGGTATTGAAATTACCACTAATTGGCTTAATCACGAAATTCATGTGGTTGGGGTTAACATTGATCCTAACAATGCACATCTATTGGCTTTGATTGAATTACAAAAAGAGAAACGCGAGACGCGTGCAATAGAGATGGGACGGCGTCTTGCCAAAGCAAGAATTGAAGGCGTTTATGAAGGTGCGAAAGCATTAGCCGGAGAAGGCGCGATAACGCGTGCTCACTTTGCGCGTTATATGGTTGAACAAGGAATCGCACCGACTTTTCAAGGTGTATTTGATAAATACCTGAGCCGTGGCAATACCGGTTATGTGCCACATAATTGGGTAGACATTGATCAAGCCATAGAGGCGATCCATCAAGCCGGTGGACAAGCTATTTTAGCCCACCCGAATCATTACAAGTTATCTAATAAATGGATGCGACGTTTATTTACCGAATTTAAAGAAGCTGGTGGTGATGCAATGGAAGTTGCAATGGGACAGCAATCGCCACAGATGCGCCTTCAATTAGCGATGTGGAGTGAAGAGTATGATCTTCTTGCTTCACAGGGCAGTGATTTTCATTTTGTTGGGCGCTGGCGCGATTTAGGAAAATCATTGCATCTCCCTGAAATTGCGAAACCGATATGGCACGATTGGCCAATGTTACAGCCTGCGTTAAAATAAGTACTAAGCGAATCAGAAATTTAAAATGGGAAGAGAAACAACAGTATGAGTCAATTTTTTTACGTGCATCCAGATAATCCACAGGTGCGTTTGATGAACCAAGCCGCTGACATTATTAAAGCCGGTGGGGTGATTATTTACCCAACTGATTCAGGTTATGCTTTGGGCTGTTTGATGGAAAATAAACGTGCCCTTGAGCGGATCTGTAAAATTCGTAAGTTAGACAAAAAGCATAACTTTACACTGGTGTGTCGCGATTTATCAGAAATCGCGAATTATGCGCGTGTAGATAACCAAGCATACCGTGCCTTAAAAAGTAATACGCCCGGTGCTTATACGTTTATTTTTAAATCAACTAAAGAGCTACCAAAGCGTTTAATGAACCCAACTAAACGCACTATCGGTATTCGTATTCCTGATAACGCGATTGCTTTGGCGTTACTTGAAGCTTTAGGTGAGCCGTTAATGACCACCAGTCTGATTTTACCGGGCAAAGAGAGCACCGAGTTTGACCCTGAAGAGATTAGAGATCTATTGGAAAGTAAAGTTGATCTGATATTAAACGGCGGTTATTTGGGAGAAGCCCCTACGACCGTTATCGATTTTTCTGATGATGACATTGTTATCGCCAGAGAAGGGGCCGGGGATTTAACCCCGTTTCAATAAATATTAACTTAGTGCGTCGTCATTTAAGTCTGCTTCAGCGTTGGAAACTGCGCACTTAGGAAACTAAGCTGTGCTTTTCCGATTTGAATTAAACATAAATGACTTAGCACTAAGACATTATTACCTACAAAAATGTTAAATTTAAAAGAAAGAGATGCTGAAGGCCATAAGGCTGGAAGGCTAGAGTGAGAAATGCCTGAAGGCGATAAAGCTGGAAGGCGAGTGTGAGAAATGCTTGAAGGCTATAAGGCTGGAAGGCGAGAGTGAGAAATGCTTGAAGGCGATAAGGCTGGAAGGCGAGAGTGAGTATATGTTTAAAGTCTATGGGGCTTGAAAACATAAACAGAGCATAAAGAACCGTTTTTAGCTTTTAGCTTTTAGCTTTTAGCTTTTAGCTTCTAGCCTTATGGCTTTCAGCTTTAAAGCTGGTTCTTGATTGGCATAATGTGAATTACCCAAAGGAATTATTTATGAGTGAAAAATTACAAAAAGTATTAGCACGTTCAGGCATGGGCTCGCGTCGTAAGATGGAAGCTGTGATTGCAGAAGGGCGCGTTAGTGTTGATGGTAAAGTCGTTGGTTTAGGGGAGCGTGTTACGCCGAACCAAATATTACGTGTTGATGGTCATGTAGTTAAATACGTTACCGAAGAAAACACCATTTGTCGTGTATTAGCGTATAACAAGCCAGAAGGCGAAGTGTGCACTCGTAGCGATGAAGAGGGACGTAAAACCGTTTTTGAACGTCTACCGCGTTTAACCGGCAGCCGATGGATCTCAATTGGTCGTTTGGATATCAATACATCGGGTTTACTGTTATTTACCACTGATGGTGAGTTTGCTAACCGCATGATGCACCCTAGCCGTGAAGTTGAACGTGAATACGCGGTGCGTATTTTTGGTGAAGTGGATGACGCAATGTTAAACCGTCTGCGTATGGGAGTTAAGCTTGACGATGGTGAAGCCAAATTCCTATCGATTAAAGAATCAGGCAAAGAGGCTGGTGGTGAAGGTATCAACCGTTGGTACCATGTAGTATTAACTGAAGGGCGTACCCGTGAAGTACGTCGTTTATGGGAGAGCCAAGGTGTGCAAGTAAGCCGTCTGATGCGTGTGCGTTATGGTCACCTTCATCTTGATAAACAGTTACCACAGGGTGGCTGGACTGAGCTTAACCTTAAAGAGGTTAACTACTTCCGTAAGCTGGTGGATATGCCAAAAGAGACGGAAACAAAAGTACGCGTTGATGAGAAAAAAGTGAAGAATACACAGGCGCGTATTCGTCGTGCTGTGAAAAAACATACCCAACATCAAAAACGCAAAACCACAGAGCGTCGCCGTAGTAGCAATACTTCACGAACACGTAGTTAATTGGTTGCATAGGTCAAAATTAAAAAGGCTCGCTTGTTTATTCAAGTGAGCCTTTTTTATAGTAACGGAATTTAGATTATACCAAATCCACTAAATAACTGATCAATCTTACTAGTTAAAAGAAGCTATTTCAGCGTTAAAAATTTCGTAAAGGGAACAACCATTTACATCAATTTTTGCCTTGAACTAACTACTTTTTACTGCGTAATATTTGATCACTATATTAGCGGAATTGGTATTATTTCATCTCTCTTTCTAGCAGTGTAATGCTGTTGATCACGACTGGTTGAAGGGGCTTATCTGCACTGCCTGTTTTTACTTTAGCGATAGCATCAACCACATCCATACCCAGCGTTACTTCTCCAAACACGGCATAGCCCCATTTATTACCCTGTGCATCTAAAAACGCATTATCTTTATGGTTAATAAAGAATTGGCGAGAAGCTGAGTGTGGGTTGCCTGTACGTGCCATTGAAATAGTCCCACGTTCATTACTGATGCCATTTCGAGACTCATTCTCAATAGGGGGAAGGGTAGATACTTTTGAACCTGTTTCAGAAGAGAATCCTCCACCTTGAATCATAAAGCCATTAATGACGCGATGAAAGGTGGTTTTTTTATAGCCATCTTTTTGCACATAAGCTAAAAAGTTTGCCACCGTTTTTGGTGCTTCTTCAGGGAAAAGCTCAATGATGATCTTACCCTTTGAAGTGTCCATTACCACGGTCGGGTTTTCAGCTGCCAGTGCACTGTGACTAATTAAAAGTATAAATAGCGATAAAAGTATTTTCATAACTTGTTCCTGTGAGATTTTAAAGTTGCAGTAGTTTAGCGTTAAGTTCTGGATCTTGAACTATTTGATCTAATAATTGTGATAACTGCGTATTTAATTGCGCGCTTATTTTTTCTACATCGGCGCCAAAAGGGGCTTCTTCTTCATAGTGCGCGCGGAATGTTTTGCTAAACGTTTTTTTATCAGAGCTGAGTTGTACCTTAATGACAACATTGATATCACTTTCATGGCTAACAGTATGCTCTTCAACTTCGGCTAATAATTGAATAAGTTGAACATTAATTTGCGTGTCATTATTTTTTTTATTAGTAAAACGGTGACCACTATTTACCCAATGTGTTCGCAGTGTTTCAGTAATCACATCTTTTGTACTGCTAGACTCATTAATTAAAGTTGCAACATCATCACCAGAACTGATGGCAATTAAATAGCGTGCGGAACGAAGATCCTGACTATCTAATAGCCAAATGTGTTCGCTATTTACCTCTTTCGTAACAATATCATTACTCAGTTTTGGTGTTAATTGCAGGTTATTCGGCGTGCTCGAGCAGCCTGATAAAAGAGCGATAGATGCTAAGATCGCAGGTAATGTTAAAGATATACGTTTCACAATGATCTTCCTAATGTGTATTAATAAAGTAATAGCATAACAAATTTATTGCCTAAGTTTTGTAAACGAGTGATTTTTAAACGTTAAATATATTAACTTTTTAAAAAACGCATATAAATGCATTGTATTTGTATCTTTTTCTTATCTATTGTTTGTGATGATGCAGTATGGCTTATTTATAGCTATTATCTGTTTTTGTATAAAACATGATCAAACCTACTTATTCGAATAGGCAAAAAGATCTTTAATAAAATCGCATTGTTTTGCTACAGGGCTTACGTGCTCTAGCCTGCATACGGTTATCCACTTTTTCTGTGGATAACTCTGTGGGGCTTTCTATGAAAAGTAGCTGAAAGCCTGATGGTTACTTGCTTCCCTTTACATTGATGTAAAAACGAACATAAAATAAAACCCTTTTAAAACAGCGGTTTACATATGTCAACTACTCTTAATTAGTTTTTGTTTGATGTTTTTTTATTTCTGTAAATAATCGATATTGTCAATAAATTTCTGTGAATTATTTTATTGTTTTTTTAAAAATAGTGATTGACAATGTGATTGAGTTGTTAGTTTTTATCGTTTGTTTTGTATACATTAAAAATCAGCTATTGATCTTACTAAACGTAAAAGATCGCAGTAAATAGACTGATGAATTAATGATCAGTTAATAAAGTAATAGATGAGATAAGCTCTGTTAATGAATTGTTAATGTGCGAAAATAGATTGTTCATGCAATTATTGGCTTTAAAGTGTCGATTACATGGTATTTTAGCTTGTTTACTTATTTAACTATTTAATGTTGAGGCTGTTATGGAAAAATTGTTTGAATTGTCATCGCCATTTTCACCAGCGGGAGATCAACCTGAGGCGATCAATCAATTGGTAGAGGGGATCGAGTCTGGACTTGCCTTTCAAACCCTATTAGGGGTAACTGGATCGGGTAAAACTTTTACCCTCGCGAACACTATTGCAACATTAAACCGCCCGACATTGATCCTTGCTCCTAATAAAACGTTAGCTGCGCAATTGTATGGTGAGATGAAAGAGTTTTTTCCCAATAACGCAGTGGAGTATTTTGTCTCCTATTACGATTATTATCAGCCAGAAGCTTACGTACCTAGCTCGGACTCATTCATTGAAAAAGATGCTGCCGTTAATGCCCATATCGAACAGATGCGCCTCTCTGCGACTAAAGCATTACTCGAGCGTAAAGATGTAGTCTTAGTGGCTTCGGTATCTGCAATATATGGTTTAGGCGATCCAACGGCTTACTTACAAATGATGCTCCATTTAACGGTAGGTGAGCTCATTTCAAGCCGTGATATTTTACAGCGTTTGGTAGATTTGCAATATAACCGCAATGAAACAGAGTTAAGTCGAGGCACTTTTCGTGTTCGTGGCGAAGTGATTGATATATTTCCTGCTGACTCTGAAAGTGATGCGCTACGCATTGAGTTGTTTGATGATGAAGTGGAAAAAATAACCGTCTTTGATCCTCTCACCGGGCAGACTTTAGATAACTTGCCACGTGTGACTGTCTACCCTAAAACCCACTATGTTACCCCGCGCGAGCAGATCCTAAAGGCGATTGATGGCATTAAAGAGGAACTTAATGAACGTAAGAAAACCTTTATCAAAGAAAATAAATTAATAGAAGAGCAACGTATCTCGCAACGTACCTTATATGATATCGAAATGATGAACGAGCTTGGATATTGCTCTGGCATCGAAAACTATTCGCGTTATCTCTCTGGGCGCGAGCAAGGTGCTGCGCCACCAACGTTGTTTGATTATCTGCCTAAAGATGGCCTGTTAATCATCGATGAGAGTCATGTGACCGTGCCTCAAATAGGGGCGATGTATAAAGGTGATCGTAGTCGTAAAGAAAACCTTGTTAATTATGGATTCCGTTTACCCTCTGCGCTTGATAATCGTCCGATGATGTTTGAAGAGTTCGAGAAGATCGCGCCACAAACTATTTATGTATCTGCTACCCCTAGTGATTATGAGATCGATAAATCGCAGGGTGATATTGTTCGACAGGTGATCCGCCCGACTGGATTATTAGATCCTGAGATTGAAGTGCGTCCCGTTAACACTCAAGTCGATGATCTATTATCCGAGATTAATCTTCGTTTACCACTTAAAGAGCGCGTACTAGTCACTACTTTAACGAAACGTATGGCAGAAGATTTAACAGACTACCTTAATGAACATGGTATCAAAGTACGTTATTTACATTCTGATGTAGATACGGTTGAGCGTGTGGAAATCATTCGTGATTTGCGTTTGGGTGTATTTGATGTGCTTATTGGTATTAACCTATTACGAGAAGGGCTAGATATCCCTGAGGTGTCTTTAGTGGCTATTTTAGATGCCGATAAAGAGGGGTTTTTACGCTCAGAGCGCTCGCTGATTCAAACCATGGGGCGTGCCGCACGTAACTTAAAAGGTAAGGCGATTTTATATGCAGATCGTATTACTGGGTCGATGCAAAAGGCGATAAAGGTGACAGAAGACAGACGCGCCTTACAACATCAATTTAATATTGATAATGGTATTACACCACAGGGCTTGAGCAAAGAGGTTAACGATGTGATGCAGCTAGGTCAACGTAACCTTAAAAAAGGCAACTCAAAACAAGCTAAGGTTGCTGAGTATAAAGCGAATTATGAGGTGCATAGTGAGCAAGATATTCTTAAGCAGATTGCTAAGCTTGAAAAACAGATGTTTGCTTTCGCTAAGGATCTGGAGTTTGAAAAAGCCGCACAGTTGCGTGATGAGGTGAGTAAACTGCATGAACAGCTACTCAGTATTGGCTGATGGTAGGCTTAAAGTGAATAAGTTTTGTAAGGTGCTATTTTACCATGCTTATTCACTAAAAATTCAGAGTATTAAACGACCTGCATACCTTCATTTTCAAGCATCTCAATTAATGAGATAAGCGGTAGTCCAATCAAGCTGTTCGGATCTTTCCCTTCAAAAGCTTCAAATAAGCTAATGCCATAACCTTCACTTTTAAAGCTGCCTGCACAATTATAGGGTTGCTCTTTATTGAGATAGTTAGTGATCATCTCATCACTTAATTGGCGAAACTTAACTATGTAGGGTTCAACAAGTGATTGCACGCTATTGTTTTGGCTATTCACCACAGCAAGACCGGTATAGAAGGTAATACGTTTACCGCTGGCTGCTTTTAACTGTTTAAACGCATTTTCAAAGTTACCCGGTTTTCCTAAAATTTCACCATTGTTCATGCAAACTTGATCAGAGCCGATAACCAATGCATTTTCAAAATTAGGGCTGATAGCTTGGGCTTTTTCAATTGCCAATCGTTGTACTAATTGTTGCGCGGTTTCACCGTCTAACGGCGTCTCATCAACCGCTGGTTTCTCGGTTAAAAAAGACAGGTGTAACTTTTCTAATAGCTGCTTACGAAAGGGCGAGGTAGAAGCTAAAACAAGTGTTTGTGGCATAATAAACCCATTTTTATTGACTAGTTAATGTATATTAAGGGCTGAAAAACAATAAAGCGATAGCTAACGATAAAAGATATAAAAAATCACTATTTTTCTTTGACTATCGTCTTGCCAATCTATATCATTCGCGCCCATGCAAAAGGTTAAACTACCGATTAGCGTTGATCCGGTGCGCGCTGCTCAAAAAGGCACAGAATTAGAATCTATAATTCCGAAAGCTTTAATGAGAAGATTAGCGGAATCAACAATCAGTATTCAATCAGATATCAATACGCGATTTGTATTTGAAATTGATCGACAAAAGTTGAGAATTTTTCATGGCAAAGCGAGTGTTGCAGTAGAACTCATTTGTCAACGGTGCAATGAGCCTATGATTTATCAGTGCGAAGCTGAATTTACGTATTGTCCAGTTCATAATCAAGAACAGGAAAATAATTTACCAGACGTGTATGAACCCATTTATTATGATGAAAATGGGGAAGTTAATCTTCACGAAATCGTTGAAGATGAACTGATATTGACTCTACCTCAGATAGCGAAACACGCAATCGAAGATTGTGTTGAAAGTAAGTTTGAACTTACTTTTGGTGAGATTGATGAGGCAGAAGAACAACGTCCCAACCCATTTGATGCTTTAGCTCAACTAAAGCGCAAATAACAAGTAGGAATTTTAACAATGGCTGTACAAAAAAGTCGTAAAACTCGTTCAAAGCGTGGCATGCGTCGTTCACATGATGCACTAAGTGCTCCAGCTCAACTTACAGTTGACGCAACGTCTGGTGAAACTCATCGTCGTCATCACATGACTGCAGATGGTTTCTACAAAGGCAAAAAAGTAATCGAACTATAAGATTACCTTGCGTAACTATATTATTGCGCTTGATGCCATGGGGGGCGATCTCGGCCCCCATATTTCGCTCTTAGCAGCGAAACAAAAACTACAACAATACCCCACACTGTCACTGATAATTGTCGGCACACGTGAAAAGATAATTCCCTTATTAAAGCTACACAATCTCATTGATCACTCTCGGCTCTCTTTCGTGCACGCAGATAATGTGATTTCGATGGAAGATAATCCTGTTTATGTTTTGCGCCATGTTAGTCATTCCTCAATGCATGTTGCTTTGCAAATGGTTGCTGATGGTAAAGCTGATGCTTGCGTGAGTGCAGGAAATACCGGTGCATTGATGTTACTGGCCAAACAGGCATTAAAAACTATCTCAAGTGTTTCTAGGCCTGCGCTTGTTTCTGGCTTACCTAATAATTGTTCAGGGCTGACCTATCTGCTTGATTTAGGTGCCAACCTACAATGTGACAGTGATACACTGTTTAACTTTGCAGTGATGGGCAGTGTACTGTGTGAAAAGGTAGAGCAGATCGAAAAACCTAAAGTTGCTCTGCTGAATGTAGGTAAAGAAAATAATAAGGGTAGCGATATTATTAAGCGCTCGGCAACCCTACTTAGCGAAAGCAAATATATTAATTATGTTGGTTTTATTGAAGCTAACGAGTTATTTTCATGCCAAGCGGATGTCGTCGTCACAGATGGTTTTAGTGGTAATATCGCACTGAAAAGTTATGAAGGAATGGGGCGAGTTTTTCTAGAGCAGTTAGAGAAAGCGGTAAACTCTAACTTTTACAGTAAGTTACTAGGAAAATTATTAAGCCCAATATTAAAAAAGCAATTTAAACATTTGCATCCAGATATGTATAATGGCGCAAGTTTAATAGGGTTGCGCGGTATTGTCGTAAAAAGTCACGGTGGAGCCAATGAAATTGCATTTTCTTATGCAATTGAGCAGGCGATTAAAGAGATCCAGTGGCAGATCCCAAACAGTATTTCAAATCGGTTAGAAGCCGTTTTATTAGAGCGAGATTGTTTATCACATGAATAGCAAAATTATAGGTACGGGTAGCTATCTACCTGCTGCAGTGCGCAGTAATGATGATTTAGAGAAAATGGTCGACACCAGTGATGAATGGATCACCGTTCGTACTGGTATTAAAGAGCGTCGTATTGCTAATGCTGATGAAACTATCGCTTTTATGGGTAAAGAAGCTGGCTTAAATGCGTTACAAGCGGCTAACCTAACAGCACAGGATTTAGACTTAATTATTGTTGCAACAACGAGCAACCAAAATGCATTCCCGTCAGCTGCCTGTGAAGTACAAAACCTATTGGGTATTCATAATATCCCTGCCTTTGACGTTTCTGCCGCTTGTGCTGGTTTTACCTATGCATTGAGTGTTGCAGATAATTTTATTAAAGCGGGCAGTGCTAAAAATATTTTAGTGATCGGTGCAGATGCGCTAGCTGCAACTTGTGACCCAACGGATCGAAGCACGATAATCCTATTTGGTGATGGTGCGGGGGCCGTTGTTGTGACTGCAAGTGAAGATGAAGGTATTTTATCAACACATATTAATGCAGATGGTCGTTTTGGCGATTTGCTTAAATTGCCAAGTGTACAACGTGGTAATGCAGATTCTACAAATGAATCATACATGATCATGGCTGGTAACGAGGTGTTTAAGGTTGCTGTTAAAAAACTCAGTCAAGTAGTTGTAGAAACATTAGCTGCCAATAATATTGAAAAAGAGCAACTGGATTGGTTGGTGCCACATCAAGCTAATAAACGTATTATTGCAGCGACAGCAAAGAAATTAGGGATGTCGATGGATCAAGTCATTGTTACCCTTGAAGGGCATGGCAATACTTCAGCTGCATCGGTACCACTTGCTTTTGATGAAGGTGTTCGTTCAGGTAAAATTAAACCGGGACATCTTGTTTTATTAGAGGCATTTGGCGGTGGATTTACATGGGGCAGTGCCCTAGTCAGAATGTAGAAAAAAATTATATGCTTTTAAAACAGGAATTTATTCCTGTTTTTTCATTTTAGAGGAATAATCAATGTCAAATTTTACTTTTGCCTTTCCAGGTCAAGGCTCTCAAAGCGTTGCGATGTTAGCCGAGTTAGCGACTCAATACCCTGTTATACAAGACACGTTTAAAGAAGCAAGTGAAGTATTAGGTTACGATCTTTGGGCTTTGACACAAGATGGCCCTGCAGAAGCGTTAAACCAGACAGATAAAACACAACCGGCACTATTGACATCATCGGTGGCAATTTGGCGTGTTTGGCAAGAACTAGGTGGTGAAAAGCCTAGCGTAATTGCCGGCCATAGCTTGGGTGAATACTCAGCATTAGTTTGCGCGGGTGTTATCGACTTTAAAGATGCGGTCAAACTGGTTGAGCTTCGCGGTCAATTAATGCAACAAGCAGTACCTGCAGGTGTAGGGGCAATGTACGCAATTATTGGCCTTGCTGATGATAAAATTGCACTAGCTTGTGAGCAAGCAGCACAGGGTGAAGTAGTTTCTCCAGTTAACTATAATTCACCGGGCCAAGTTGTGATTGCAGGTAACAAAGATGCCGTTGAACGTGCAGGTGTATTATGTAAAGAAGCAGGTGCTAAACGTGCTTTACCGTTACCTGTGTCCGTACCATCTCACTGTGCATTGATGAAACCAGCTGCTGAAAAATTAGCTGTTGCATTAAGCGATATTACCTTTAATACCCCTCAAATTGCAGTGATTAATAACGTTGATGTGATTGCAGAAACTGAGACAGATAAAATTAAAGATGCATTAGTACGTCAATTATATTGCCCAGTCCGCTGGACAGGCATTATTGAAAAAATGGCTGAGCAAGGTATCAACCTTCAAGTAGAAGCTGGCCCTGGTAAAGTATTAAGTGGTTTAGTACGTCGTATCGATAAAAGCTTTACGGCGCAAGTAATTAACGATGTAGCAACACTAGAAAGTGCACTTGCTGCAGTGAAAGGAGAATAAAATGAAAGATCAAGTTGTATTAGTAACGGGCGCAAGCCGTGGTATCGGTCGTGCAATCGCAGAAAAATTTGTTGCACTAGGCGCAACTGTATTAGGTACTGCAACGAGTGAAGGTGGTGCTACCGCGATTAGTGAATACCTAGGTGAGTCAGGTAAAGGCTTCGTATTAAACGTAACAGATAATGATTCAATTACAGCACTATTTGATGCCGTTAAAAAAGAGTTTGGTAGCGTTGATGTATTAGTTAATAACGCAGGTATTACCCGCGATAACCTATTAATGCGCATGAAAGATGATGAGTGGAACGACATTATCGAAACAAACTTAACGCCTATCTTTAAGTTAAGCAAAGCAGCAATGCGCCCGATGATGAAAAAACGTGCTGGTCGTATCATTAATGTTGGCTCTGTTGTTGGAACGATGGGTAATGCTGGTCAAGCAAACTATGCAGCTGCAAAAGCGGGTGTTATTGGTTTCACTAAATCATTAGCACGTGAAGTTGCAAGCCGTGGTATTACAGTTAATACCGTAGCACCTGGTTTCATTGAAACAGATATGACTAAAGCGCTAAATGATGATCAACGTGCTGCTACATTAGCAAATGTACCCGCTGGTCGATTAGGTGATCCAAGTGAAATTGCAGCAACCGTTGCCTTTTTAGCATCTGAAGGTGCCGCATATATTACCGGTGAAACGATTCATGTTAATGGTGGTATGTACATGGTGTAAGTGTTTATGGTGGCCATAAACCTATGTAAGTTGGCCAGCATAATCGCTAAATGTTGTACATTTAAGCATCAATAAACATAGTTTGATGATTATGTCATCAAAAATAGTTTGAAGTTTAAGCTACAAAAATAAAAGCTTGGTTTTAATCAATTTATTGATTAAAATCTTGAAAAAACTGGTCTAACCAGTGATAGAATACTTGAATATTAAATGCGATAGCATAAACTACCGCCATTAACGCATTAGGCGTATTACCAAAGGAAAATAAAAATGAGCAATATCGAAGAACGCGTAAAAAACATCATCGTTGAGCAACTAGGTGTACAACTAGACGAAGTTGTAAACACAGCTTCTTTTGTTGACGATTTAGGTGCTGACTCTCTAGATACAGTTGAATTAGTAATGGCACTTGAAGAAGAATTCGATACTGAGATTCCTGACGAAGAAGCTGAAAAAATTACTACTGTTCAATCAGCAATTGATTACGTTGAAAACAACGGTTAATTATTAGTTCTTAAATGAATTAATAAATCGAAAGGCGGTCTATGACCGCCTTTTGTGTTTTTCTAACTCATCGTTTTTCAAAAAAAATGATAAGTTAGAAAAACAGTTTATAAAATAGTTAAGTTAAATAGTGTGCTTAGGAGAATTAAAAGTGTCAAAGCGTAGAGTTGTAATCACAGGTTTAGGTCTATTAACACCTGTTGGTAATTCAGTAGAAGCTTCATGGGAAGCTATTCAGGCAGGTAAGAGCGGCATAACAAACATTGAACATTTCGATACTGAAAAATTCGCATGTAAGTTTGCTGGCTTAATTAAAGACTTTAATGTTGAAGATTACATGCCCAAGAAAGAAGCGCGCAAAATGGATGCTTTTATTCAATACGGTATTGCTGCTGCTGACCAAGCGTTAAAAGATTGTGGTATCGAAGTGACAGAAGAAAATGCGGAACGCATTGGTGTTGCGATTGGCTCTGGTATTGGCGGTATCTCTACGATTGAGACTAATGTCGGTAATGTTGCTAAAAGTGGGCCACGTAAAATTAGCCCATTCTTTATTCCTGCAACGATCATCAATATGATCTCTGGCCACGTTTCAATTAATAACGGTCTTAAAGGTCCAAACATTGCCGTTACAACCGCGTGTACAACAGGTACACACAGTATCGGTTTAGGCGCTCGTATGATCCAATACGGCGATGCTGACATGATGATTGTGGGTGGCGCAGAAAAAGCATCAAGTGAATTAGGAATGGGTGGTTTCGCTGCCGCTCGTGCACTTTCAACACGTAATGATTCACCAGAAACGGCAAGTCGTCCTTGGGATGAGTCTCGTGACGGTTTTGTATTAGGTGATGGTGCGGGTGTGTTAGTACTTGAAGAGTACGAACATGCGGTTGCTCGTGGCGCTAAAATTTATGCTGAGTTTTCAGGCTTTGGTATGAGTGGTGATGCTTACCACATGACGTCACCACCAGAAAACGGTGCAGGCGCTGCATTATCAATGAAGAATGCTATCAAAGATGCAAAAATAGAAGCATCTGAAATTCAATACATTAATGCACATGGTACATCAACACCTGCTGGTGATATCGCTGAAACACAAGCGGTAAAAGGTATTTGGGGTGATGCAGCTAAAGATGTGATGATGAGTTCAACTAAATCGATGACGGGTCACCTTTTAGGTGCTGCCGGTGCGATTGAAGCGGTATTTAGTGTGCTTGCTCTGCGCGATCAACTTGCTCCACCGACGATCAACTTGGTCAACCCAAGTGAAGGTTGTGATTTAGACTACGTCGTTGATGGAAAAGCGCGTCCCGCTAACATCGAATACGCACTATCAAACTCATTTGGTTTTGGTGGAACGAACGGTACACTTATTTTTAAACGCATTTAGTTTTCAAGTAATTCTCGTTATAATAAAAACCCGACTTACAGGTCGGGTTTTTTTATGCCTAAAGAAAAGAGCTTATGTTAATTAATGGATTAAAAACAGATCAAATTGATGCCCTAGATCGTGGCTTAGCCTACGGTGATGGCCTTTTCTCGACCATTAAAGTTGAATATGGCGAAGTACAATTATGGCCGTATCATTTACAACGTCTGCAGCTTGGTGCACAGCGACTGTTTTTTCCAGAGGTTGACTGGACTTTACTCACGACTGAAGTGATGCAAATCGCCACTAATGTTAGTGATAAAGCATCACAAGTTATCAAAGTGATCCTCACTCGAGGTAGTGGTGGGCGAGGGTACAGCGCGGAAGGGTGTGATTCTCCATTACGTATTATCTTAACTTCGGCCTATCCTGAGTTTTATTCAGCCTGGCAAAAAGAGGGCATTGATATCATCCATTGCCAAACAACCTTATCGAGTAACAAACGACTCGCGGGTCTTAAAAGCTTAAATCGATTAGAACAAGTCTTGATTAAGCATGAGTTAGAGAGTCAACATGCGCTAGAAGGCATCGTTTGTGATGATAATGGGTATGTCATTGAAGGTTGCACAGCTAATCTGTTTATTCTTTTTTCAGCGGGCTGGTATACCCCAATTATTGATACGAGTGGAGTCGCGGGTGTACAACGTCGAAATATATTAACCTTGGCAGCACAAAGTGGCATAGCGGTTGGCGAACGAAAAATTCATAAAGATGAGCTAATGGGGGCGCGCGCTATCTGTTTGAGTAATGCGCTAATGGGCATTGTACCTGTAAAAAAATATCAACAACAGTTACTCAGTTTGAACGATTGTACTGAGTTACAATCTTTAATTGATCAAGGAGAAAATGAAAAGTGAGTTTTAAAAAAATAGCCAGTGCATTCTCGTTACTCTTCATTTTAGGGCTTGTAGCACTGTTCTTTGCTAAACAGCAGATAGATGATTACCTAACCTTTCCTCGAATCGATAAAACCCAGCTAATTACTGTTTCTGAAGGTAGTCATTATACGGGCCTTGGCGATGAGTTTTTAGCACAATCGATTGTAGCGGATCTACGATGGTGGAAAATAATTGGTAAATTGAGGCCTGAGTTAACTCAGATTCGATCAGGCACTTACCAAATAAAAGAGGGCGCGAGTCTTGAGGATATTTTGCTAATCATTAATACCGGTAAAGAGTTTCAGTTCAAGGTGACGTTTATCGAAGGTAGTACTTTTAAAGAGTGGCTTGCGATTATCGAAGAGGCTGAATATCTACAGCCTCTTCAGAAATCAGAGAAGGAGTTGCTTGATGAGTTAGGTATCCCACATGCTAAATTGGAAGGGCTACTGTTTCCTGAAACTTATCATTATCGTGCCAACATGAGCGCCTATAAAATAATCAAAAAAGCCTATCAACATCAACTCACAGTGCTGAATAAGCTATGGGATGAACGTGAAGCGGGCTTGCCTTATAAAACTCCCTATGAAGCTTTGATCATGGCTTCAATCATTGAAAAAGAGAGCGGCTTATCTGACGATCGCGATAAAATATCATCGGTGTTTGTTAACCGTTTACGTATCGGTATGCGTTTACAGACTGATCCTACCGTTATTTATGGTATGGGTGAACGTTATGATGGACGTATTCGCAGCAAAGACTTACGTGAGAAAACCGCTTACAATACTTATCGTATTGATGGTTTACCGCCTACTCCGATTGCAATGCCTAGCGAAGCTGCGCTTTATGCCACTTTACATCCGGCTAAAACGAAGTTTCTTTATTTCGTTAGTAAAGGTGATGGCACCTCTTACTTTTCAAAAAACTTGAAAGAGCATAATCGCGCCGTACAAAAATATATTTTAGGAAAGTAAAATGGCTGTTACCGATAAACTGGCAGGAAAATTTATTGTTATAGAGGGATTAGAGGGCGCTGGTAAAAGTACTGCAATCTCATATATCGCTAAATGGTTGGCGAAAAACAATATGCCAAGTGAGCAAATTACATATACCCGTGAACCCGGCGGTACTGAACTTGCGGAGAGAATACGCGACATTGTAAAAATGGACGTAGTTGGTGAAACTTTAAAGGACAAAGCGGAGTTACTGTTAATGTATGCTGCGCGAGTGCAGTTAGTTGAGCATGTTATTAAACCCGCACAAAATAACCAGCATGTGGTTATTGGCGATCGTCATAACTGGAGTTCGTTAGCCTATCAAGGCGGAGGACGTGGTATCGATTTACAATTAATTGAAGATATCAAGCAGGTTTCTTTGGGAGATTTTAAAGCCGATTTCACCCTATATTTAGATATTGATCCCGAGCTTGGGTTAAGTCGTGCGCGAGGTCGAGGGGAGCTAGATCGTATAGAGCGATTGGCTATCGATTTTTTTGAGCGTACCAGACAAGTGTTTCTTTCACTGACTAAAGCGGAAAAAAATGCTGTTACTATTGATGCCAGTGAAACACCTGAGTTAGTTGAAAAGGCGATTTTCAAACAGTTAGATAACTGGCTTGCAAGGCTATAATTAATGCTGATTGATAACCTAACACCTGTGAGTACGCCTTGGTTAACTCCTGTTTTTAATACTTTAGTGAAAAGTTTTCAATCAGGTCGTTTTGCGCATGGTTTACTTTTCACAGGTAATAGTGGCTTAGGTAAGTTCAAACTGGCACAACAAACGGCAAAATATTTACTTTGTAGTAATAAACAACACTCAGATGCCTGTGGAAAGTGCCATTCATGTCATCTGTTTGAAGCACATAATCACCTTGATTTTCATCTTTTACAAAGTGAATCCAATAAAGCAATCGGTATTGAGCAGGTACGTAATCTCATTGATGCGCTAAATGAACGCCCACACCTTGGTGATAATAAAGTGGTGGTGATCAAAGAAGCACAGCTACTGACAACTGCGGCCGCTAATGCGTTATTAAAAACACTCGAAGAACCACAGGGCAACAGTTATATTATTCTGCTTGCGCGAACCCATCATCAATTAATGCCAACACTCTATAGTCGTATCCAACATACCCATATCCATCCCCCTTCTGATGCAGAACTAGTAAACTGGCTTGCTTCACAACAGGTACAGGTTAGTGATAAAGGTGTTTTAACACAGTTTCAAAACTGCCCGTTATTGTTATTAAATTACCTTATTGCACTGCAAAATGGTGAAGCGCAAGATGAGCGGCGTCAGTGCGTTGAAGGCTTATTCGCGCTATTACATCAAGGCGAACGGCTATTTGAATTTAGCCAATTTATTGCCCAAAGTGTGGAATCGCGTTTGCAGTTACTGTTTTTCATGTTGCATGAGTTACACAAAATAAAATTAACCACACAACCATTAGATGAGCATGCGGTGTATGCCTTTGCATTGCCACAGTTACAAATTTGGAGTGAGCAACTTAGTTTAAAAAGCCTTCGCTTGCTGTGCAATGAAGTGTTAAAAGTACGTACTTTATTAGTCGAGCATAGTGGCTTGAAAAAAGAGCTTTTAATCTCATCGTTGCTAATAAAAATTAAAAATGAATTCAAGGAAAAGAGCGCATGTTAGTCGATTCACACTGCCATTTAGATCGTTTAGATTATAAGAAAAAACATAAAGACTTAAATGATGTGGTAAATAAAGCAAAATCGATGGGTATAGATTATTTGATGAGTGTTTGTGTCACTCTTGATGATTATCCTACCATGGCTGAGCTTATCAAAGGCCACGATGAAATTTTTAGTAGCTGCGGTGTTCATCCTTTATATTATGATGAAAAACGTCCCGATGATGTGCTTGATGAAGCGCTTTTGTTGGACTACGCAAGTAGTGATAAAGTGGTCGCAATCGGCGAAACAGGCTTAGATTTTTTCTATGCTGCAGAAACCAAAGAATGGCAAATTGATTGTTTTCGTAAACAGATCCGGGTTGCTAAAAAACTTAATAAGCCACTTATTATTCATACGCGTGATGCACGCCAAGAAACCTTAGATATTCTTCGCGAAGAGGGCGCTGAGCAAGTCGGCGGAGTATTACATTGCTTTACCGAATCGCTTGAAATGGCAGAGGCGGCCATGGAGATGGGCTTTTATATTTCCGTGTCGGGCATTGTTACCTTTAAAAATGCGAAAGAGTTGCAAGAGGTGATTACCGCTATACCACTTGAACGTTTATTAGTTGAAACCGACGCACCTTATTTAGCACCTGTGCCACATCGTGGTCAAGAGAATGAGCCCGCGTTCACCTATGATGTTGCCAAATTTGTTGCGCAGTTAAAGGGAGTCAGTTTGGAAGAGGTCGCGCAAGTTACCACGAAAAACTTTTTTGATCTTTTCCAATTTGCTAAACGCTAAAGCTGTAGCCTAAATCGGAGTGAATATGTCACAATTAATCAAATTAGTGGGCATATTTGCCCTCCTCTTTTTTATCTCTTTTTCCTATGCGCAACCTCGCTCTGTGCAAGCGCTTATTGAACGCTTTCAGCTCCCCGCCTTTGAGAAAATTGTATTTGTCGATAAACGCATTAATGCTTCCTGTGACAACTATGATCCCAAAACACGTCGTTGTGGTAATGGTCAATATCAACTCTTTACTACTTTAAAGCAGGCAACGCAGCAGGCGACTGCAGGAACTCTTTTTTTCATTCGTGAAGGCGATTATCAAGAGCCACTGCACATTATCCATTCGGGGCGTGATAACAGTTACATCGGTTTCGTTGCTTATCAAGGCGAAAAGGTACGTTTATTAAATACAAATTCAGTGGATAAAGCTCAGCAGTATGGGCCTCTATGGATTGATCAAAGCGATTACAACCTGATCAGTGGTCTCGAAGTCAGTGGCTCGGTGGGCTTTGGCCGGTTGCTTAATTCGCATCATAATATTATTCATGATGCGCAGTTTATAGAGTCTAGCCTTTGGAACGAAGGCCGAGGAAAAAGTAAACGTGGCGGTTTGTATATCGCATTTAGCCACTTTAATAAAATAACAGATAGCTATTTTTATAAAGGTACCGACAGTTTAGCCTTGGTGCATTCCGATCATAACCTGATTGAAAATAATCGCATGGACCTAGCAGGACACGATATCTGGAATATAAAATGTGGCAATTACAATGTTATTCGAGGTAATGAGTTTAGTAATAAGCAACAAAAAATAGGATCGGTATTTGACTGTGAAGCTGCTACCATGTCATGGCATGGAAATGGCACTTTTGCCCAAGCCGATGCCGTGCTTGATAGAACGCGTCATAATATTATCGAGCATAATCTATTTCATGATGCAGTACGCTATTATTCGGCTAGTGGCGGTAATGGTATTCAGTATGCAGGGCAAACAGGGATCATCCGTTTTAATCAATTCTATCGTACTAATGTCGGAATCGGTATTACTTCTTATCCTAGCGAAGCATTATACAACTACGATAATCGTATTTATCACAATACTTTTTATAATAATTGGTGTGTGGGTATTGGTGTTGGTAAAGAGATAAAAATACAACGGGGTAACGAAATTGTGAATAATATCCTGTGGAATAATCAAGGTGTCAGTCGTAAAAGTTGCACTGATAAAAATGCCAAGCAGTTATTGTTCAGTAAAAAGTTTGGTAACAATTGGTTTTTTAATAACAACATCGGCAGTGTTTTGGGCGAGCAGGTGATCGGAGTTTGGGGCGATGATAAGCATTATTCGATTTATGATTATGAGGGCAGTTATTTAGCCGTGCAATTTGATCAAAATATTGCCAAAGATCCGCTTTTTGAAAGTGTTGAGAATGACAACTTTCAATTAACAAAAAACAGCCCAATGGTTGATGCTGGCACATTTTTAACCACCATCACTAGTAAAAGTGGTCAAGGCAAGCTGTTGCAGGTAAAAGATGCTCGATTTTTTTCAGCAGGGCATGATATTAAAGGGCTTGCTGGCGATGTAATAGAGATTAAAAGAGGCAATCAACTAGCCACTATTGTACAGATTGATTACGTCACACATTCATTGATTTTAGATAGGGTGGTTAATTGGCAAGAGGGGGATTCACTGTCTCTATCTTATCAAGGCAAAGCACCGGATTTGGGGGCTCTTGAATACGGTGTGGTGCGATAATAGCAATATAATTCAAAAGATGAGCGCTGTTACTTGTTAACATTCACTCCAATTAAAGAGCTGTTTTGAGCGGAGTGAATGTTTATATTGTCAATATTAGGACTTAAATCAGTCTAGCGCCTTGAGTGTCGTAGTCAGTAATTTCCAGTATTTATCAACGGTTGCTATTTCAACTTTCTCATCAGGGCTATGTGGGAATTTAATCGTTGGTCCAACAGAAATCATATCCCAGTCCGGGTAGTTATCGCTAAATAAACCACACTCTAAACCTGCATGAATAACCATAGTTTTTGGTTTTTCAGAGAACAGTGCAATGTATTGTGCTTCCATCACCTTGTAAATTGCAGACTCAGGATTAGGTGTCCAACCTGGATAATTACCATCTTGGCGAACAACAGCTGCAAACTGTTCAAAGTGAGCCTGTATCTCATTCGCTTGTTGTAATTTTTCTTGCTCTACCTGCGAGCGAATTAAAACCTGAATTTGGAAGTTTAGGTTGTTATCGGTTGTCTGTGTGATCACACCAATATTGCTAGAGGTTTGCACAACATCAGAGAAGTTACTATCCATGTTGAAAACACCATTTTTACAATTGAGAATACTACTTAATAAAGCCGTTTGGCTATCGTGAGTAAGAATGGATTGTGGTAAATCGGTTGTTTTTACGCTGAGTGTCAGGTTTTCTTCAATATCTTGATACTTCGCTGCAATTGTTACTTGTAACGTATTGATCAATAACTCTAAACTATTTTGATACTGTGGATCACAGACGATGACCGCTTTTGCTTCACGTGGAATTGCATTACGTAAGCTACCCCCCTCAAAACGCGAGATAAAAAACGGTACACCATCGATATTATCTAATACACCGGCGAGCTCTTTAATCGCATTCGCGCGACCAAGATTAATATCACAGCCAGAATGACCACCTTTGAGGCCGGTTAGACTAATTTCATAGGCTGCACAATCCACTTCTGGTTCCATTTTTTCGTAGGGCAGATCAACATTAACATTAATCCCTCCCGCACAACCCACATATAACTCACCCTCTTGCTCTGAGTCGGTGTTAATTAAAATACGGCCTTTTAACGCTCCCGCTTGCAAACCAAATGCACCCGTCATACCTGTTTCTTCATCGGTCGTTAATAACACTTCTAAAGGACCATGTTGCAAACTGTTATCAGCAAGTACTGCTAAACAACTTGCCATACCGATACCATTGTCGGCGCCTAGTGTCGTATTATCGGCATGCAACCATTCGCCTTTTACGATAGGTGTGATCGGGTCGGTTAAAAAGTCATGCGAGCTATCACTGTTTTTTTGAGGCACCATATCAAGATGCGCCTGCAAGATAACCGGCGTTTTCTCTTCATAACCGCTTGAAGCTGGTTTGGTTAAAATGAGGTTACCTATTTCATCTTGTGTACAATTAATGCTTTTTTCTGCTGCCCATTTTGTTACCCAATCAACGAGTTGTTGTTCATGTTTAGAAGGATGAGGGATAGAGCAGATAGTTGAAAAATACGACCAGATTGGATTGCTAGATGTTGCGAGTAAATTTTGCATAGTAAACCTTTAGTTAGGAAAATAACCGTACTTTTGTTCAGTGTTTAGCGCGGATAACTTACTGTATGATTCGCAAAATTGATTTAGATCAAAAAATATTATTAACCAATTAAGGAATCTACCGTGTCAGAAGAAAACTTTAAAGACCCATACTCAGTTAGTCACTTTCTAGGCCTAATTGTTGCGTTGCTTTTACCCACTATACCTGCAACATTAACGCTTTTCAAAGTGCTTTCATAAACCCGTTTTACACTCACAAATAAACTCAAATGGCTAATTTAATTAGCCATTTTTTGCTTTTACTCTTTCTTTTTTATTATTTCACTATTTATTTCTCTAAAAACATAAAATTGATTGGTTAATTGTGCGGAAGATCTATAAACTATCGCGAATTTGCCAAAATTTATGAACTTTTGGCGGAAAATTATACCAATCTGTATAATATTTTGGTCAGGGCTTGCGAAGAAAAAATGATAAAAAGCAAGGGCATGATTGAGTAATAGCGGAGCTATTGCGATTGAATGCAACGCAGGTATTTATTATTTTGATCAGCTAGACAGACCAGATACTTATAAAGATTGGTATTGGATAATTATTCCGCCAAGGCATCATAAAATAGCATCGTACAAATTATTTTATTGTTTTCTTCATGGAGGTTATCTTGAGTCATTCGGCCATACTGGTATTGGAAGATGGAACTATTTTTGAAGGTGTCTCAATAGGCGCCGAAGGAAGTTCTGTTGGTGAAGTTGTTTTTAACACGTCGATGACGGGTTACCAAGAAATTCTTACCGATCCTTCTTACGCACGCCAAATTGTTACACTTACTTACCCTCACATCGGAAACACAGGAACAAATGATGAAGATGAAGAATCTACTTCTATTCATGCCTGTGGTTTAGTTATCCGAGATCTACCGCTTCTTGCAAGCAACTTCCGTAACCAAGCATCTTTAAGCGATTACCTAAAAGCACGTAACGTGGTTGGTATTGCAGATATTGATACGCGTAAACTGACACGAATTTTACGTGAAAAAGGCGCACAAGCTGGGTGTGTTATTGCTGGCGAAAATATCGATGCAGAGAGCGCGCTTGCACAAGCTAAAGCATTTCCTGGCCTAAAAGGCATGGATTTAGCAAAAGAAGTAACAACGGCTGAGTCATTTGTATGGTCACAGGGTAGTTGGACATTAACAGGTGGTTTGCCAGAAGCGAAAGCAGATGCTAAATACCACGTTGTTGCTTACGACTACGGTGTTAAGCGTAACATTCTTCGTATGTTAGCTGACCGCGATTGTAAACTAACGGTAGTACCTGCTCAAACGCCAGCTAGCGAAGTGTTAGCAATGAACCCAGATGGTATCTTCTTATCAAATGGTCCTGGTGATCCAGAGCCATGTACCTATGCAATCGAAGCGATTCAAGAGATTTTAAAAACGGATATTCCAGTATTTGGTATCTGTTTAGGTCACCAATTATTAGCACTCGCAAGTGGCGCTAAAACAGTGAAAATGAAATTTGGTCATCACGGTGCCAACCACCCAGTGAAAGATTTAGATCGTAATGTAGTGATGATCACCAGCCAAAACCATGGTTTTGCTGCTGATGAAACAACATTACCTGCAAACTTACGTGCAACGCATGTATCACTGTTTGATGGTTCTCTACAAGGTATTCATCGTACTGATAAAGCTGCATTTAGTTTCCAAGGGCACCCAGAAGCAAGTCCGGGGCCACATGATGCTGCGCCACTATTTGATCACTTCATTGAATTGATTGAACAGTACAAAAACGCTTAGTTAATCAGACATATAGAATACATAGAGAAAGGTAATTTCAGATGCCAAAACGTAATGACTTAAAAACCATCCTAATTATTGGTGCGGGGCCGATTGTTATCGGTCAAGCCTGTGAGTTTGACTACTCAGGCGCACAAGCTTGTAAAGCGTTAAAAGAGGAAGGTTACCGTGTTGTATTGGTTAACTCTAACCCTGCAACAATTATGACTGACCCTGAGATGGCTGATGCAACGTACATCGAGCCAATTCATTGGGAAGTTGTAGAAAAAATTATCGCTAAAGAGCGCCCATGTGCAGTATTACCCACCATGGGGGGCCAAACGGCACTTAACTGTGCATTAGAGCTTGAAGAGAAAGGCGTACTAGCTAAATACAATGTTGAAATGATCGGTGCAACTGCTGATGCCATTGACAAAGCAGAAGATCGTAGCCGTTTTGACGCAGCCATGAAAAGCATTGGTCTTGAGTGTCCACGTGCAGGTATTGCGCACTCAATGGATGAAGCTTATGAAGTATTAGATATGGTTGGCTTCCCTTGTATTATTCGTCCATCGTTTACGATGGGTGGTACAGGTGGTGGTATTGCATATAACAAAGAAGAGTTTGATGATATCTGTTCAAACGGTCTTGACCTTTCACCAACAAGCGAGTTATTGATTGATGAATCTTTAATTGGTTGGAAAGAGTACGAGATGGAAGTGGTTCGTGATAAAAACGACAACTGTATCATTGTTTGTGCGATTGAAAACTTTGACCCAATGGGCATCCACACGGGTGACTCAATCACTGTTGCACCAGCACAAACATTAACTGATAAAGAATATCAGCTAATGCGTAATGCTTCATTAGCAGTACTGCGTGAGATTGGTGTTGAAACAGGTGGTTCAAACGTACAGTTTGGTATTAACCCGGCTGATGGCCGTATGGTATTAATCGAGATGAACCCACGTGTATCTCGTTCATCTGCATTAGCGTCTAAAGCAACGGGCTTCCCGATTGCTAAGATTGCTGCAAAACTAGCGATTGGTTACACACTTGATGAGTTACAAAATGATATTACTGGTGGTAAAACTCCTGCGTCATTTGAGCCAACAATCGATTACGTTGTAACAAAAATTCCACGTTTTAACTTCGAAAAATTTGCTAACTCAAATGACCGTTTAACGACACAGATGAAATCGGTTGGTGAAGTGATGGCGATTGGTCGTAACCAACAAGAATCACTTCAAAAAGCATTAAGAGGCTTAGAAGTTGGTGCTGATGGTTTCAGCCCAATGGTTGATTTGAACGATGCTGACGCAAAAGAGAAGGTTTTATACGAATTACGTGAAGCGGGTGCTGAGCGAATTTGGTACATCGGTGATGCATTCCGTTTAGGAATGAGCATGGAAGAGATTCATGCAATCACAATGATCGATAACTGGTTCCTTGTACAAATCGAAGACCTTATCCTTGAAGAGAAAAAAGTGGCAGAGGGTGGTTTACGCGGTCTTGATGAAGCTGTTCTTAAGCGTCTTAAGCGTAAAGGTTTTGCCGATAGCCGCATCGCAGATGTGGTTGGTGTGACTGAAACTGAAATTCGTAAGTTACGTGAAAAATTTAACTTACACCCGGTTTACAAACGTGTAGATACCTGTGCTGCTGAATTTTCATCTGATACAGCTTACATGTACTCATCTTACGATGAAGAGTGTGAAGCTAACCCAACTGATAATGATAAAATCATGATCATTGGTGGTGGTCCTAACCGTATCGGTCAAGGTATTGAATTCGATTACTGTTGTGTACACGCTGCAATGGCAATGCGTGCAGACGGTTATGAAACGATCATGGTTAACTGTAACCCAGAAACGGTTTCTACCGATTACGATACCTCAGATCGTTTATACTTCGAATCAATTACTCTTGAAGATGTACTTGAAATCGTGCGTGTTGAAAAACCAAAAGGCGTGATTGTTCAATACGGTGGTCAAACGCCACTTAAATTAGCGCGTGCACTTGAAGCTGCTGGTGTGCCAATTATTGGTACTTCACCTGAAGCGATTGACCGTGCAGAAGACCGTGAGCGTTTCCAACAAGTGGTTGAGCGTTTAGGTCTTAAACAGCCAGAAAACGACACAGTAACTACACTTGAGCAAGCCGTTGAATCAGCAAAACGTATCGGTTATCCGTTAGTGGTACGTCCATCTTATGTATTGGGTGGTCGCGCAATGGAAATCGTATACGATGAAGTTGATTTACGTCGTTACTTCAAAGAAGCGGTAAGCGTTTCGAATGAATCTCCTGTCCTACTTGATCGTTTCCTTGATGACGCGGTTGAAGTTGATATCGATGCAATCTGTGACGGTACTGATGTAATTATCGGCGGTATCATGGAGCATATCGAACAAGCGGGTGTTCACTCTGGTGACTCAGCATGTTCTCTTCCTGCATACACATTAAATGCAGAGATCCAAGATGAGATGCGTGGTTACATCAAAGCGTTAGCACTTGAGCTAGGTGTAGTTGGTCTGATGAATACACAGCTTGCAGTAAAAGATAACGAAGTTTACATGATCGAAGTAAACCCTCGTGCTGCACGTACAGTACCATTTGTATCAAAAGCAACGGGTGTACCGATTGCTAAAATTGGTGCAAGTGTCATGGCGGGTAAAACGCTGAAAGAGTTAGGCGTAACAAAAGAAGTTATTCCACCATACTACAGCGTTAAAGAAGTTGTACTTCCGTTTAACAAATTCCCAGGTTCTGATCCGATCTTAGGTCCAGAAATGCGTTCAACGGGTGAGGTAATGGGTGCGGGTAACACCTTTGCTGAAGCCTATGCGAAAGCGGAGTTAGGTTCGACGAAAGAAGTGCCTTCAATTGGTCGTGCATTAGTTTCTGTTCGTAACAGCGATAAGAAACGTGTTGCTAAGTTAGCTAAAAACCTGCTTGATTTAGGTTACGAAATTGATGCGACACACGGTACGATGATTATTTTACAGGAAGCGGGCATTAACGCGCGTCTTGTGAATAAAGTACACGAAGGTCGTCCACATATCCTTGACCGTATTAAAAACTCTGAGTACAGCTACATTGTTAATACTACGGAAGGGCGTGTTGCGATTGAAGATTCGCGTCAACTACGTCGTGCAGCACTGCGTTACAAAGTAAACTACACAACGACTCTAAACGGTTCACTAGCGACTTGTCAGGCACATACTGCTGACCCAACAGCTGATGAAGCAACCGTTAACTCTGTACAAGAGTTACATAAGCGCATTGTAGGTTAGTTATTAGTCAGCTAATAACTTAAACGAATAGTGAAGGCTACCTGAGCAATTAGGTAGCCTTTTTTATTATACCAAATCCACTAAATAACGGCTCAATCTTATTGGTTAAAGAAGCTATTTCAGCGTTAAAAATTTCGTAAAGGGAACAACCATTTACATCAATTTTCGCCTTGAACTAACTACTTTTTCCTGCGTAATATTTGATCACTATATTAGCTGAATTGGTATTACATTTTTAAAGGAATATTATGTTACTTATCGATATTGATAAAAGCCGTTACCGTCGTCATTTCAATATTGTCATGATTGCTTGTATCATTTTTTTAGTCGTGAGCAGTCTCGCGATAGCGCAGTTGTTGATCTATCTCTTTCCCGCGCAGGAGGGCACTCATTTCCATTGGAATCTATTGGGCGTGATCGTCAGTGTATTGATAGCAGGTACAGTCATCAAAGCCAATAAAGAACACCCTTTTTTAGTGGAAGTTCTTTATGTATGGAAATTAAAACAGGCGCTAAATCTTGTTGCGAGAAAAATTACTAAAATACAACAGGCAGCACAAATGGGAGATAGTAATGCCATGCTAGCCTTGCAGTTTAGCTATAGTGGCTCACGTCAGCTTTGGTCATTAGATGATAATACGATCACTCTTTCGCAGCTTGAAAAGTCACAGCGCGAGCTTGATGCATTATTAGTTAAATACGACGTTAGCTTAGATCTCAAAAACTATCATAGCGAGTTATTAAAATCTTTTTGAAGGATTGACCTTTACCTAGGGGGATAGCGTAGTGTTAACAGTATGAAAATTTTACTGACACTATTCTCCTTTTGGATGTTTCTTTTTTCTCCTGCAATGATGGCGGTTAACTTAACCCCCTCCACTGGTATGGCAGAGCATCATATGGGGAGTAAAACAGAATCGACTAAACAGCCATGTTTAGACGAAAAACAGTGTATAGCACTGTCACTGCAATGTTGTGCTAATGGTGCGCCGAGCTTTTACTTTTTACCAAAAATAACAAATGTTAGCCATTTTTCTTCCTATCAACTCAACGCTTATAGCGATATAAGTTTATCCCCACGACCTGCTGTTAACCTGCGTCGATTCCGACCTCCTATTGTTTAACTATATTTATAGCAACTTTCGCCTAAATTAATACCAAATCCATTAAATAACTGATCATTTTTACTGGTTAAAAGGAGCTATCTCTGCGTTAAAAGTTTTGCAAATAGAACAACTATTTACTGTAACTTTCGCCTTGTGCTACCTCCTTTTTCCTACGTAAAATTTGAACACTATATTAGTGGAATTGGTATTAGTCATTTTTCCTGTGCGATTATAGAGCACTTTGTAAATCCCGTTGCTATGAATTCGATTGCTATTATTAATCTATATTTCTAAACAATTACCATTTATTGGAGTCTTCGATGAGAAAATTACACACTTTATTTTTAACCCTTACTTTTTTTACTGGTGCCGCATTTGCGACGGATTTAACGATGTATAAATCACCCTACTGTGGCTGTTGTACCGCTTGGGCTGAACAGGTACAGGAAGCTGGATTTAACGTGATTATTGTTGAGCAAGAAAACAACATTGCGCTGCGTAAAAAGCATGGCATTACTGCTGAACTGACATCATGTCATACCGCAGTGGTGGAAGGTTATGCGCTTGAAGGACATGTTCCTGTAAAAGATATCAAGCGTTTATTACGTAATAAGCCTGTGCTTGCTGGTCTTGCAGTGCCAGGAATGCCAGCTTCTTCACCAGGGATGGATATTCCTGGGAATACAGACCCTTATCAAGTAATTGCTTTCGATAAAGAGGGCAATCAACATGTTTTTAATCAATATCATATGAAATAAGGTTGGTAAAAAAAATAATGCCACATCAATTGATGTGGCATTATTAGAGAAGCTAAAAATAAAACTAGAAGCTTGAAATTAGTTAAACAACCAAATGCGCATAATTGAAATTAAATTATCAAAATCAACCGGTTTAGTGATGTATTCTGATGCTCCTGCTGCTAAGCAACTTTCTTTATCATCGGGCATTGTTTTGGCAGTGAGGGCAATAATGGGGATGCTTTTGTAATTTGGCATCTCCCTGATAAGCGAAGTTGCTTCATTCCCATCCATCACCGGCATCATGGTATCCATGAGAATAATTTCAAAATCATCCTCTTGGTTTAGCAGAGCAATTGCTTCTTTACCATTTTCAGCTAATTCGACATTCATGCCAATCTCCATGAGCATTTTTGAAAGGGCGTAACAGTTACGCATATCATCATCAACTAGCATTACTTTACGATCCTTAAACAGCGCAACTTCATCATGTAGCGAGTCAACCTCTTGAACGGTAGCATTGATGTTATGGTGTAAGAATAGTGATACATCATCGGTTAAGCGCTCAGCAGACGCCGCTCCTTTAATAACAATAGATGAAGAATATTGATCTAATACCTTTTGTTCTTCCGCATTTATTTCTCGACCAGTGTAAATAATAACAGGGGGAATATGGTTTAATTCACATTCATCTAAGGATTTTAATAGTTCAAAACCACTCATATCTGGCAAGCCTAAATCGAGAATAATGACATCATATTGCTTGTCGCGCACTTGCTGATACGCTTCGCCACCAGTGGCAACGCTATGGATTTTAATATTATCACTGGCCAGCAGTTGTGCCGTTGCTTTTTGATTATGTGCATCATCTTCTACCAATAATATGTGGTGTAGTGAAGGTCGTGACAGTGCGCTAATTTTCTTAAACACTGCATTTAACTCTGTTTCACTCACTGGTTTACACTGGAAGCCAATGATACCAAGCGTATCTATTCGTGTTTCATCCTGTGTATGTCCTGAGATGATTTGAATAGGTATATTGCGTGTTTGTTGATTACTTTTGAGTTGATTTACTATTTGGTAACCATCGATGTCTGGTAAGCCAATATCCAAGATAATAGCGGTCGGTTGATAGTGCTGCGCGAGTTGCAATGCATCACTGCCTTTTTCGGCAAGTAAACATTTAAAACCCTGTTGTAACGCTAATTTTTGAACAATTTTAAGAAAATGTATGTCATCTTCTACAATGAGTATTGTTTGATCATTCGGGCCAATATGGTGACGATCATCCTGTAAGATTTGTTCGGCTTTGGTGGCTGGTAATGGTTTAGTCGGCGGGCTTATCTGATTTTCCTCTGAGGAAATTTGCGCACCTTGGGTTTTACCTTCAAGGTATAGTGTAAAATTGCTTCCTTCGCCCTGTGTACTTGAGAGATGAATCTCGCCACCTAATAATCGACTAAGCTCTCTTGCAATCGTAAGCCCTAAGCCAGTACCTCCATATTTACGGCTTGTAGTACCATCTTCCTGTTGGAATGCTTCAAAGATTGCAATTTGTTTATCTTCTGGAATACCAATACCGGTGTCAATGACTGAAAAAGCGATAGCGGTTTCTGGTGTCAGTGAACTATGGGAAAATTCCATTCCTGAGGGGACGCTTTGAATGTTCAATGTAACACTACCTTGCTGAGTAAATTTGACTGCATTTGAAAGTAGATTACGCAGTATTTGTTCGACGCGTAATCCGTCACTATTAAACTCTTTGTTCAGTGTGTCTGCAATTTCAATGTTGAAGTCTAATCCTCTATCACGTGCAAGGGGAGTGAACATCTGACTTAAGTTACGTGTTAAAACATCTAATGATACGGGCTCGTTATGAATGGTTAATTTGCCCGCTTCAACTTTAGAAAGGTCCATAATATCGTTGATTAAGGTCAACAAGCTATTGCCCCCATCGAAGATAACTTTTGCGTCTTCAATTTGAACTTCGTTTAGATTACCTTCTTTATTATTCATAAGTCCTTTTGCTAGAAGTAATAAACTGTTGAGTGGCGTTCTTAGTTCATGTGACATGTTGGCTAGAAATTCAGATTTATATTTACTCGCAATGCTCAGCTCCTGTGCTTTCTCTTCAATTTCACGTTGTTTTGTTTCTAAAGCCTGAGTTTTATTTTCCAAATCCGTATTAGCGACTTTTAGCGCGTTAGACTGTTGATTTAATTTATCTGCTTTGTGTTCTAGCTCTTCATTGGTTGCCCGTAATTCCTCTGATTGACTTTGTAGCTCTTCGGTCTGGCTTTGAGACTGCTGTAATAGTTCAACAATGCGTTTACGGCCAATTAAACTGTTCATCGTGACACCGAGATTGGCAAGGGCTTGGTTTAGTAGTTCAATTTGGTTTTCAGTAAAACGGTGGAAACTAGCTAGTTCAATCACTGCAATACAGTTTTTCTCAAATAAGACTGGCATTAGTAATATATTAAAGGGTTTGCTTTCACCTAATCCAGAGCTGATTTGTATATAGTCATCGGGTACATTGGTGAGTAATATTTTACTTTTTTCTAGGGCACATTGACCAATCAATCCCTCTCCTAATGCAAAGCGGTTAGATAGGTTTTTACGTTCACTATATCCATAGCTCCCGAGGAGTTTGTAATATGCTTGGTCATTATTGTTTTCTTCTTCTAGTAGGTAAAAAAGGGCATGTCCGACTTGTAGTGTAGTAGCTAACTCACTGATTAGTTGTTGCACCATTTTATGCAAGTCATCGATCCCTTGGTTTAACTCGCCAATTCTGACCACTTGGGTTTTTAACCAATTTTGAGTTTCGACTAGCTCATTTCGATCGGTGACTTGTTTCATCATATGCGAGAGTGCAGTACCAAATTCATCATTATTGGATCGCGGTTCAATTTGGCAGCTGTAATCGCCCGTTGCAAAAGCATTTGCTTGCGCTATCATCTCGCGATAATTATGTACCATCTGTTTTAAGGCAATACCTAAGCTATCTTTATTCGAAGCAAGGTTAATATCGGTACTCAGTTCCCCTTGTGCAATTTTTTGTGTCATAGCAACTTTTATTTTTAGCGCTTCAATCATTGTGTGTAGCGCGGCATAAATGCCTGTCTGTTGACTTTTATTATCTCCAATATCAAGGTTGATATTGCCTTTAGCAACCTCGTTTGCAAGCGCTTCAATGACATCTGGCTCGCCACCTACGGCACGTAAAATAGAACGAGTTATCCAGTAGCTTATTAAAATACCAATAAGGAGTGAAATCAGGGTTAGGCTAATAATAATTGTATTTACAGTTGTTAATGTATCGGTTAGTTGAGCAAGTGCAACTTCTGCGTCCTGTTGCTCCTCTTGTGAAGAGTGCTCTAATATTTTTTCTAGTTGTGCAATTGTCTCGTGTTCAAGTTGATCAATGACTTTCAGTGCGTTAATACGATGAGTTGGGTTATATCGACGAAACACAGCATCGGCGGTGCGCACAATTTCATTATATAAACGATTTATGGTGATCAAATCTTGAATTTCAGACGGTTTTTTTTCAATCTTCTCAAGTAATTTAAAGAAACGCATAAAGTCTTCCGCATTGCCCCTAAATTCTTGCTCTTCATCTGACTCGCCCGCAACATAATCACTTAATGAAGCAAGCATATCGCCAGCTTCATCGACCAATTCAAGATAATAACGTACTCCTGGAAGGTCATCTTGAATCGCTTCCTGAAGATTAGTTGTGTTTAATGCCTCTTTAAACTCTTGCTCTTTTAATGAGTCTAACAATTGTTCTAATTCGGCACCTTGCTGGTGCTCCAGTTCATCTACAACCTGTTTAGCCCAAATCTCATCAAGCGGATTGTATTTATTAAATACTTGCTCACTAATTTGAGCCACATACCCATCGATCACTTTTTCAATATTATTCATTTTTTCAATGTCGGTTTGGGTGTTTATTTCAAGTGGTTTTAGTTTTATTAGATGGTCTTTAAATCGTTGGTAATTTCCGTAAAAGTCATCGACTTCATCTACTTCGCCAGTACTATATTCGACTACATTACTTTGCATGTCACTTATTGTATCGAGTATATTTAAGAATAAAATTACCCCCGGTACATCATCATCTCGAATATTTTTTGTGGCCATGTGTATGTTTGCATTCAGATAGTAAACAGTTATACCCATGGTAATTATGAGGGTTAATATAGCCGCAAATGCGAGACTGATTTTTTTACCAATAGTTAACGTCATGTGACAACTTCCTATGTAATCTAATGCTTCAAGTCTGTTGACCTTTGCCATTTAAATATTTTTGAAAAAGTAAAATCGAAAGATTAACAGACCCTAGTTATTGTTCAGTAAGGTGATAGCTGTAAGTGGGACGGTAATATTAAATTGTGTCCCTTGATTTACTTCGCTACTACAGGTGATCTCTCCCGCTAAGTTTTGTGTAATTAGGTTGTAAACAATAGATAAACCAAGTCCACTGCCTCCTGTTGCACGTTTGGTGGTAAAGAATGGCTCAAAAATTAGATTTTTAACTTCATCATTCATTCCACAACCATTGTCGTGATAGTCAATAGCAATCTGGTTTTGTTGTTTTTTTAGGTGAATTTTTATTTCGCCCTGTTGATTTTCGTCAAACGCATGCAATAGGGAGTTCATGACTAAGTTGGTTATTATTTGCGATATTGTGCCGGGACAAGCCTCAATAATAATATCTTTATCGCCAGCTAATGAGGTGATTATTTGCGTACGCTTGAGAGCTGGCTGTAAGCTATCTAAAGTAGTTTGAATATATTCATTGAGATTAAATTCTCGAATCATGTCGCTACTAATATCAACTGCAATAAGCTTAAAATTTCCAATTAATGCTGCTGCACGTTCAAGGTTACTCAATAATAGTGATGTTGCTTGAGTTGCTGAACCTAGGTACTCATCTAATGTACTTTTCTTGATCGCGCCATCAGCGATACTTTTTGTTAACCCGATGGTGTCATTGTTAAGGTATGAAGCTGCTGTGACGCAAATACCAATCGGGGTGTTTAATTCATGGGCAATACCTGCTACGAGTCGGCCAAGTGAAGCCATTTTTTCTGTTTCCACTAACTTGTTTTGTGTATCCATTAATTCGGTGAGTGAGTTTTGTAATTCTTGCGTTCGCTCGGTAACTATTTTTTCTAAATTTTGCTTATGCTGTCGTAGTTCATTTTCAGCCTTAAGGCGAACCTGATAAGCTCTTTCTAGTTTTTCTTTCTCTAAAAAGAGCTCTAAAAAAACATTCACTTTACTTTTTAGTATCTGATCATTAATTGGCTTCACTAAATAATCGACAGCGCCACTAGCATAACCTTTAAATTGGAAACTCTCGTCGCGGTCGAAAGCGGTGATAAAGATAATGGGGATATGGCATGTTTTAGGATGGTCAAGTAATAGAGAAGCTGTCTCAAAACCATCCATTTCTGGCATCTGCACATCCATTAATATAAGAAAGAAATTGTGACGATGTGCAACCGAGAGTGCTTGTTGCCCTGATAATACTTTTACAAACTCTAAATTTAACGACTCCAAGGTTCTTTCATAAACTCGATGGTTATTTGGTTCGTCATCAACGACAAGAATTTTACTTGGGCTGTTTGGCATCTTGATTACTCATAAGCAAAGAAGTTAAAAATTTAGCGATCTCTGGTAAAGAGATAATATAATCCACCTTAGTCGCTTCAAGAGCCGCCAATGGCATGGCGGGGTATTCTGCACTTTCAGGGTGTTGAACTAATGATAGACCATGATATAAATTGATGTTTTTTAATCCTTGGCTACCATCACTATTAGCCCCCGTTAGAATCAAACCAATTAACGTATGCTGATAACAGATAGCTGCAGAATCAAATAGAAGATCAATACTTGGTCGTGAATAATTTACAGGTTGATCGATGCTCAGAGCAAAGGTGGCATCTCTTTCTATTAAAAGGTGGTATCCAGAAGGCGCTATATAAACAAATCCAGCTTGTAATTTCAGGCCCATTACTGCCGGAACGACTTTTAACTCAGAACGCTCATCTAAATAAGGGGTTAGGTAATCTTCATCACTATGTTTACGATGCTGGACAATAACAATTGGGATCGGGAAATTTGCCGGCAGAGACGGAATTATAGTGGTTAGTGCCTGAAGGCCACCAGCCGAAACACCGATCATCAGCGCCTTATAGTTTGCTTGTTTTACGATAGATACGCTCCTTTTGCGCAACCTGCTCAAAAGATTCTTTTTGTTCGTTAAACTCCAGACTCTCTTTGTCGCCTATTAATAGGAAGCCTCGATGAACGAGACTCTCGGCAAAAAGTTTAACCACTCTATTTTGTAAGTTAGCATTAAAGTAGATCATCACATTTCGGCATGAAATGAGGTGCATCTGGGCAAAGGCTTGATCTTTCATTAAATTATGATTTGCGAAGGTAATATGCTCTTTGAGAAAATGGTTGAAAATTGCACTTCCATGCTTACATTGATAATAATCGCTTAATTCATATTTGCCGCCTGCATGACGGTAACTTTGAGCGTACTGGTTAATTTTAGCTGCGTCATACAGCCCCTTTTTAGCAATATCTAAGGAGTGATTATTATAATCGGTGGCATAAATTCGTGTTCGCTTTAATAGATCATTTTCATGGAGTAGTATTGCCATCGAATAAGCTTCCTCGCCAGTTGCGCAACCAACGTGCCAAATATTGATGCGAGAATATGTCTTTAATTGTTCAAAAACAGTGTTAGAGAGTTTCTTGAAAACATAAGGATCCCGAAACATTTCGGTTACCGTGACCGACATATCTTTTAAAAATTGATTGAAAAGACGACTATCGTGTAATAGCTCACTGGTCATTTGTGAAATGCTGTGTAATTTAGACTGAGTGACTCTATTAATAATTTTTCGCTCTAGTGACGCGCGTGCGTAATCCCTAAAATCATACCCATAACGAAAGTAGATCGCTTCAAGGAGCTGTTTTATTTCAAAATGTTGTAAGTCAACGTCTTTTATCACTACTCTCTCCTTTTGGAACGTTGGAAGTATAGTAAAAGCTCTATTTTTGTGATTATTAATTATGAATTTTTACATTATTTTTGATATGTCTCGTATTTGTCATTTTAAATTGTTATAAAGCAATAAATTTAAACATGGTGTTTAAAGCTTTGTTAATAAGGAATAACAATGGAATTAAAGAAAAAGTTAGTTGCTGAATTTATCGGTACATTTTGGTTAGTATTAGGAGGCTGTGGGAGTGCCGTACTTGCTGCCGGATACCCGGAATTAGGGATCGGTTTTGTTGGTGTTTCACTGGCATTTGGTTTAACGGTATTAACCATGGCTTATGCAATTGGCCATATTTCAGGGTGTCACCTTAATCCTGCCGTTTCGGTTGGTTTATACATGGGAGGGCGCTTTTCTAAAACTGAATTGCTTCCTTATATTGTAGCGCAGGTTATTGGTGGTATTGCTGGTGCAGCTGTTTTATACCTTATCGCAAGTGGTAAAGTTGGCTTTGATGCAAGTGCAGGGTTTGCTTCAAACGGTTATGGCGCACATTCACCTGACGGATATGGATTAGTGGCAGCGTTAACTGCTGAAATCGTACTTACATTTATGTTTTTAATTATTATTTTAGGGGCAACGGATAAACGTGCTCCAGCTGGCTTTGCACCTATTGCGATTGGGCTAGGGTTAACATTAATTCATCTTATTTCAATACCAGTGACCAACACATCGGTGAATCCTGCTCGTAGTACCGCAGTAGCCATTTTCCAGGGAGATTGGGCAATTTCACAGCTATGGTTGTTCTGGGTAGCACCTATCGTTGGGGCTCTGATAGCTGGTGTGGTTTATAAGTGGTTTGAAGAGTAATTGTTATTCCTGTAGCAAGGGCTGTGTGTATCGAGTTACGCTATTTATTAAGACCAAACGAAATAAATAGCGCAACTGTTTTACTGGTTAAAGTCACTTATCGCTTCAGAGAAATTTACAAAAAGTGAACAACTATTTACGTCAAATCTCGCCATTAGTTAAGCCACTTTTACTGCACAAAATTTAGACCACATACTTAATTTGATTAGTATCATTTAAGTAACAACAGTGCTGGATAAGCAAGGTCATACATTGTCGCTTTTTTCGCAGACTTCTAGGTTAAATTATCTAACAATAGTCCGTTATTGTTAGATAATTAGCCTTGAATTGCACAAAACTAACGTCACTGTATATTAAAAACCATCACTCTGATTCAAATATTATAACGTTTGTATTAACCTACATTGAGCTTAGGTAAGCTAACTAAGCATTAAAATTTATATTCAACACCTGCCATTAATTCAGTTTGTACGTAAACCTCTCCCTCTAGCTGAATTAAACACTTTCCATCGCCACAGAATAGGGAGCTATTATTTTTAATCACTGTACCATAAAAGCGTAAGTCAGCTTTTAGTGCCCATTGATCATTTAACTCATAACGCATACCACCAGTAATATTACCTGAAAGTGCTATTTCATTATCATACATACTGTCATCGGGTACTAAAAAGGTCGCACCGACACCAAGCCCTAAGCTAGTGGAAAATGGACCGTTATCTACAAAATTTACACGTCCACCAAAATGAAGATAGCTAGTATAAAGATCGGTTGTTTGCTGGTTTTCACCGCTAATGGTGACATTTTGTTTGGAGTTACTATACAAAAGTTCACCTTCTGTATTGCGCCCATAATACCAAGAGAGTGCGATAGCTTGAGCAAAACTTGTTGCTATTTCTGCGCTTTGATCTGCTTCATCAACACTAAAATCTTCGCTGTATCTTCCACCTAAGTAAGCGCTAATTGCGATAAAATCATCAACAGGTAGTGAATCTGCGTAGCTCGTGAAAGAGACTGTCGACAGCACGGATGCTATCAGTGTTTTTTTCCATGGAGACATATCTAACCTTCTGTAATGGTATTGTATTTTTTGATTGAATATGGGCAATGGTAATCAATGTAGCGAGTAAACACGATGATAGGTGGGTAAATATGTAGTGGGGTTAACAGTTCTATTTTTTATTTCGGCGTTGCCACTTATTAGCAATATTAATTCGCCATAAAATACGAAGCATAAAGTAACCGCTAGCAGCACTAATCACTCCTAAGATAAAGCTACCAAGAAGTAAAGCAGGGGCAATCGTTTCAATTGCATGTGCCAGCCAATGAAATGATAATTCAAAATGAAACTCTCTAATAGGTTCGTTTAAAATTGAAGCGCCTAAACGATATGCACCATAGAACAGTGGAGGCATCGTAATCGGGTTTGAAATCCACACTAATGCAACAGACAGTGGTAAGTTAACACAAAAGAACATCGCCAAAAGCGAGGCTAATAACATTTGAAACGGAATCGGCATCCAAGCACAAAAAAGACCAATAGCAACGGCGCCTGCAGCACTTCGTCTATTGAGGTGCCATAGGTTAGGGTTTTGTAATATTTCCCCAAAGTATTTTAAGTGGGGGTGAGCTTTTAAGGTTTCTGGCTTTGGCGAAAAACGCTGAATTAATTTTTTAGGCATATAATTAGTGTTTTGATAAATGAATTCGGATGTTAATAATGCGTATTGTTATGTGGTTATCAATATTTGTTTTTATTTCCACACTGTTTTGGCCACATTTGCTTAATGTTCATGAGGCGTTGATATCTGTTTTACTTAGTTTACTACTGTTATTGATTCCTCGCCTACGTATTTTTGCAGTCATTCCGATTAGTGCGCTTTATTTTACTTTATATACAACATTAACTTTAACGGGAGAACCTTTTTTTTCATCGCAACTAGAGAGGCCAATACAAAACAGCAATCGAGTAGCATCGCTTGTAGACGGGCAAGACCATAGCATAGTTGTGGAGATTGTTTCATTAATTAGTGAGGCAAATCGTGGCTATTATAAAGCTAAATTAGTTGAAATTGATACTGATCACTTAAACTATAAGCCCCTGCTCGAAATGCGCTGGTATCGACCGACGATAGATGTACAAGCAGGTCAAAAACATCGTTTTTTAGTGAAGCTGAAACCTGTCTACGGCCGTGCAAATCCTGGTGGTTTTGATCGCCAAAAGTGGTCCTATTCAGAGCATGTGGGATATCAAGCAAATATTAAAAAACATCTAGAAGTTGTCGATACCAAAGTTACCTTTCGAGCTGGTTTTTATCAACAGGTACAATCACTGACCTCACAATTTACACATCAGGGGTTACTTTTAGCGCTTTCATTTGCCGATAAGTCGTTGATTCCTTTTAAAGAAAAGAAACTGATTAGGGACTTGGGGATCTCTCATCTGTTCGCTATTTCAGGCCTACATATTGGGCTATTTTTTTCTGCACTGTATTTAGCCGTTCAATTTATTGTAAATCGGTATTTACCTGCTCCTTTGATGGGGTGGTTCTCATGTCGTTTAATAAATTTTTGTGCGCTTTTAGGGGCTTGGTATTATGCCTATTTAGCTGGTTTTTCATTGCCCACTCAGCGTGCATTTTTAATGCTAATGGTTGCGGTCATTATTTTATCCTTGAAACGTAAATGTGCTAAGCAAGATATATTACTGTTGGTTTTATTTCTTGTGTTGGTGTGGGACCCTTTGGCGGTTTTAAGTTTGAGTTTATGGCTCTCTTTTGGTGCAGTGGTTATTATTATGGGATTATTTTGGGCTTTCCCTACGCTCTCTATTTATAAAAAAGCACAACAAAAAACGGGAAGGTTTAATAGGCTGATTCATTATTTTAAAGTGCTGTTGTTGTTACAAATAGGATTGAGCGTATTGATGCTTCCTTTGCAGTTAACTGGGTTTTCTGCATTAAGCCTACCTGCAATATTCGTTAATTTGTTAGCCGTTCCATTGTTCTCATTGGTTATTATTCCATTGGTTTTATTGGCTACCCTGAGCACAATCGGTTACCCACCGCTCGCATTATTATTATTTACCATTGCAGATAAGTTATTAAGTTATTTTTTTACATTTACACATCTTTTAAGTGATAGTTATCAATGGTTTTCAATGCAGGAGCGACAAGCATTACTGTTGCTTTTGGGAGGGCTAATGTTGATGGTTTGGCTATATTTTCATGGCCGAATACAGCAAAAGCTAGGCTATCTTTTTTGTTTTATATTGTTGGGGTTGGTCGCCTTTTCTAAGTCCTCGCGTGAGGAGGCGTGGTTCGTTGATGTAATTGATGTCGGGCAAGGGTTATCGGTATTGATTCGCAGTGATCAGCAGACTCTATTATATGATACAGGCGCACGTTATCCCTCTGGGTTTAATATGGTTGATAGTGAAATATCTCCTTTTTTAATCGAGTTGGGCGTTTCAAAGTTAGATCATTTAGTAATTAGTCACAGTGATATTGACCATGCAGGGGGGGCGGAATTGATTGAACAGAAAGTTGATATTGGCAAGCGATGGGCAGGAGAGCCATTAGCCACATCGAGTAACTATTCTTTATGTCAGCGTGGACAAAAATGGTCATTAGGTAAATTGCAGGTAGAGGTGTTATCGCCAACGAACTTAACTAAAAATAACAATAATAACTCCTGTGTATTAAGCGTGTCTGATGGCAATACGGCAATCTTGTTGACTGGGGATATTGAAAAAAGGCAGGAAAAGCGTTTGCTAGAAGAGCTTCCTGAAAGGCTTAATAGCGATATATTATTAGCGCCACATCATGGTAGTCGCCATTCATCAAGTGATGCATTTATTGCAATGGTGAACCCGCAATGGGTTGTATTTAGTGCCGGATTTATGAATCATTGGGGCTTTCCTGCTCCAGAGGTGATTAAGCGCTATCAAAATCAAGCGGTTAAAATGGTAAATAGTGGTTTAAGTGGGCTTATTCGCTTTCAAATAACCCCCCAAGCCATTAAAATGCAAACATTTAGAGAAGATCTTGCGCCTTATTGGTATCATCGCTCTCTTATCCCTGATTTTTCGATTGGACAAATAGATGACAAAGAATGAAAACGATGGTTGGTTGGTTTTTAAACGTTTAGTTGGTTATGTCAAAAATTTTAAGTTGGCATTGTTTGTTGGCATCGTAGGTATGGTCGGTTATGCTGCGGTTGATATGTTACTCATCTGGTCACTACAACCATTACTCGACAATGGCTTTACCGGACAAGATCCCACTATTTTAAAAATGATGCCCTATTTCGTGGTTATTGTTATTGCATTTCGCGGTATTTTTGCCTTTCTTAGCTCTTATTGCATGGCATGGGTTGGTAATCATGTAGTTATGAAATTACAGCGTCAGTTATTTAGTCAATTAATGGCGTTACCGATCAGCTTTTTTGACAAAACGAATACTGGTGATCTGCTTTCTAAAATTACTTACGATGCAAGTCAAGTCTCTAACGCTGCCAGTAATGCTTTAGTTAAAATATTTCGGGAGGGGGCTTTGCTAATAGGGTTGGTTGCAATGATGTTTTATCAAAGCTGGCAACTATCGATGGTGTTTTTTATTGTCGCTCCGTTAGTTGGTATTGCTATTAGTATTGTTAGTAAACGCTTTCGTAAAATAGGAAAAAATCTACAGAATGCAATGGGGCTAGTGACCACCTCTTCTGAGCAAATGCTAAAAGGACACAAAGAGGTTTTGATGTTTGGTGGGCAAACAGTCGAAGCAGAAAAGTTCGATAGTGTCAGCAATACTGTGCGTTCGCAAAATATGAAAATGGCGAGTGCCAATGCGATTAGCGTCCCGATTATTCAAACGATTGCTTCTTTAGCATTGGCATTCGTTTTGTTTTTAGCGACTTTTCCTGAAATTATGGCAACACTTTCCGCTGGAAAATTTGTGGTTATTATCAGTGCCATGATGGGCCTAATGAAACCGATAAAAAATATCACCCAAGTAAATAATGAAATTCAAAAAGGGATTGCAGCCAGTAAAAGTTTATTTACCATGCTGGACAGCACGGTTGCTAAAGATGAAGGCTCTGTAGAGATTAAACGTGCAAAGGGCGATATTGAATTAGATAGTGTTGTGTTTACTTACCCTAGCGCAGAAAAGCCAGCTTTAAATAATGTTAGTTTTAATTTAAAAGCAGGGCAAACATTTGCCTTGGTAGGGCGTTCAGGCTCAGGTAAGTCAACGATAGCAAACTTGCTAACACGGTTTTACGATCTTGATAAGGGGTGCATCAAAGTTGATGGTGTTGATATTACTGATTACACCCTGAAATCATTACGTCAACAAGTTGCTGTTGTTTCGCAAAATGTGCACCTGTTTAACGATACGATTGCTAATAATATTGCCTATGCTGCGACTGAAAAATATAGTCGCGAGGATATTATTCGCGCCGCAGAAACCGCTCATGCTATGGAGTTTATTAATGGCTTCCCTGACGGGTTAGATACCATTATTGGTGAAAATGGAGCACTGCTTTCTGGTGGGCAACGACAACGATTAGCTATTGCTCGTGCGTTATTACGTGATGCACCGATTCTTATTTTAGATGAAGCGACCTCTGCATTAGATACAGAATCAGAGAGGCACATTCAAGCCGCGCTCGATGAATTACAAAAAAATAGAACATCGATTGTTATTGCACATAGACTCTCTACTATTGAACATGCAGATAACATATTAGTTGTTGATGAAGGTGAAATTGTTGAGTCGGGCACACATAGCGAGCTTATGGATAAAAAACATATATATCACACTTTGAATCAGCTACAAGCATCAGGTGAACTCTAATGACGTTTTGGTATCAGCCTTTAACATGGTGGGCTTGGGCATTATATCCCTTTTCATTATTATTTCTGGTGGTCAGTAAAGTAAGGCGCATTATATTGCAGGCTTCTTCACAAAAGCAGAGTCAGGTAGCTCATCCGGTTATTGTCGTTGGCAATATATCCGTCGGTGGCAATGGTAAAACTCCGTTTGTGATTTGGCTGTGTGAAATGCTTATAAGTGAAGGGTATAAGCCCGGAATAGTAAGTCGTGGATACGGTGGCAAAAGTAATCGCTATCCGCTGTTATTAAATGAAGACACTCAAGGTAAGGAAGCTGGCGATGAGCCTGTCATGCTTTATAAACGTTTAGGCGTGCCAATCGTGGTAGATCCTAACCGTGTTAATGCTGTGAACTACCTCAATGAAGTGTGTGATATTGATATTACTATCACTGATGATGGTCTGCAACACTACGCATTAGCCCGTGATATTGAGATTGTTGTTGTTGATGGACAACGTCGTTTTGGTAATCAAAAGCTGATGCCAATGGGGCCCTTAAGAGAGCCACTATCACGTTTGAAAGAGGTTGATTTTATTGTTAACAATGGTGAGGCTGCCGAGGGTGAAGTAACCATGTTACTTGCACCTCAACCTTGTAAACCTGTTAATGGGCGTGAGGCTTGTTTACCGAAACTGGTGAAGGTTAATTGCTGTGCTGCTATTGGTTACCCACAGCGCTTTTTTGACAGTTTGTACGGGCAACATTATAAAATTGAAAAGCAGATCCCTTTTGCTGATCATCATGCCTATGAAGAAGCTGATTTTGCCCAGTTTTCAACCGCTTTACCATTACTAATGACTGAGAAAGACGCGGTGAAGTGCCACCAGTTTGCATTACCAAACTGGTGGTATCTGCCTATTGATGCGCAGTTACCGGATAACTTTGCGCATCAACTATTACAAAAAATTAAGGATTTAAAATGATCGACGTTAAACTGCTTGATATTATTGCTTGCCCTGTCTGTAAAGGTAAACTGGGTTTTAATAAAGAGAGTAATGAACTTATTTGTAAGTTTGATCATCTTGCTTATCCCATTGTTGATGGCATTCCAGCACTGTTAGCTGTGCGTGCGCGCACTATTACTGCTGATGAGGAGATTTAATCGATGTCTTTTATTGTCGTGATACCTGCACGTTATCAATCGACCCGCTTACCTGCAAAACCACTTGCGGATATCTTAGGTAAAACGATGGTTGAACGTGTGGCAATAAAAGCACTCAGTAGCGGGGCTTCTCGTGTGATAGTTGCCACAGATGATCAACGCATTGCTGACGCATTAACCACTGTTGATAATATCGAAGTCTGTATGACCTCGAAAAATCATGAATCTGGTACCGATAGGCTTGCTGAGGTGTGCGAAAAATATGAGTTTTCCGATTCAGATATCATTGTTAATGTACAGGGCGATGAGCCACTTATTCCTGCTTCAGTTATCGCACAAGTTGCTAATAACTTACACGGCAACAGTGAAGCGAGTGTAGCAACGTTAAGTGCACCAATTATTGAGCCTGAAGAGGTATTTAACCCGAATGCAGTCAAAGTGGTCAGTGATAAAAATGGCCTGGCACTATATTTTAGTCGCGCCACTATTCCTTGGGATAGAGATAACTTTAGTATTGAAAATCAACAATCAGGATGTACAGAGGCGAGTTACTTGCAACGCCATATCGGCATTTATGCTTATCGTGTTAGCTTCTTAAAACAGTATGCACAATTGAGTGTTTCGCCACTCGAGTCGATTGAAAAACTGGAACAATTGCGTGTGTTATGGCACGGTTTCAAAATAGATGTACAACAAGCGGTTGAAATTCCGCCTGCGGGAGTAGACACTGCAGATGATTTGCATCGTGTGATTAACTATTTAAAGGAACATAATGAACATTAAACTATTAATTATATTGTGCTTTACTCTCTTGATCAGTGCTTGTGGTGATGAGCGGCAAGAGCGAATTGATAGCAATATCAATAGTGCAGATTATCTTATCAATGCATTAGGGCAGAGCCTTGATAATAAAAATATTCGCAATGCGATGTTACTTGAACAATATGCAAGTTTACTCGCCGATGAAAAGCCGGAGTTATCGCCCTTGCTTGAGCAACTCAGTCGAGATGCGACACGCGAAGGCCCTACTTACCAAGGGCTTGTTCAGCGTTTAAAAACGATGCGCGAACAGCCACAAGTAGTTGGTGATATCGAAGCACAGTTGTTTGAGACTGAAACCTTAATTGAAGCTTCTGATCCCGCATTGTTTAATGATGCTCTTTCCGACCCCATTAATGTTATTGCGGATATGTCGGATGGAAAATTAGCGCGAGTTAATGCGATCAGTAAGCAACAAAGTCTACAGGCAAATGGAGCTGAAGATAATGGCGCAGGTAGCCAGCTTGTTGGGAACCCAGGATATGGGCAATGGCAAACTGACAGCAGTGGTATGTCATTCTGGCATTGGTACGGTATGTATGCGATGTTTTCTGCTATCACAAATCCTGTACGTTACGATAGATGGTCATCACGTCGAGACTACAGTTATTACAATGATGTTGGCAGAAATCGCTACACATCACCACAGCAGACAAAATCTCAAAATGATTTAGCGAATAAAACTAAAAAACAGTTTGGTAATAATAGAGGCTTTCAAAGCCCCTACGGAAAATCAAAAACAGGTGCTAGTGCGATGTCTAACTCAAGTCGACAAGCGCAAAAATCAACACCTTTTTCAGGACGCTCAAGTTACTCTAAAGCACGTGCTCAATCTAAAGCATCAAGTAGTTTCAGAAACAGTAAAACAACATCATCACGTGGCACGCGTCGCGGTAAATAGGATTTTATTATGAATGAATTAATCACAAAATTAGGGCAAAGCGGTGATATTGCTGTTTACCTGCTAATCGACATGGCTGTGGCTATTGCGTTGCTAGGTGGCATTCGTTTTACCATGGGGTTCATTGGCAAAGTTGATACCAAAGATGAATTATCGCAGAAAGATAATTTTGCATATGGTATTAGCATGGCTGGTGCTGTCGCTGCCATGGGAATCGCATTAAGTGGCGCAATTACAGGTGAATTAGCAGGTTCTTACTCAATCGAGTTGATTGGTATGTTTGCTTATGGAATCGCTGGACTGGTATTAATCAAAGCAGGGCGCTTTATCCATGATAAATTTGCACTACCTGCCTTTAATAAGCATGAGCTTATTTTAAACCGTAATATTTCAGTTGGCTTAGTAGATGCCGCATCTGTTATTGCTACCGCAATAGTGGTACGTGCCGCTCTTATATGGGTAGAGGGACTAGATGTGAGTACCTTTATTGCCATTGCTTCTGCTTGGATTGTCTCACAGATAATGCTGGTATTAATCACACGTATATTTGAATGGCGCTTTTCACACAACAACGGCACAACCTTTCAAGCAACGTTGGAAGGTGGGCAAGTGGCATTAGCAATTCGTTATGCGGGTTACTTAATTTCAACGGCTATGTCGGTAACGGCTGCTAGTTACTTCATTGTTTATGATGCGAACAACATTTGGCTGGGGGTTACTCAATGGGCGATTATGAGCCTTATTCTAATGGCTTGCCTTACTGTACTTACCACTATTGCTAAATTTATTGTCTTACTGGGCATTAACCGTCGTGTTGAAGTAGAAGATCAGGAAAATATCGGTATTGCTACTATAGAGCTAACGACTTCATTCTCAATCGCATTGCTGTTAATGGCATTGATGACTTGATGTAAATACGCATATATAGCGATGATTGAATCGTTACATTGATAATAAAAAGGCTATCACTGATAGCCTTTTCTTTTAGCATCATTTGAAGTGGTAAAAATGCAAGACAAACAAAAATTAAAGCTATTGGTTGACGATAGTTTGCTTATTTTAATCATGGCTACGCTCGCTTGTTGTGGGCTCATCTACGAATACCTATTATCACATTATTCTGCACGTATCTTAGGCAGCGTAGAAACAGTTATTTACGCGATTATCGGTATTATGATTGTTTCCATGGGGTTAGGCGCTTTTGCTGCTAAAAAAGTGAAAGATGCTTTTCAGGGATTTGTTGTATTGGAATTGGTTGTTGCATTCATTGGTTGTAGCGCAACGCTCTTTATCGCATCAATTATTGGCTTCAGCCAGACACTACCACAATTGATTGCAGACAGTTACCAGCTTCCAATGGATATGTTGCCACGTGGAGGTATGTTGGCACAATTTAACTGGCTCAGTCTTCAGTTACCTTACATTTTTGCTTTTGTTTTAGGCTTTTTAATTGGTATGGAAATACCGTTAATCGCAAGGATTAGAGAAACTATCTATGGGCATCATTTAGCACATAATGCAGGCACAATTTATGGTGCGGATTATATTGGCGCCGGTATTGGTGCTGCTATTTGGGTATTATTCATGCTTAAAATAGAGATAAGCCAAGCGGCTGCATTAACAGCAACATTGAATTTAGTTGCCGGTTTTGTTTTTTTAATACGCTTTAAAAAGTATTTAAGAAACATTAGGTGGCTGTTGATTGGACATACATTGTTAGCGGTGTTGGTTGTAGCGGTATTCCAATATGGTGGCAACTGGCAGAAGCAGATGCAAAATATGCTTTACCTTGACAAAGTCGTCTATCAAACACAGACACCTTATCAAAACTTAGTGTTTACAGAGCGTCAATTAGGGGGCGGATTAGATCCCATCTTTAATTTTTATATCAATGGCCGTTTGCAGTTTTCAAGTTTAGACGAGCATATATATCATGAATTCTTGGTACATCCTGCGATGCAGAGTGCTAATAAGCACGATAACATTTTAATTATTGGCGGTGGCGATGGCTTGGCGTTACGTGAGGTACTTAAATGGAACCCTAAAGCAGTCACGCTGGTGGATCTAGATCCTTATCTAGTCAAGTTATTTAAAGCGCCTGAAAAGGCTTTACCAGCACACCTTGCGACTAAAATAAGTAAATTAACCGCTGATAGTTTTAATGACGCTCGTGTCACAGTGATTAATGATGATGCTTTTATTGCTATTGATAAGTTGCTGCAACAGAAACAAGTGTTTGACAGCATTATCATTGATTTGCCTGATCCTAGCCATCCTGATCTTAATAAATTATATAGTGTGAATTTTTATTATCGCCTAAATCATCTGCTTAATACCGATGGTACAATGGTGGTTCAATCTACTTCGCCCTTCCATGCACAAAATGCATTTATATCGATAGCAAAAACAGTACAAGCTGCAAACTTTAAGCAAGTGGAACAATACCATCAAAATGTTCCTTCGTTTGGGGAGTGGGGTTGGACAGTCGCTACAAAGAAAGGTGCAAGTGTGAGTGAGCGATTAGCGAGAGAAAAGAGTATTTCAGTATCTACCGTATGGATAACCCCTAAACTTATCGAGGGTGCCTTTAGCTTTAATAAGGGCTTCTACGATAATAAGTCACAGATAAAGATAAACTATTTAGGCTCTAACCAGTTATATCAATATCATCAAAGAGCTTGGGAGCGAGAAACCGAGTTATCACCTTAATGATAACTCGTTAAGCAATCGCTTTATCAGTAGGGGAGTACTTACTCCCCTTTTAGATAATTCATAACCACTTCATGATGATCTTTTGTTTTAAACTTATCAAAGACATGTTCAATAACACCCTTTTCATCAATCAAGAAACTAATGCGGTGGATACCATCATAAACTTTGCCCATGAATTTCTTTTCTCCCCATACTCCAAACGCATCAGCTACCGCATGATCTTCATCGGATAGAAGGGGGAAATTCAGCTCTTTTTTCAATACAAAGTTAGCTAATTTTTTAACCGGATCTGGGCTGATACCATAAACAACAGTATTATGTGCTTCAAGTTCACTTTGACTATCGCGTAAACCACAAGCTTGGGTAATACAACCAGGTGTCATTGCTTTGGGATAGAAGTATACCAATACTTTTTTACCTGCTAAATCGGCAAGTGACACACTGTTATCTTTATCGTCTTGAAGGGTGAAAAGTGGTGCTTTATCACCTGCAACTAATCTATTCATTGTTTCTCTTTCTATGTTAAATAAAAATTAAAGGGTTATTGGGCTTATGTAACCGGCTGGTTTTAATGCTAATAGATCACAATCGAGTTGATCAATCACTTGCTCTGCCGTATGACCAAGTAAGGTTGCACTTAAACCTGAACGGCCGACAGTGCCAAGGATAACCAACTCGGCTTCTATCTCTTTAGCAATATTACTAATAACATCTTCTGGTAATCCTTGCACCAGATGGGTTTTAGATTCATCAATATTATTTTTTTGCGCATATTCTAAGAGCGATTGTTGATGAAATGTTTTTAATCCATCCTCGTAATTAATCGGGTCAAACTCAGGAAGCTCTAACATGATATTCATCGGTGGACTTGGGTAAGCATTAACAATATGTGTATTGGCATTAATGATATTTGCCATTGCATTAGCTTCATCAATAATTTGTTGGTTGAGAATATGATGGTCATCATCCTGCATACTTTTACAATTGATAGCACATAGTATATTGCCTTTTTCAGGCCATTTATTATGTTTAACTAGCAGCAAGGGAACTGGACACTTACGCAGTAAATTCCAATCAGTTGGAGTAAATAGTATCGCGCTTAATTTTGAGTGAGGGTGGGTTGCTTTAATAACTAAATCATGGGCATTTTTTAACACTTCAATAATCGCCGCTTGAAAAGGGCGACTATGCCAGATGACCACACTTTTAATAGTGATCCCTTCCTCTTGATAGGGTACTGCTATAGCATCTAACCATGCTTGGTTTTCTTTAATCACCAAGCGTTGCATCGCTTGACGCTCTTCTGCTGAACTTAAAGAGGTCATCTCATAACTTAGGTCATAGCAACAAAGAAAAAGTGTGATTGTTGAGCCATGTTGTTTTTTAGCGATCTCGGTGGCTCGTGCCAATGCGGGTTGTGCTTCTTGGGTTGGATCGATAAAAACTAAAATATTTTGATATTTAAGCATAATCTGCCCCTGTTTAAGATAAATACATAACTATAATTTAGGTCAGATGAGCGGAAATAGGTAGCCTTTTCAGCACAGAAAAGGCTATTTTGTTAACTGCTTAATCTTTTTTCTTTGCACCCGCTAATTCAGCAAGTTGATCTTCATCTAAGATACTGATGTATTTACCTTTTACTGCAATCATTTCGCTCTTTTGGAAGCGTCCTAATAAACGACTAATTGTTTCAACGGTTAACCCAAGATAGTTACCAATATCACCACGTGTCATTGATAAACGGAACTCTCGAGGTGAAAAACCACGGGCAGCAAAACGAGTTGATAGATTATGAATAAATGAAGCAAGGCGTTCTTCAGCATTTTTCTTAGATAAAAGCAAAATCATGTTTTGATCGCCGACTATTTCAGAGCTCATTAAACGTAAAATTTGCTGTCTTAGCTTTGGCATGCTTGTTGATAGATTATCCAGTGTGTCATATGGAATTTCACAAATCATTGCTGTTTCAAGTGCTTGTGCAAAGCTTGGGTGGGTACCATCGCTAATGCCATCGAATCCAACTAAATCACCAGCAAGATGGAAAGCGGTGATCTGTTCATCGCCCTGTTCTGTGATGGTGTAAGACTTTAGCGTACCGGAACGAATTGCGTATAAACACTTCATATCTTGGCCTGCTTTAAAAATCTCTTGGCCTTTTTGAATCGGTTTTTTACGCTCAATAATGTTGTCTAAGCGATCAAGCTCAGTCTCATTTAATGAGTAAGGGATGCATAGTTGGCTGATGCTACAATCTTGACAACGAATTGCACAATTACCTGATTGTTGGCGAGCTGTGTTACTTTTTTCCATATATTTTCTATTTCCGACTCTTGACTTAAATCAAGTTTAACACTATTTGAGAAGGCTTTGAACTGTTTCGTAACACTACCACTAGCAATCGTCATCAGGAAGTTGATAAGTGTGTTCTAGCTTGAGTAATTAATGCTTTATTAATTAATTTGTTGCAGTGCAATATAAAAAGTGTGTAGCGCAAAAATAGCTAATAAAAGGGCACTTGCGTAACGGAAATAACGGTGATTAAGGGTAAATTTTAATTGCTGAGTAAGTGAGCCAACGGTGAGCATTGCTGGCAAAGTACCAATACCAAATCCAAGCATGATCAGCATGCCATTTTCTGCACTGCCACTACTCGCAGCCCAAGAGAGGGTTGAATATACTAAGCCACAGGGTAGCCAACCCCACAGAAAGCCTAACGGGAAAGCAAGTATAGGATGTTTGAGGGGTAAAAAATATTGCGCGATGGGCTTGATGTATTGCCAGATACCGTTACCAAGTTTTTCCAATGCTAGCAAACCAAACCAAAGTCGAGATATGTATAGTGCGAGTAATAACATTAAAATAGCCGCTAATATACGCAGATAGATTAATGCTTCTTTGCCGCCTAAAAAAACAATGAGTGCACCGCTACTTGCTGCGAAGATAGCACCTGCGAGAGAATAACTGCTTATCCTGCCTATGTTGTATAGGAAAAGTGCGATAAAGGAGTGAAATTTACTTTTATTTTGATCCGTCGAAAAAGTGATAGCGCTAGCAATACCAGAGCACATACCTAAACAGTGACCTGCACCTAACAAACCGATGACTAATGCCGCTACAAAATCATTGAGCATCATTTTTTATGCACATTCTCTTTATTGCGAGGAGCTGCTGTTTGTTCTATATCTTCATCAAAAAGAATATTGATCCCTTCACGGTCAAGATCTTCATATTGGTCAGATTTCACTGCCCAAAAAAATACTAATACTGCAATCGCAACGAATATCATTGCAATAGGAATTAATACATAAATGATACTCATGACAATACCTTACTTAAGTAAACGTAGTGAATTACTGACTACGATTAGCGAGCTAAAAGACATACCGAGTACTGCAATGTAAGGCGGTACATGCCCCATAATTGCGAGTGGTACAATAATCACATTATAGCCAATTGCCCAACCTAAATTTTCTTTAATAATGGTGGTTGTTTTTTGTGCTGTTTTTCGTAGTGTTGCTATTTTATTTAAGTCTTCACCTAATAAAATAACATCGGCACTGTTCTTTGCCACATCGGTGCCACTGGAAAGTGCAACAGAAACATGCGCTCCTGCGAGCACCGGCGCATCATTTATACCATCGCCAACCATTAATACTTGTTGCGAATTTTGTAATTCCTTTAGATGGCTTAGTTTGCCCTCTGGGGTTACCCCTTTGGTAACGTTGCTGAAATTCAGCTGAGTGGCAACTTCTTCACTTTTTAATGAAATATCACCTGTTAACAAAGTTGTTTCAATACTGTGCTGTTGGCAATATTGACTAATATCCTGAGCACTTTGACGTAATGTGTCACCTAATTCAAAGCTGGCAATAAGTTGCTTGTCTAAGGTTAAATAGATAACTAGCTCTTTACTATTTATAGGTGTGCCTATTGAACAAAATTGTGCATGACCTAGTTTTAACTGCTGACCTTGATAACTTGCTTGCAAGCCTTGTCCTGGTAGATTAAATACATCATTTAACACAACGTTATTTTTTTGTTGTTGATGAAATGCCAGTGAAATAGGGTGTTCAGAGACTTTCTCTAACTGTGAAGCTAGATCAATACAATGTTGAGAGGTGTAATCTGCGTAGGTAGTGGTATTGAGTAATACAAAATCGCCATGAGTCAGTGTGCCTGTTTTATCAAACACCATATGATCGATGTGGTTAACCGTTTCTAATACATGGTGCTGTTTTATTAAAATACCTTGCTTGTTTAGATTTGCTGTCGCACAGGTAAGGGCGGTAGGTGTTGCCAGTGACAAGGCACATGGGCAGGTTGCAACCAATACAGAGAGTGTTATCCAAAAGGCTTGTGAGGGATCGATTAAGCTCCAACCGATGTAAGTACACAACGCAATAATGAGTAATGCCCCGACAAAATAGCGTGAAACAAGGTCGGCGACTACTTCGATATGTGGTTTATTTTGCTGTGCGCTGTTTTGTAAATGAATGATGTCTGAAATCAAACTGTTCTGCGCGAGTTTATCTACACGTATAGTTAATGGGCTGGTAATGTTAACGGTGCCAGCATAAACCACGCTATGCTCGCCTTTATGCACAGGCAAGTGCTCTCCGGTTAACATTGACTCTTCAATATTACTGATCCCAGTTATAATTGTTCCATCGACAGGGATTGTTTCCCCTGCCTTAACAAGAATGACTTGTCCTATAACTAATGTTTTGGCTGGGATAAGAGATTCTGTTTGGCCACCTTCATCTGCTTCAATCAAGGTTGCCATAGAAGGTAACAAACGCAGAAGATTACTACTGGTCTCTGATGCTTTACGGCGAGCGCGTAGCTCGAGTAACCTTCCCAGAAGAAGTAAGAAAGTAAACATTGAAATGGCTTCAAAATAAACTTCACCAGTCTCCATTACAGTGGCATAAGCTGAGGCGATATAAGCACCAAGTAAAGCAATGGAAACTGGTATGTCCATGCCTAAGGTGCGGTGGCGAATATTACGCCATGCATTAATATAAAATGGCTGTGCACTATAAAGTAAAACAGGTGTGGCTAGAATAAAGCTAACCCAACGAAAGTAATGGATAAACTCCTCTTCCATGCCTGAAAATAGATCCGCATAAAGAGCAATGGCAAACATCATTACTTGCATGGTAGCAATACCAGCCAGACCTAATCGGCGAAGATACGACTTAGCTTGCTGTGTGTAGAGCGCTTCCTGTTGGTTTACCTGAAACGGGTAGGCTTTATAACCTATTTTTCGTATTTCAGTGAGTATTTCACTGAGTTTCAACTCTTCTTTATGCCAGCAAATGACAACACGATGCAGGGTAGTGTTGACGTTAATAAACTTTAAGCCGGATAGTTGGCGAAGTTGTTTTTCGATTAACCAAGCACAAGCCGCACAGGTGATCCCTTCAACGGTAAGTGTTATTTCATTAAGCAGTTCATCTTGTGTAACAAATTCTTCCTGTATCTGCTCAAGGTCATAATGTTCAAGCTGTGACAGTTGCTCTGGTATTAAGGTCGCCCCTTTTTCTGCATTTTCACTGCGGTGATCGTAGTAAGAGGTTAATCCACTATCAACAATAGTTTGTGCCACTGCTTCACAGCCAGGACAGCACATATGTTGTGATTCACCTTTAATAGTGACCCTAAAATGTGTATCGCTAGGAACTGGCTCTCCGCAATGAAAACAATCAGTTAAAACTTGCTGTGATTTAGACATTACAAGTAGAACGAATCGCGTGGAAGAGTGATGGTTTTTTGTAAACGCCAGCTTTTATCAAAAGGTTCGATACGTAACTTCCATTTACCTGTCAAATCCTGTTCGCTCTTAAAATAATAGTTGCCGTTTGCATCTGCAGTTAGCATGCGTGAGATATCTTTATTAGCCAAGGTTGCATGAAACAAAGATAATGAGATTGAGCTTCGATCTTGCAGCCCCTCAAAGGTGATTAATAGTCCATCCTCTGTTTGCTTGATCGATGCATGAATATTGAGTGTTTTTGCGTGCTTTATCAGAGCAAAGTCATTATTGATTGCTTTACCTTCAGTGTAATAGTCATCCACTACCATATCAGGTTTATTATCCATGGCAGTGAATAATAGATTAATAGAGCCGACAACGGCTACCATAGGCAAACCAATTAAAAACCAAGGCCAGAACTGTTTAAACCAACTTTTTTTCTTATCTATCATGCTGCCTCTAAATAGGTAGGTGTAGGAGATGTGAATTTATCACTTTGCATCTTTTTTTGCCATAAAAAAAGCCTCATCTAGAGGCTTTTTATGTCTTGAGTGAAGAGAGTTTACTTCTCTAGAGAGAGTGAGTAAACAAACGCTGAGATTAAGTGAACTTTATCTTCGCCTAAAACTTTAGACCATGCAGGCATTACACCATTACGACCATTAGCAAGGGTATCTTCAACAGCTTTACGAGAGCCTCCATACAACCAGATTTTATCCGTCAAGTTTGGAGCACCGAGTGCGTAATTACCTTTACCGTCTGCACCATGACAAGCAGCACAAAGTGCAAATTTCTCTTCGCCAGCCTGTGCTTCAATTGCATTAACACGACGTCCACTTAGTTTAAGTACATAGCTTGCCATCTCTTTAACACCCTGATCGCCACCAAGAACTTCTTTCCAAGCTGGCATAACACCGTTACGACCATTCATAAGTGTTTCTTTAATCGAAGCAGGATCACCACCATATAACCAATCATCGTCGGTTAGATTAGGGAAACCTGTACTACCACGTGCATCAGAACCATGACACTGTGCACAGTTTTGTAGGAATAAACGTTGACCTACTTTGACTGCTTCCGGATCTTTCGCGATGAGTGCAATATCTTTATAAGCACCTGATTGATCATAAGCTAGTTGTTTGAAAACTTCGCCAAACTTCTCATCGGCATCATTCATTTCACGTTGGTACTGTGATTGAGATGTTTTTGCTGCTTCAGCAGATTCGTCTGGGTTCATAACACTTTGTTCAGAACTCGTCCAATTTAATAAACCGTTATAGTTAGCGGTAAATGTTGGGAAAGCAAAGCTGTAAACAATAGCGATAACAATGGTAAACCAGAACAAACCAACCCACCATTTAGGTAATGGGTTATTTAATTCTTGAATGCCATCAAAGGTATGAGGCATTGGTTCGCCTTCTGGTATACCTGTCGTATTCTTTGAGGTAAGTCTTAGCAGGATAGCACAACCAATAACAACAATTAGCGTAATGACTGAGATCCATATAGTCCAAAATAGGCTCATTATTTTTTAACTCCTGACGGTTTGTTATCTTCACCATTTCTATTTGATAAGTCTTCTGGCTCATCGAAAATTGAGTTGGCGATATCATCAAACTGTTTTTTTTGTTTTTTACTGTATGCCCAAAAAATCAAAGCAACGAAGATGATGATTAAGAACAAAGTGTATAGTCCATTAAACGTTGCGAAATCCATAAAGCCTCCAGTAGCTTTAGTGCCTAGCTTACTAGGCACTTATCATTGTTTATTGAAACGCGTGACCAAGTGATTGCAGGTATGCAATCAAAGCTTGCATCTCTGTTTTACCTTGAACGGCTTCTTTTGCACCTGCGATATCTTCGTCGGTATAAGGAACGCCAAAGTTATCACGGAAAATTTCAAGCTTACGCGCAGTATCTTCACCAGTAAGTAGGTTATCCATTAGCCACGGGAAACCTGGCATATTAGATTGTGGTACTACATCACGAGGGTTGATAAGGTGCACTTCATGCCATGCATCAGAGTAACGTTGACCAACACGAGCCAAATCTGGACCAGTACGTTTAGAGCCCCATAGGAATGGATGTTCCCAAACGTGTTCGCCTGCAACGCTGTAATGACCATAACGTTCAGTTTCAGCACGGAAAGGACGAATCATCTGACTATGACAGTTTGAACAACCTTCTTTAATGTAGATATCACGTCCTTCCATTTCAAGTGCAGTGTAAGGGCGTAGCGTATCTACTGGTACTGTTGTCTCTTTTTGGAATAAAAGAGGCGTGATTTGAGCTAAGCCACCAAAGCTGATAGCGATGATTATAAAAATAGCTAATAAACCAACATTTTTTTCAATAAATTCATGTTTCATAAATTACTCCCCAAGTTCTTGAGGTTTGATTGAGCCTTTTTCAGCTGTAACCGTTTTGTAAGTATTGTAAGCCATGATAAGCATACCTGATAAGAACACTAAACCACCGAAGAAGCGGATTGTGTAGAATGGGTACGACTTCTCTAAAGATTCAACAAATGTGTAGGTTAATGTACCGTCATCATTTACTGCTCTCCACATCAGGCCTTGCATTACACCTGAGATCCACATTGCAACGATATACAATACTGTACCGATTGTTGCCATCCAGAAATGTAGATTAATTAATGCAACACTGTACATTCCTTGCTGACCAAATAGGCGTGGAATTAAGTGATAAATAGCACCAATTGAAACCATTGCAACCCAGCCAAGGGCACCTGAGTGAACGTGACCAACAGTCCAGTCAGTGTAGTGAGAAAGTGCGTTAACCGTTTTAATCGCCATCATCGGGCCTTCAAAGGTAGACATACCATAGAAAGAAAGAGAGACCACTAAGAAACGGAGAATAGGATCGGTACGTAGTTTATGCCAAGCACCAGAAAGCGTCATAATACCATTGATCATACCACCCCAAGATGGTGCGAATAGGATCAGTGACATCACCATACCTAATGACTGTGCCCAATCAGGTAATGCTGTGTAATGAAGATGGTGAGGGCCTGCCCAAATGTACACGGCAATCAATGCCCAGAAATGTACAATAGATAGACGGTAAGAATAAACTGGACGGTTTGCTTGTTTAGGTACAAAGTAATACATCATACCAAGGAAACCTGCTGTTAGTAGGAAACCAACTGCGTTATGCCCGTACCACCACTGAACCATTGCATCAACGGCACCTGCGTACACAGAGTATGATTTCATGCTACCCATCGATACAGGGATAGCCATGCTATTTACAATGTGTAGAACCGCAACCGTTAAAATAAATGCGCCAAAGAACCAGTTCGCAACGTAAATATGAGATGTTTTACGTACCGCAAGTGTACCAAAAAACACAATGGCATAAACAACCCATACCGCTGTAATAAGTAGGTCAATTGGCCATTCTAATTCAGCATATTCTTTTGAGGTTGTGTAGCCAAGAGGCAACGTAATAACTGCTGAAAGAATAACTAATTGCCATCCCCAAAATACGATTGACGCTAACGGTCCACCAAACAATTTTGTTTGGCAGGTACGTTGTACAACGTAAAAAGAGGTTGCCATTAATGCTGATGTACCAAATGCAAAGATAACAGCATTGGTGTGTAATGGGCGTAAACGACTGTAAGTTAGCCAAGGAGTATCGAAGTTTAACGCTGGCCAGATAAGTTGAGCTGCTATTAGCACCCCAACAGCCATGCCAACAATACCCCATAATATGGTGGTAAGTGTAAACTGACGAACAACTTTCATGTTGTAGTCAGGTTGAATTGTGGTTGCGGTTGTCATTGTTGTGATTCCATGCGTGTTTTTATAATTTACGTAATTCGTTACGTAATATAAGTAATCAAATGAAGCTATTTTAACGTTTACCGTTAAGATAGCTTCATTTGCTTGGAAGTGTACGCGATAATGAAAAAAATGAATAGATTTACGTTGACAATTTGTTAATAAAACACGCTTTTATGTTAAGAATTGCGCGGTAACCATTATTTTTACAAGGATTTGAAATGTTAACAAAAAGCAGAGTCGCACAATTATTAATCATGCTGATGATTTTATTAGCTTTATTTTTTTGGCGTACCTTTGAAACTTCTTTTGAGGCAAATGATGGAGGCTTAAGTAGTGATAGTTCCGAGCAAATAAGTATGCTTCGCTGTGACTATCGCTCACCCTGTGAGTTCATCACTGAGCACGGCACGTACTTTTTAAACATCAAAAACTTACCGATTGAATCTGAGCAATGGATAGATTTTCAACTCATGACTGCGAATGAAAATGACAATATTGTTTCTGCTAAAATTGTCGGTAAAACCATGTTTATGGGCAGAATACCCGTTACTTTTAAGCAAACTGAAAAACAACGATTTGATGCTAAGTCAATGGTTGGCGCCTGTACTACTAAGCATATGATTTGGAGTCTAGAAATTGCCGTTGAAAACGAAAAAAATGTGCTTAACTTGTCCTATGATTTTATGGTTTCACGTTAAAAAAAAGGGTGGCTTCAATGACTTAATTTAACGATATGTCGCCACCCACTTTTTTAAAAGAAACGCTTTTTAAGGAAATGGTCAGCAGAGATAGCACCTGCACCCCAAACAACATTCATTAAGATCATTGCACCCCATAATTGGTGATCGTAGAAACCACCATCCCATAAAACAGGATATGAGATGACGGCGGTAATGTTAAAGATAAACAGAATCGCGGCCATAGGTCGTGTTAACAAACCTAAAATCATAAAGATCGGTAAAATAAGTTCGGCCGCTGTGCCCAGATAAGCTGCTAACTCCCAAGGCAAAAGTGGTACTTGATACTCTTCTTCAAAAAGATACAAAGTGCTATCCCACGTTGTTACTTTTAGATAGCCCGATTTTAAGAAAATACTGGCCACCCATAGGCGGGTGAAAAGTAATAAAATGGGGGCAAAATAGTCGAGCATTTTGTCGACAGCTAATTGGTAATATTGCAGTAATTTATCCATGGTTATTCCTTATTTAATTGTAAATCCATTGAGTAATGCTTGTTCTAATAAATGCGGTAGTTGTGCCTCTAACCCATCGCGTGATATCTCTGCGAGTGTTTTTCCTGCCTGTATCTGTTGCAATAAACGAAAGCTCAGTTTGTCTAATGAAATCAGTTCTATTTTGAAGTCCGGTTGCTTTTTGAGTACCAGATAACAGGGAGTGTTAAGATCGGTTTCTTGGACTTGCTCTGCGATTAACATCTCATAAAGTAGGGCAATGTTTTGCTCGCTTTCAAAAAGTGTTATCTGTGTTGGTGTTGAGAAGGTTAAGTTGGCTAAATTATCTTCTGTTAACTGACCAAGCTTCTCAAGGTCTAACTGTAAAACAGAAACAGGGGTATTACACGTTTGCTCTAATGCCCATTCAAACCTAGCCATCTCACTGATATAGGGCATTGATTGTAGTTGTGGTAACGCGGATAAGTAACATGAAAAGCCCTTACCGTAGGTAATGATGTTGTTCTCTTTAGGCGGGTTTTGTAATATAAACGTGCGGCATACGGCATTAAAAAAATCTTCACCTACCAGTGACGAAGTATGTTGGTAAGTGATCACTAATGCCTCGGTAACTCCCATAATAAAACTGTTACGATAAATTTGTAATCGTTGATCAGGACTTATCTGTTGCGTTGTTTTTATCGATTCTGTAATAGCATCGCCTTCATAAAAAAGTGAGTCTGCAAATTGGGTTTGTAACTGTTTAAGTTTCATTTTGCCACCTGGCGAATATGTTGTGCTTTTTGTGCCTCAATCAGTAAATCATCAAGCGCTGGAATATCGACATCCCACTCAATCAGGGTAATAGCATCAGTAGCCGTTGTGTGTAAATATTGTTGGTAAATATCCCATACCGCGTCGCTTACTTGCGTACTGTGTGTATCGATTAATAGGGTTTCACCATCAACTTCCTTTTTGCTATGTCCCGCTAAATGAATCTCCTGTACATGTTGATGATTAATCGCTGCTAAGTATTCCGATACTGAAAACTGCTGGTTGATGGCACTCACATAAACATTATTGAGGTCGAGTAATAAACCACAGCCTGTTTTTTCGGTTAATGTGTTAAGAAATTGTGCTTCACTCATATCGCTATTTTGGTACTCTAAATAGGAGGAGGGATTTTCAACAATGATTTGTCTTTGCAGAAAATCCTGTACTTGATTCACGTTGTCAGTAAAACAAGCTAAAGCCTCTTCTGTATAAGGGATTGGTAAAAGATCGTTAAAAAAATTACCTTGCAATGAACACCAACTTAAATGGTCTGAAACTAATGCCGGTTGAAAACGATCAACCAGTGTTTTTAACTTTTTAAGGTGCTGTTGACTGATGGGATCACTACTGCCAAGTGATAAACCAATACCATGAAAGCTGAGCGGATAATGTTGTGCAATTTGTTCAAGATAATCATGATTTTTGCTATGTGGGTTAAAATAATTTTCGCTGTGAATCTCTAAAAATCCAATATCTGGTTGTGCTTCTAGTAGGTGCAGATAATGAGGGCTGCGCAATCCAATGCCCACCGATTTTTTTTGTATTTTAGACACTAAAATTATTCCTTATTAATAAGGGAGGCAAATACCTCCCCTTGTATCGAAGTTTAACTTTTTAATTAATCTTCTTTAGGCGTTAAACTACCACCCGTAATTTTCGCACATAGCCCTTTTGGTACCGCAATGAATGCATCACCTTGATTGTCTACTTTAGAAGTGCCTGCGCACGAGCTACTTTTGGTTGCACAGTCATTCTGTCCTGCAGCGACGATGCCGTAACATTTTTCTTTACTGGCTGCCATTGCTGGTGAAGCAACTAAAGAGCCTCCAACTGCGATAAGTGTTGATACTGTTGCTGCTAATGCTAAGTTAGATTTTTTCATTGGGCATTCCTTTTGTTAATGTTAGTTATATAAGTGGTTTGTTGTACACTTTGTTGTGGTAATCAATTATATATACCGTGTCAGCTGTAAATAAATTTCACATTTTTTTAAATATTTTTTAACAACCAATAAAAGGTTAGGCATATTTATGAGTTTATTTTCTCGCAAGCGAAATAAAAATAGCCATTCCTCTGTCTCTATAGATATGAATAAAACAATTGATATGAATAGACAGCAAAAGCGCTATGAAGCCTTAGTGAACGTTTACAGTGCAGACCTTTACCGCTATGCGTATTGGATATGTCACGATCCCGATATTGCTCAAGACTTAGTGCAAGAGACCTGCCTACGGGCATGGAAAAGTTTGGATAGTCTAATGGATGATAAGTCAGCTAAAGGTTGGTTATTTACTATTTTAAGGCGTGAAAATGCAAGACGTTTTGAGCGTAAACAACATCCTTTGGTAGATATAGAAGATCATGAAATAGCTGATAGTGCTGATTTAACACAAGAGATGGATAGCGAGCTATTGCTTCGAAAAATAGCGACTCTCTCCGACGAATATAAAGAACCTTTGCTTTTACAGTTGATCGCAGGTTTCAGTGCAGAGGAGATCGGTGAACAATTAGCCCTTAATAAAAACACCGTATTAACGCGCTTATTTAGGGCTAAAAATTTATTAAAAACATCATTAACTAGTGTAAATACAAGTGAGGCGTCCCATGGATGATATTCTATTCCGTCATACTGCTAGCGCAACTCCTAACGATAAGAGTGATGACTTTTTGAAACGTATTGCTGAGTCTGATAGTGATAAAGCGTTAGTTAAAGAAGCAAAACAGTTTGATGCAGATTTAAAAGCCCTATTGAAAGTAGATGTGCCAGAGGGGCTCGCCGATAAAATTTTGCTTGAGCAAAGCTTTACGGTTGAAAAAGAGCGTGTAATGAATGGGCGTTGGCATATTGCAATTGCGGCATCTGTTGCGTTTATTATTGGGATTAGTTTACCTCTATTAAATAACATCACCCATTCTCCTGCAGATATTGGCGAGGTTGCAATGCAACATGTCCAAGCTGAATATTATTTCACGGCTAAATCTAATGAGCATGCCGACCTTAATATGGTTAATGCCAAACTGGCTCGTTACGGGGCTCAAGCGCATAGTGATTTAGGTAATGTGACTTATGTTAACTATTGTAGTTTTGAGGGGACGCCTGCGTTACATATGGTGATGCAGGGGGAAAAAGGACAGATAACTGTTTTTGTCGTACCAAGTGATGCTGACTTTATAGAAACGAAAAGCTTTAACAACCAATATTTAAAAGGGATCACGGAAAAGATGGGTGATGCTAATGTTGTGATTGTGGGCGAAAGAGATGAATCGTTGCAAAATGTTCACAGTGCAATGAAAAATAATATTCAATGGGATATCTAATACTGCTTTATAAGTAGACAATAAAAGGTACTTTTGTGATTGGTTGCTTGAATTATCAGCAACCAATTTTTTTATCTACCTTTTTTGTTGACAGCAACTCAAGCAAAAAATATACTGCGCTCGTCTTCAAGGTACTCTGCTTTTAAAGTAAAGTTACATTGATAAACAATTCCTCTTTAGCTCAGTTGATAGAGCAAAAGAGAACACTGTTAATTCATTACTACGGATTAGCTTTGTAGAAAGAAATGCTACTGTTTACTACAGTTTGTAGAGCAGTAGAAAAACACTGTTAATTCATTACTACGGATTAACTTTGTAGCAAGAACAATTCCTCTTTAGCTCAGTTGGTAGAGCAACGGACTGTTAATCCGTGTGTCGCTGGTTCAAGCCCAGCAAGAGGAGCCAAATTCAGTTGGTTTGATAGTTTCAAACTAACAAGTCTTTAAGACTTAAAACAGATAATTCCTCCTAGCTCACTTGGTAGAGCGATAGAGAACACTGTTAATTCATTACTACGGATTAACTTTGTAGAAAGAACAATTCCTCTTTAGCTCAGTTGGTAGAGCCATAGAGAACACTGTTAATTCATTACTACGGATTACTTTGTAGAAAGAACAATTCCTCTTTAGCTCAGTTGGTAGAGCAACGGACTGTTAATCCGTGTGTCGCTGGTTCAAGCCCAGCAAGAGGAGCCACTTTTATAGTTTTGAGTTTCAAAACTAATTCCTCTTTAGCTCAGTTGGTAGAGCAACGGACTGTTAATCCGTGTGTCGCTGGTTCAAGCCCAGCAAGAGGAGCCACATTAAAAAGCCTGAACTCATGTTCAGGCTTTTTTTTGCCTGAATTTTATCAATTAAATTTAGATAGCAAGAAAAGGTTGATAACCTTTTCTGAGATGCTTGTAAATATATAGTGGCCATTCCGGGTTGCGTCGCTGATTCAAGCTCAGCAAGAGGATCCACATTAAAAAGCCTGAACTCATATTCGGGCTTTTTTTTCCTGAATTTTTTTAATTATTATGCAATAGCGCAAATAGTTATACTTATAAAAATCCTACCTTTATTCACTAAATAGCCTGCGAATCGTTTTAATAGCTGGCTTGATACGTTAAAATCTTGTTACATTTATAACATCACGCTTTATCGAGCATATAGAGGCAACAATGGAATCAATTCAAAATCATGTAACGGCACTGGTTAGCAGTGCAGATACATTATTTATATTATTAGGTGCAATCATGGTCTTTGCCATGCATGCAGGGTTTGCATTTTTAGAGGTAGGAACGGTTCGCCATAAAAATCAAGTAAACGCTTTGGTTAAAATCATGTCAGACTTTGGTGTATCGGCCCTAGTGTATTTTTTCTTTGGTTATTGGCTCGCCTATGGCGTTACGTTTTTTGATAGCGCTGCTGTACTTGCTGAAAACAACGGTTATGAACTAGTAAAATTTTTCTTCTTGATGACCTTTGCTGCTGCAATACCTGCCATTATTTCTGGTGGTGTTGCTGAGCGCGCGAAGTTTAATCCAATGCTGATTGCTGCCGCACTATGTGTGGGGCTGGTTTATCCTTTCTTTGAAGGACTTATTTGGAATGGTAACTTTGGCTTCCAAACTTGGTTAGAAAATACTTTTGGTGCTGGATTCCATGACTTTGCTGGCTCCATTGTTGTACATGCCGTTGGTGGTTGGATTGCTTTTGCTGCTATTATGGTGTTAGGTAGCCGAAATGGCCGTTACCGTGGCGGTAAAGTAGTGGCATTTGCTCCTTCAAACATTCCTTTATTAGCATTAGGTGCATGGATTTTATCGATAGGTTGGTTTGGCTTTAACGTCATGTCAGCGCAAGCAATCGAGGGGATCAGTGGCCTCGTTGCAATGAACTCCTTAATGGCCATGGTTGGCGGTATTATTAGCTCGCTTATTATTGGTAAAAAAGACCCTGGCTTTATACATAATGGTCCATTAGCTGGCTTAGTTGCTGTTTGTGCTGGCTCTGATGTCATGCATCCTATGGGGGCACTTGTAACTGGTTTGGTGGCTGGTGGACTATTTGTGTGGCTATTTATCTATGTGCAAAGTAAGTTTGCTCAGTTTGATGATGTGCTAGGTGTTTGGCCTTTACATGGTGTGTGTGGCTTATGGGGCGGTATCGCAGCTGGTATTTTTGGGCTTGAAAGCTTTGGTGGTCTGGGTGGCGTAAGCTTTATTAGTCAATTAATTGGATCTTTTGCCGGTATTGCTATCGCATTAATTGGTGGCTTTATTGTTTACAAAGGCGTGAATGTATTTATGCCGATTCGCCTTAGTGAAGAAGATGAATTTAATGGTGCAGACGTTTCTATCCATAAAATTGGTGCAACAAACCTAACCAATAAATAAATTAAACTCATTTTAAAAAGGGCGATAAATGCAAATTTATCGCCCTTTTTTTTAATAAAATATTCTCATCAAAATAAAAATAATGTTGTTATGAATAAAAAAGTGATTTATCACAGTTATTCTTGCCGAGATTCTGATATAAAAGCTGTATTTTATCATTGCTGAAGGTTAATAATATGAAAGTTATTGAAGTGAAACACCCGCTTATTCAACACAAAATTGGTCTCATGAGAAAGGCTGAAATAAGCACCAAACATTTTCGTGAATTAGCACGAGAAGTTTCTAGTTTATTAACTTACGAAGCAACTAAAGATCTTGCTGTGGAAACGGTGACTATCGATGGTTGGGATGGTGAAGTTGAAATCACACAGATTAAAGGTAAAAAAGCGACTGTCGTCCCTATTTTACGCGCTGGTTTAGGCATGATGGATGGTGTACTTGAGCACATGCCAAGCGCTAAAATTAGTGTTGTCGGTATTTACCGCGATGAAGAAACACTTGAGCCTGTCCCTTATTTTCAAAAACTCGTAAGTCAAATTGATGAGCGTTTAGTATTGGCCGTTGATCCTATGCTAGCAACTGGCGGTTCAATGATCTCAACGCTAGATTTGATTAAAGAGAAAGGCGGTAAAAATATTAAAGTGCTGATTCTTGTCGCAGCACCAGAAGGATTAAAAGCATTAGAAGAGGCGCATCCAGATATTGAAGTTTACACTGCTTCGATTGATTCACACCTAAACAAGCAAGGTTATATTGTGCCAGGATTAGGTGATGCAGGTGATAAAATATTTGGTACTAAATAATGGCTGAACATCAATCCTCACCGTCAACAACGGCTGAACAACCAGTTGAAGATTACACCGCTAATTTAAATATGCCTCAGCAAATATTAGCGGGCGGACAAATGCTTTTTGTCGCCTTTGGCGCATTAGTATTAATGCCGTTGATTACAGGGCTTGATCCCAATGTTGCACTGTTTACTGCTGGTATTGGCACATTACTGTTTCATTTAGTGACTAAAGGGCAGGTTCCAATATTCTTAGCCTCCTCTTTTGCCTTTGTGGCGCCAATTGCCTACGGTATTCAAACTTGGGGGATCCCAAGTACTATGTCCGGCCTATTTGTTGCGGGTTTGGTATATATGGTGATGGCCTATGCGGTCAAACTACGCGGAGTTGATTTTATTCATCGCTTATTACCGCCTGTCGTGGTTGGACCGGTTATCATGGTGATCGGTCTTGGCCTTGCACCAATGGCGGTAAACATGGCAATTGGTAAATCAGGTGACGGAAGTTTTGTATTAATCGAGCATAACACGGCATTAATTATCTCTATTTCTGCGTTGTTAACGACTTTACTGGTGTCAACATTAGCTAAAGGTGTCTTTAAATTAGTACCTATTTTTGCTGGTGTTATTGTCGGATATACGTTGTCGTTTTTTCTCGGTGTACTAGATTTCTCGCCGATTGCAGCTTCACCATGGTTGAGCATGCCTCAGTTTGTTGCTCCTGAGTGGAATTGGCATGCCATTCTATTTATGATCCCAGTTGCTATTGCGCCTGCTGTTGAGCATGTCGGTGATATTTTAGCGATCAGTAATGTTACCGGCAAAGACTTCCTGAAAAAACCAGGTTTACAACGCACCCTGTTTGGTGATGGTTTAGCAACCAGTGCTTCATCGTTATTTGGTGGACCACCCAACACAACTTACAGTGAAGTAACGGGTGCTGTGATGTTAACGCGTAACTTTAACCCTAAAATCATGATGTGGGCTGCAGTTATTGCCATCTGTTTAGCCTTTGTTGGTAAATTTGGTGCGGTGTTACAGACTATTCCGGTTGCGGTGATGGGGGGGATTATGATCTTACTATTTGGTACAATCGCTTCTGTTGGTTTGAATACCCTGATTCGCCATCAAGTTGATCTTTCTAACGCTAAAAACTTGTGTATTGTTTCAGTGACTTTAGTGTTTGGTATCGGTGGGATGGCATTTGGTTTTGGTAGTTTTAGCTTACAAGGCGTGAGCCTATGTGGCTTAATCGCGATTGCGATGAATCTACTGTTACCTAAGATAAAATCTTAATAATGAATTGAAACGTGGGCGGTTGAGCCTTTAAGTAGCTCTTTTCATAAGCTACTTAAAGGCTCAATCTAGCCCAATTATTGCTACCACATTAATAAATTATCTGTAATAGGCCCTATTGGGGAGCACCGTTTAGGCGTTTATTAAATTGACTTTTTAATTGGGATAGGGGTTGATAACGTTTGCAACAGCGTTATATTACAGGCAATACGTTTCGCGCAGGAGCTAAGGCATAGCTCTGCCACTTGTTGCTTTGATTCAGTCGTTAAACAACGGATCTCTGCCGCACATATCAAACCACTTTCAAATAAAAGCGCTAACTTTTCGCTACTTATTTCAAGTTGTACTACGTTTTGCAAATCGCCATGATGATACATAAGCCCGTCCTTTATTTGTGTAGTTTGCTGATCATAGTTGACGCATAAAAAAATCTTACTAATAGCGCGTGGTTGAGCTCGCCGCCAAAGTCACAACGAAGTTAGGAATTAAGATATCCAGCTAAACGGTATTAACTCCCATTTTTCAACCTTAGTGCCGAATAAGTGACGTGATATAACCGCTTTATTTTCGGTGCGCTTTGCGTTAAATGTTGAGCAATAACTCGATATTGCTATGATATTTGAAATGCTATAACGCCCCGTTAAGCCGCGTTAAGGTTAAATACAAACTCTAAATGATAATTACTATCATTTCAAATTTATTTTTATGCTTATTTGTTTGTTACACTGGCTTAATACTTTACCTACTTCAGGATAACCCCATGAATAAAAAACAGTTTATCTTACCGTTTCTTATATTACTTGCCAGTGTTGCGGGTTATTGGGGGACATTACAACTCAAGCACCCACCGAAAGAAAAAGCACAGGTAGATAACACGCCTTTAGTGACGGTTAAGGTGATTGAAAATAAAAGCGTTGATTTCTCAGTAGGCTCCTATGGCATCGTTAAAAGTGAGTTTGAAACGGATCTAGTTGCGCAAGTTAGTGGCGAAGTGGTGTATTTATCGAAAAAATTTGTCCGTGGTGGTTTTGTAAAAAAAGGCGAAGTGCTGGCTAAAATAGATGCCAGTGACTATGAAGCCGCTTTAATTGATGCCAGAGCCAATGTCGCCTCAGCACAAGCTGCTTTAGTGCTTGAAAAAGCACATGCTGATGTTGCTAAAGAACAATGGAGTAAGATTAAAGGTACTAAACCAACTGCATTGAGTTTACGAGAACCCCAGGTGGCACAAGAAAAAGCACGCTTATTATCTAGCCAAGCAGGACTAAAGCGAGCAAATAGAAATGTCGAGCGAACCATTATTCGTGCTCCTTATGATGCGTTAGTACATCGTCGTTCGGTATCACTAGGCTCCTACGTGAGTATCGGAATGGCACTTGGTCAAATATTTAGTACCGATATTGCCGAAATACGCTTGCCTGTACCTGATAGCGAAATGCAATACCTACAAAATCATGGCGATAACGCAAAGGTAATATTACAAGCGTTCATTGCAGGTGAAAACCATCAGTGGTCTGGTGTCGTGGTGCGAAATGAAGGCGTGATTGATGCGCAAAGCCACATGAACTACCTTGTTGCTCAAATAGAAGATCCCTATCAACTAAACAATAAAGTTGCTGAAAAATTACGCTTTGGTACCTATGTCACCGCGCTTATTAGTGGCGTTAAAATGGATAATATTGCCGTCATAGATCGTCACTTAATTACTAATGGACAAGTAGCCATTGCTGATCAGCAAAATAGATTACAGTTTCAAGCGATTAATATTGCTCGTATTTTAGATGGCAAAGCCTATATTAGCGAAAGCTTAAAAGAGGGCACTCAGCTCATTACTTCAGCGCTCGATTATCCAATTGTTGGTATGCCTTTGTTGATTAAAAAGCAGAGTAACGCAAAGCAAGCTGAGCTAGTTGAGTATAAGGCAGGTGAATAATATGTCTGAAAATCAACACTCAGCCACTCCAAGCCAATTAGCCTACAACGCTGAAACCATTCACACTGATGATATCGATGTTAATAAAGGCATTATCGCTTGGTTTGCACGTAATCCGGTCGCTGCCAACCTGCTGATGTTAATCATTTTGGTTGGTGGTTTATTAACTGCAAATACTATTCGTAAACAGTTTTTTCCGCAGGTTGATATCCATTGGATTGAACTTAGTGCGGTATATGCAGGTGCCGCTCCTAAAGAGGTCGAAGAGGGGATAACCATTAAAATTGAGGAAGCCTTAGAGGGTATTCAGGGGTTACGACGGGTTATTACGCGCTCTAATCAAAACATGATGTCGGGTTATATTCGTGTTGAAGATGATTATGATCCGAACTTGGTATTAGAAGAGATAAAAAATGAGATAGGTGCTATCGGAAGTTTTCCTGAGGGGATGGAAGAGGTTAAAGTTGAGCGCATTAAATTGCGCCAAGAAGTGATGTACATCAGCTTGTATGGTGACTTAGATACAAGGCAACTCAAAGATATCGGTAATGAGATTCACGATGAAATTAAACAGTTAACAGGGGTTAATATTACCGAATTTTATGGCGGCTTAAATTATGAAATTGCAGTAGAAGTCAGCAAAGACAAACTCAGAAAGTTTGGACTCACCTTCAATGAAGTCGCCGATGCCATTCGCGGTTTTTCTCAAAATATGTCTGCGGGGCAGATCCGCGCTGAAAATGGGTTTATCAATTTACGCATTCAAAACCAAGCCTATATTGGTCGTGAATTTGAAATGCTACCTGTTTTAACCATGAAAGACGGCAGTAAATTATTGCTCAGAGATGTTGCTGAGATTAAAGATACGTTTGAACAAGGTATCCAATATTCAAAGTTTAATGGTAAAAATTCAGTTACTTTTTTCATTGGTGCATCGAATAATCAAAGCATTACCGATGTCGCTAAAATTGTGCATCGTTATGTTGGTAATAAACAACAAAAGCTACCAGCAGGATTACATTTAGAAACTTGGGTTGATATGACCTATTACCTACAAGGGCGTTTAGATTTAATGCTCGATAGCATGAAAAGTGGTGCAATATTAGTGTTTGTACTATTAGCACTATTTTTGCGTGTGCGTTTAGCATTTTGGGTGATGATGGGCTTACCTATCTGTTTCTTGGGCACCTTACTGTTGATGCCAACGGCAATGATCGATGTCACCATCAATGTGATCAGTTTATTTGCCTTTATTTTAGTGCTGGGGATTGTCGTTGATGATGCGATTGTCATGGGCGAAAGCGCTCATGAGGAGTGTGAGCGTAAAGGGCATCACATCGACAATGTGATTCGTGGTGTTAAACGTGTTGCAATGCCAGCCACCTTTGGTGTGTTAACCACTATCGCCGCTTTTTTACCAATTACCCTCGATGATGGGCCTAGCTCTGCTTTTGGTAAAGCAATTGGCTTTGTAGTGATCCTTTGTCTTATCTTTTCATTAATAGAATCAAAGCTTATTTTGCCTGCCCATCTTGCCTCGATGAAAGCACGAAAAGTAGTTGCCAAAGGCTCTAATAATCCACTTGACTGGTTACGTAATGTGACAAATTTTCTGCAAAAAAAGGTCGATACAGGGTTGCAATTTTGTATCCATAACCTCTATTTACCCACGCTACAAAAGGCACTGCGTTATCGCTATACAGTGATCACTTTATTTATTGCTTTATTAGTACTCTGCGCTGGACTTTATCAAGGTGGCTTGGTTCGTTATATCGGTCAGCCTAAAATACCACAAGACTTTCCGCGCGTGAGTATTGAGATGACCTTAAACTCCTCTGAGCAAGCGACCTTAGATGCAGCTTTAATTGTGGAACAAACCATTGAAAAAGTAGAGCTACAGTTAGTTGAAAAATATGGTCAAAAGATGATTTCTGATACGCAAGTAGAGCTAAAAGGGCGCGCCCGCGCAGAGGTGATGTTAAAACTGGTTGATCCAGAATTACGCCCCATTGATACCTTTGAATTAGCTGCTTTATGGCGTGCTTCGTTTCCTAAAATTGCGGGTATTAAAGAGTTAAAGGTACAAGATAACCTGTTTGGTAATGGTCGAGACGATGGCGATGTCAGCTTTCGTTTACAGGGTAAAAGTGCTGAACAGCTATTAGCTGTTTCTAATCAGTTGGTGGACAAATTAAACAGTCTGCAAGGTGTTTCTGATGTGGCGAATAGCCATGAATCGAGTACCCGAGAAGTACAATTTTCCTTAAAGCCATTAGCCTATAGCCTTGGGCTGACTCTGCGAGAAATAGCTACGCAGGTAAACCATAGCTTTTATGGGTTAGAAGTGCAGCGGTTGCTACGCAATGGCGAAGAGGTAAAAGTAATGCTTCGTTACCCTGAAGCACAACGAAATTCGATCAGCCTTGTTGCCAATACATTGATTCATTTACCCGATGGTGTAGAAGTGCCTCTCTCTGAAGTCGCTGATATTATCGTTACCGAAGGCCTTAATAAAATTCGTCGAGAAAATGGTCGCCGAACCATTACGGTTTGGGCTGCGGTAGACGCTGAGCAAGTTGAGCCTTTTAAGCTTGCAAAAGATATTCGTGATAATTATTTACCGGAATTATTAAAGCAATACCCGCAAGTACAAATGAAATTATCAGGTAAAATTCAAGAAGAGCTTGAAAGTGCGGATACACAGTTACGCAATTTTGTATTGTCGTTGCTTATTATTTATAGCTTATTGGCAATTCCGCTAAAATCATACGCGCAACCACTCATGATTATGGCGATCATTCCCTTTGGTATCATTGGCTCCATCGCAGGACACATGTTATTTAACTTAGACCTAAGCATGCTTTCTTTGTTTGGTATTATTGCTGCCGCTGGTGTGGTAGTGAACGATTCCCTGGTAATGGTTGATTACATTAATATTGCGAGACGACAGGGCGTTAAAATAAGCGATGCTGTTGTACAAGCCGGTAAACGGCGTTTCAGAGCGATATTAATTACATCACTGACCACTTTTGTTGGTTTAATGCCTATCATGGCGGAAACGAGCATGCAGGCTCAAATGGTGATCCCAATGGCGGTGTCTTTAGCATTTGGGGTGTTGTTTGCCACTGTTGTGACGTTACTGTTAATCCCTTGCTTGTATATTATGATTGAAGACATTAAAACCTTACCCAGCAGGGCCAAAGGTTATTTATAAGGAAAAAACAATGCTCTCTAGTGCAAAAATACGTGCCGAAACCATCAAATTTTCGGCACTATCGTCCTTGCAACCGGACTATTATTTTATTCAAGGATATATCATGGGGATTGGCGCTAACCCTTATATGATTCCTCCCTCACAATGGGTAAGCGATCTATTTGGTGAGATATGCATCAGAGAAGATGAAAATGATGGTATGCAAGCACTGATGCAGCTTAATAATCAACAGATGGAAAAAATTCTTGAGTTAGATATTAAGCTACCTGCAAAGTGTGTGCTGTCTAAAAACGACTTTGAGGCGTCTCTCGCACCTGATGCTCCTTTACCCAATTGGTGCTTAGGGATGCTAAAAGCGCTAAAGTGGATAGATAAAGCAGAGCTTACAGGCTCTCAGCGAGATGAGCTGACACTTACTGATTACTACTTAAAGACCTTCAGTAGTTTGGAAAAAGTAAAGCAGATCCGTTGTTTGCAAGATGATTATCAGCAAGAAGCACATCGCGCCAAACGATTGTTATCAACCTATATCAATAACCTGATTTACGTAATGCGTTTCGAGCAAGAAAGTGACCAAGACGATAACCAACAAAGTGAACAAGAAAATCAGTTTGAAGAGATGATGCGTTTTGTGATGACCGAATCGAATCCGCTGGTTGATCAAACCATTGAGACGATGATCAGAACCTTTGAAAGCCAACATAACCAAGACTACCTCACACAACAGAAGGGGCATATTTGGTTTGATCCAGAAGCGCGCCCTTATATGATGTTGCGTGCTCGACGCGCACAGCTTAATTTTGAGCGCGGTGATTTGCCGGCTGCGATTGACGAGCTACAACTGTTACTTGAGTTAAACCCTAACGATAATCAGGCTAATCGCTATCCATTAGCTAACTATTTAATCATTGAAAAACGCTGGCAGGCACTGGCGAACTTGTTGGCTGACTATGATGAACCGAGTACTTTTATGCTCGCGAGTAAAGCGTTGATGCTGTTTACTGAGCAGGGGGACAGCAGTGAAGCAAGAGCGGTAAAAAAACGACTTAAAAAACAAAATAAACATCTAGAAAAATACTTAACGGGACAAGCGAAAGCGCCGAAAGAAAATCCGCCCATGTACACGCAGGGCGATAAAAGCGAGGCGATTATTTACCTTTCACTGGCGGGCAAAGAAACTTGGCGCTCCGTCGATGGCGCGTTGTTTTGGCTAAGAAGAAAATAGCGGTAATCCCTTAAAATGTGATATTATACGTACCTATTTTATTCCGCTACTCTTAGCAATTAATGGACTAGGTGCGTTCAGTATGATTCCAACTTTAAGCCACAATGAAAATATCAAGCAAGATTATTTTGCCTTCTTAAAAGCTTTACTCGATTCAAGTTACAACGGGGAAATTTCGAAAAGTTATGCAAGCCGTTTAGCGGTAGCAACCGATAACAGTGTTTATCAATGCTTACCTCAGGCGATTATTTTTCCTAAGTCGACCCAAGATATCGTTGAAATTTGCAAACTTGCACAGTCTGAAGAGTTTTCTGATATTCGCTTTTCACCGCGTGGTGGCGGCACTGGTACTAATGGCCAATCGTTAACTGATGGTATTGTTTTAGACCTGTCTAAGTTCATGAATAATATCCTTGAGTTGAATGCCGATGAAGGTTGGGTTCGAGTTCAAACCGGTGTCGTCAAAGATCAGCTAAATGCTTATCTTAAACCGCATGGCCTATTTTTCTCTCCTGAGCTTTCCACCAGTAATCGCGCCACAATTGGTGGCATGATCAGCAATGATGCCTCGGGTCAAGGCTCACTGGCGTACGGCAAAACAAGTGATCATGTCTTAGCGCTTCAATCGGTATTAATCAATGGTGAAGTCTTAGACAGTGCACCGATTGCAGGTGAAGCCTTAGTCAACGAAAGTGAGCGTGATGATGCCATTGGTGCTATTTATCGTCAGGTGATTGCAACCAGTGAATCTAAACAGGCGCAAATCGAAGCGGGCTTTCCAAAGTTAAACCGTTTCTTAACCGGTTATGATTTAAAACATGTTTACGATGTAGAAACGGGGACGGTTGATCTATCGCGCATTCTATGTGGCTCAGAGGGCTCATTAGCGTTCATCACAGAAGCTAAACTGCATGTGCAAAAAATCCCAACCTACCGCACACTGTTTAACGTAAAATACGATAGCTTCCAGTCTGCGCTTAAAAATGCGCCATTTTTGGTTGAAGCGAATGCACTCTCTGTTGAGACCGTTGATTCTACGGTACTCAATTTAGCGAAAAAAGATATTGTCTGGCATAGCGTTAGCGAACTGATCACCGATGTACCTAATAAGGTGATGGATGGTATTAATATCGTTGAATTTGTCGAAGAAGATGCAGCGATTCAAGCGCAAAAAGTGGCTGTTTTAACGGAAAAATTAGATCAACTTATTGCCTCAAATGAAGCAGGGGTGATCGGATATCAAATCTGTGACCAGCTTGCCGACATCAATAAAATTTATGGCATGCGTAAAAAAGCGGTAGGCCTTCTAGGTAACACTGCAAACAGCGCTAAACCCGTTGCTTTTGCTGAAGATACCTGTGTACCGCCTGAACACCTTGCTGATTACATTAACGAATTCCGTCAATTGTTGGACGATCAAGGGCTACATTACGGCATGTTTGGACATGTTGATGCTGGTGTACTACATGTTCGTCCTGCATTAGACCTTTGCGACCCGCAACAAGAAGTCTTGATGCGTGAAATTTCTGACAAAGTAGTTGCCCTGACCGCTAAATATAAAGGCTTGATGTGGGGAGAGCACGGTAAAGGATTCCGAAGTGAATACGGCCCTGAGTTTTTTGGTGAAGAGTTATTTACTGAGCTACGAAAAATAAAAACCGCATTTGACCCACATAACCGCGTTAACCCTGGGAAAATATGTACGCCACTCGATTCAAGCGAGCAGTTAGTCAGTGTCGACGCAGTAAAACGTGGTACCTTTGATCGACAAATTCCGATTGAGGTACGTGAAAGTTATACCCAAGCCCTAGATTGTAACGGTAATGGTTTATGTTTTAACTACGATACTAAGTCACCGATGTGCCCGTCTGTGAAAGTAACTAGCGATCGTGTGCACTCGCCTAAGGGGCGTGCAGGTTTAATGCGCGAATGGTTACGCCAACTAGCGAACAATGATATTGATGTTTTACAGCTAGAGAGCGATCAATACGCCGGTAAAAATGCCAGTGTGTTTACCAAATTTAAAAATAGCCTTGCAAAAAACAAAGGTGAATATGATTTCTCCCATGAAGTGATGGAAGCGATGCAGGGCTGTCTGGCTTGTAAAGCCTGCACGAGCCAATGTCCTATTCAAGTTGATGTACCGACCTTCCGTGCGCGATTTATGTTCTTATATCATGGCCGTTACCTGCGTCCATTAAAAGACTACTTCGTTGCCTATGTTGAACAATACGCGCCGTTGATGGGCAAGATGCCACGTTTCTTTAACTTCTTCATGAAGATGAAATTAACTGCCGCTTTAACTGAAAAATTTGTGGGTATGGTTGATATTCCTCTACTTTCAGCACCGACATTAAAAGCATCACTTAAAAAACAAACCATTACAGAGTTTGATTTAGAAAAACTACAGGCATTAACGCCGATAGAACGTGAAGGTTATGTATTAGTCGTGCAAGACCCATTCACCACCTATTATGATGCCGATGTCGTACGTGATTTGATGTTAACAATCAAAAAAGTCGGATATAAGCCGGTTCTATTACCTTTTAAACCTAATGGTAAGCCACAGCATATTAAAGGTTTCCTCGATAAGTTTGCTAAAACAACCAAAGACTCGGCAGAGTTTCTAAACGAGATGGCTACCTTAAATATTCCTATGGTAGGGACTGATCCTGCGATGGTGCTTTGTTACCGTGATGAGTACAAACATGCATTAGGTAAACAGCGTGGTCAATTTAATGTGCAACTTTTCCAAGAATGGTTATTGCCACGCTTAAAAGGTGAAGCGAAAGCATTAGGTGATAAACAGTTCTACTTATTTGGTCACTGTACCGAGAAAACAGCTGAGCCAACATCAGCTAACGATTGGACTAAAATCTTCAACCATTACGGCGCAAAATTTAATGATGTCGCTGTTGGTTGTTGTGGTATGGCTGGCACATTTGGTCATGATGCGGGTAAAGTTGAACAGTCTAAAGCGATTTATAGTTTGAGCTGGGAAGCAGAAATAGCTAAACGTGAGCGCAGCCAATGCTTGGCAACAGGATATTCCTGTCGTAGCCAAGTCAAACGGATTGAAGGCGAAGTGTTGAAACATCCTGTCCAAGCGTTATTAGAAATCCTTTAATTGGTTATGAGGTGATTGATGTCAATTTGGAAAAAAGATAGCTCGTTAGTAAGGCTTAACAAGATAAGTGAAAACACCATTATCTCGTTAATTGGTATCGAATATACCCAAATTGGTGACGACTATTTACAGGCAACGATGCCCGTTGACAGTCGTACCCATCAACCACATGGTCTATTACATGGTGGTGCTTCGGTGGTACTCGCAGAAACCTTGGGTAGCGTCGCGGGTAACCTTGCCGTTGCTGAAAATAAAGTATGTGTTGGGCTTGAGGTGAACGCTAACCATCTACGTAGTGAAAAAAGTGGTATTGTCACCGGAAGAGCCACTGCGATCCGATTAGGACGTACCGTTCAGGTATGGCAGATCGATATAAAAAATGAAAAACAGCAATTGGTTTGTACCTCGCGTTTAACGCTTGCAGTCATCGATCGCCCTCAATAAATTAAAGAGAAATATTATGATAAAAATTGGTGCTTATAACGAACTTAAGATCATTAAACAGGTAGACTTTGGCTTTTACCTTGATGGATTTGAAGAGGGAGAAATATTATTACCGCGTCGCTATGCAACGGACGAGATGCAGATTGGAGATCGCATTAATGTATTTTTATATTTTGATTCAGAAGACCGCCTTATTGCTACAACACAGCGTGCTAAAGCAGAAGTTAATAAATTTTCTTCATTAAAGGTGATCGATACCAATAGAGCTGGCGCGTTTTTAGATTGGGGACTACCTAAAGATTTGTTAGTGCCTTTTAATCAACAAAAAATTCCAATGAAACAAGGCTATGGTTACATCGTTTATGTCTATCAAGATGATATTAGTGAGCGTTTGGTCGCTTCTTCAAAACTGGATCGCTTTTTAGATAACGAGCCTGCTAATTATCGCGTTGGTGACAAAGTTGAGCTGTTAATTGCCGATAAAACCGATTTAGGTTTTAAAGCGATCATTAATGATAAACATTGGGGCGTGTTGTTCGAAAGCGAAGTTTTTGGTGAGATGGGCATCGGTAAACAGTGCAAAGGGTTTATCAAACAGATCCGTGAAGATGGCAAAATTGATGTCGGTTTAACTAAAGTTGGCTATGCCAAGGTCGATGCACTTGCTGAGCGTATATTACAAAGTTTAAAACAGAATGATGGTTTTTTACCTCTACATGACAAAAGTAGCCCAGATCAAATAGCTAAAATCTTGAAGATGAGTAAAGCGAACTTTAAGAAATCGATTGGACAGTTATACCGTAAAAAGCTGATCAACATAGAAAATAATGGCATTCGTATCAATGAACAAGGTGCGTAAAACATAAAAAAATGATATTTTATGGCGCATAAATTTCAATAAAATTAGATAAGTAGAGACTCATGATTAAAAAATGTTTATTTCCAGCTGCAGGTTACGGTACACGCTTTTTACCGGCGACTAAGTCTATGCCTAAAGAGATGATGCCGATCGTTAATAAACCTTTAATTGAGTTTGGTGTTGATGAAGCATTAGAAGCAGGCATGACTGGTATGTGTATTGTCACAGGCCGTGGTAAGCACTCACTAATGGATCACTTTGATTTAAATTACGAATTAGAGCACCAAATCAGTGGTACAGCGAAAGAAGACAAGCTCAAAGATATTCGCTCTATTATGGAAAGCGCTAGCTTTACTTTTATTCGTCAACGTGAAATGAAAGGCTTAGGTCATGCTATTTTAACTGGTAAACAGCTGGTGGGTGATGAACCCTTTGCTGTTGTATTAGCTGACGATATGTGTGTAAAAGATGGTGCCGATGATGGCGTGTTAGCGCAAATGGTCGCCTTATATAACCAATTTCGTTGCTCAATTGTAGCAGTGGAAGAGGTGCCAGATGAAGAAACACATAAATATGGCGTTATCAAAGGTGAGATGATTAAAGATGATATCTTCCGTGTCGATGATATGGTTGAAAAACCAGAGCCGGGCACTGCACCGAGTAATATGGCTATTATCGGTCGTTATATATTAACGCCTGATATTTTCGATATTCTTGAAGAGACTGCACCGGGTAAAGGTGGTGAAATCCAAATTACCGATGCGTTATTACAACAAGCAAAATCAGGTTGTGTATTAGCTTACAAATTTAAAGGTAAACGCTTCGACTGTGGCAGTGTGCCTGGTTATATCGAGGCAACGAACTTTGTTTACGATAATATGTACGAAGAATAATAATTCCTGCAAATTAATTGATGGCTGATCTATTTTACCGTTTTAAAAACCTTGCTTCTTCGTTATTGTTTCATAGGGTCATAGGGTCATAGGTATATAGATCAACTTTCGACTTTAGTTAATTCATGTTATTGCTGAAAGTTAGTTTATTTATTTAATTCGATTTGTATCTATTAGCCAGCAAACAGTAATACCCTTTTAAATCCCAACTATGTTGGGATTTTTTTTGTCGGTTTCTTTTACGGTTTTATAGTTTTTAGACGCAAGGATTCATTAACATGTTGTTTATAATGGGTTTTGTATTCTGGCATTAAAATTGCTTAAAGGTTGCTTAAGTGCAGATGTCCATAGCACAAGATTATATATATGAAAGGGAAGTTGATGAATATTTTTACAAAAGCAATCACGATCGCAAGCCTAGCGACAATTAGCACATTTGCTACTGCAGGGCCTATCGATTTAGGTGCAACTGACGGCTACACAATGTTAGCGGTAGGTACACCTTGGACTGGTCGCTCTGGTGGTTTTTTACAATTAGGATCTGAAGCTGAAATTTTTGGTAATGTCGGTGCTCGTGGAGATTTACAACTTGCAGCAGGAGCAAAAATACACGGTAATGCAGATGGTGGACATATCACAATTGGTGCTGGCGCTTCTATTAATGGCAATCAAACTACACTTTCAGAGCCGACTTGGCAGGGCTTATATAACGATATTGCAAATGCATCAAATATAGCGGCCGCAATGAATGGCTTAAATTACTCAAGCATTACTGAAACCACGACCTTTCAAGCTTACGATACAACCTCTGTGTTTAATATCGATGGTGAATTAAATCTTGCTTCTGGTGAGTCGCTGACATTAAGTGGCGATGCTGACTCAATGGCGGTTGTTAACATCAGTAGTGGCTTTATGTTGGGCTCTGGTGCTTCTATCTTTTTAGAAGGCTTTGAAGCTGATAACGTTGTTTTTAACTTCACTGGTGGTGGTCATGTCGATTACGTTGCATTTGGTGGTTCTGAGCTTTCTGGTACGTTTATCGGTGCGGATATGTTTTTCCAAATGGGTGATGGAGCAACACTTAACAACACGCGTTTCTTAATGGGTGGCTCAATTGCAAATGTTCAAGTAGTTAAACCTGGAGAGCCGGTTGTCCCTCCAACGGGAGTACCTGCTCCAGCTTCTGTTTGGTTAATGTTAATGGGGCTTATTGGTATGGCGCTTATTCGTCGTAAAGCGTAACCTCAGAGAATTTTATACATTAAAAAGCCCATCTCGATGGGCTTTTTGTTGCCTAAAATTTATGTTTTAAATGAAGGCTGCTGTAAACATTAACATGACAGCGGTAACGCCAAACACGGCACCGAGCTTCAAACCAAATCGTTTATCTTCGTTAATACTCTTTTGATACTCTTCAAAGGAGCTGATATTTCCCCAAGACATCGCTAAAATGCAACCTAAAAGCAGTACTACATAGCCGTATGAGAAGATATAGTTACTGTGGGCATCGGCACCCGAAAAACTATTTCCAAATAGAAAGTGTAGGTATGAAATGGCAATTAACCCAGTAAATAAGCCAACCGTTGCTAAGCAATACTTTTTCATTGTTGGAGAGATCCTTTATTTGATTTTGTCGTCGCTCTCCATTCTAACAGAAAATCAAGGGGACTCCTGTTGATTTGCTGCTTCATTATTACGTTTCACACGTTCATTTATTTCTGTTTTAACTAACTCTCGAAGTTCATATAGATCTTCCAATGAAATCTCTGTGATATGAATTGAACCAAAAATACGTTTTTCAATTAAATCTTCTTCAGCGCATTGAGAGTGCGCCACACCGCGACTAGGTATTGAGATTGGTTTCCCTAGATGATCATTTTCATCAAATACTTCTTTCTGGCAAAACATACAACGCATAACGATATCCTTATTAACTGAGATTAACGCTATAAAGTGTAGCCTTGAAACAAAAAAGCGCTTGTTAACTCGGTGGTTAACAAGCGCTTTCTATGACTATGGCGTTGTTTTACATGATTCGCTGACCAGGTTTTGCACCATCGTCAGGGTTTAAGATATGGATCTCTTTGCCACCAGGACCCGCCGCTAATACCATGCCCTCTGATAAGCCAAACTTCATTTGGCGTGGTGCAAGGTTTGCTACCATCACGGTCAATTTACCTTGTAACTCTTCAGGTGTATAAGCTGACTTAATTCCTGCAAACACCGTGCGCGTTTCACCACCTAAATCAAGGGTTAACTTAAGTAGTTTATTCGCCTTTGGCACATGCTCCGCTTTTGCGATTAAGGCAACACGTAAATCTGTTTTTGCAAACGTATCAAAATCAATTTCTGGTGCGAGTGGCTCTTTATCTAGCTCTGATTTAGAAGCTTCAAGCTCCGCAGCTGCAACGGCCGCTTTAGCTGCTTTGTCTGCTTCAATGCTATCTTTAGAGCTTTCAACCATCGCTTCGACCTGTTTAACATCGATGCGTTGGAATAATGCTTTGAATTTGTTGATCTGATGACCTTCAAGAGGTGTTTTAATGCTCTCCCAGCAGAGTGTTTCATTTAAGAATGCTTCACTACGCTCAGCCAGTTTTGGCATAATAGGTTTAAGGTAAGTCATCAATACACGGAATAGGTTGATACCCATTGAGCAGATAGCTTGAACTTCTAACTCTTTACCTTCCTCCTTCGCTAATGCCCAGGGTGCTTGCTCATCGATATATTTATTCGCCAGATCAGCCAGTGCCATGATTTCACGAATAGCACGCGCAAATTCACGATTCTCAAATTGCTCGGCAATCGAATCACTTGCATCAATAAACTGTTGATAAAGCGCAGGCTCAGCAACTGCTTGTGATAACTGACCATCATATTTTTTAGCAATAAAACCCGCTGTGCGTGAAGCAAGATTAACTAACTTATTCACAACATCGGTATTTACGCGTTGTGAGAAGTCTTCAAGGTTTAAGTCTAAATCAGCAACGCGTGAAGTGAGCTTTGCTGCATAGTAATAACGTAAACATTCCGGGTCTAAATTTTCTAAGTAAGTGCTCGCTTTAATGAAAGTCCCTTTAGATTTAGACATTTTTTCGCCGTTTACATTAACGTAACCGTGAACATGAACGCCTGTTGGTTTACGGAAACCTGCACCTTCAAGCATTGCAGGCCAAAATAGACCGTGGAAGTTGATAATGTCTTTACCGATGAAATGGTGTAACTCAGCGGTGCTGTCAGTTTTCCAGTAATCATCAAAATTTAAGCCCTCTGTGCGATCACACAGGTTTTTAAAGCTGCCCATGTAGCCAATCGGGGCATCCATCCAAACATAAAAGAACTTACCTGGTGCATCTGGAATTTCAAAACCAAAATAAGGGGCGTCACGAGTGATATCCCAACCTTTTAATCCACTTTCAAACCATTCAGCTAGCTTATTTGCCACTTCGCTTTGTAGCGCGCCTGATTTGGTCCAAATTTTTAACATATCTTCGAACTGTGGCAGGTCAAAAAAGAAGTTTTCAGTATCTTTCATGACAGGTGTTGCTTCAGAAACAACAGATTTAGGGTTAAGCATCTCAATCGGGCTATAGGTCGCGCCACACACATCGCAGTTGTCGCCGTATTGGTCTTCTGCCTTACATTTCGGGCAAGTGCCTTTTACAAAACGATCGGCTAAAAACATCTCTTTTTCAGGATCGTATAAACGTGAAACCACTTTTTTGGTGATGTAATCATTATCACGCAAGCTGAGGTATATCTGTGATGATAACGCTTTGTTTTCTTCGGAGTGTGTAGAGTGGTAGTTATCAAAACTAATGTTAAAACCAGAAAAATCTTTTTCGTGTGAAGCTTGCACATCTGCAATGAGTTGCTCTGGGGTGATCCCCATCTCTTGTGCTTTAAGCATTATCGCTGTGCCGTGCGCATCATCGGCACAAACAAAGTGGATATTATTACCACGTAAACGTTGGAAGCGAACCCAAATGTCTGCTTGTACATGCTCAAGCATATGCCCTAAATGGATGGGGCCATTTGCATAGGGGAGGGCGCAAGTAACAAGGATATTACGATCTTGATTAGCCATTTTATGGTTATTCCTATTTTAGCTGTGGACTATTTTTTAAGGGGATAATTCTACCCAATTCAACCCATAAAGCCCACTCCTAAATTGAGGATGAAATAGCGCAGGTATTTGTTAAACTGATATCCTGCTCCCTCCCATCAACAGGATTGTTATGTTATTTAAAAAAACCAGTACCGTTGACAAAATTATCGCGCAGCTAAGTGATGCTGATAATGACGCATTACTTAAAAAATTGCAGCAAGATAAACGTATAAGCTTTGATGAAAAGTCAGTAACACTGACCGTTAATCTGCCTTTTTATGCGCCTAGCTGGTTAGCGCAACTACAACAAAAAAATAGCGACAAAATAACGGCGCTTTTAGCACAACCTTTAAACTGGGTTATTAATTACGATATTGTTGCCCTACAAAGCGCAGGCAGTAAAACAGCATTAGCTAACATAAAAAATATTATTGTTGTGGCATCGGGGAAGGGAGGCGTCGGAAAATCAACGGTGAGTGTTAATTTAGCGTTAGCGTTATCTAAAAATGGCGCCAAAGTAGGCATGTTAGATGCCGATATTTATGGGCCTTCATTGCCCACGTTATTAGGTGTTAAAGATGCGCAACCAAGCACTGCTGATGGTAAGCTAATGTTGCCGATAGAAGCGCACGGTATTGTTTGTAATAGTATTGGTTTTTTAGTGGCAGAAGCTGATGCGATGATTTGGCGTGGCCCAATGGCCAGTAAAGCGTTACAACAAGTGTTAAATGAAACAGCATGGCCAGCGCTTGATTACTTAGTTGTCGATATGCCTCCAGGGACGGGGGATATTCAATTAACTATGTCGCAACATGTACCGATAAGTAGTGCCGTGATTGTGACAACACCTCAAGATGTTGCGCTGATTGATGCTAAAAAAGGGGTAACCATGTTCAATAAAGTGGATACCCACATATCCGGTATTATTGAAAATATGAGTCTTTTTACCTGCTCAGCTTGTGGGCACAGTGAAGCAATATTTGGCACTGGTGGAGGCGAACAATTAGCTGCGCAATTCTCACTGCCATTTTTAGGTAAACTCCCGTTGCATATCAATTATCGACAAGATAGCGATCAAGGGGTGCCAACGGTCAGCAAATGCGAACAAAATACGTTAGTCGAACCCTACCTTGCGTTAGCTGAAACACTTGCCATTAATTTATATAAAGATTTACAACCAGCAAGTCAGCAAATCAATATTACCGAATTAAAATAGACTCAATCATCATTTATAACGGAGCAAACATGGCAAACATTCAATTTTCAGCGGATCAAAAAATAAGATTAGTCACTGAGATTCAACGCTATTTCGACAAAGAGCTGGATCAAGAGATTGGTGATTTTGATGCGGAATTTTTATTAGATTTTTTCAGTGAAAAAGTCGGGGGTGTTTATTACAACCAAGGTTTGAATGATGCGCGACGTTTACTCGATGAAAAGTTAGATACCATCACAGAATCCTTTTATGAGTTAGAAAAGGTGACCGAGTTTGATTAAATAGGGCAATAAGGCGATAAATAGTAGGAAAAAATGAATTCCCTAGTAACATACTCTGTTTCTAATCCAATAGACTGAATTTTATAATGAAAACAATAAACTTAGAGAAAATTAGCGAGCACTTAAGCGCCCTATTTATTGCACTCAGTAGTATAGGTGTTATCGCGTTATTTTTTATTCAAATAAGCTTTTTGTTGGCTATTTCTATTTTTGTATATCTTGGATGGTTACTTTTGTGTGCGCTACTTTACGCAGTCGCTAACCACTTTAAACATAAAAACAGTACTGAATTTGATTTTTATAAAGTAGCTGAGCCGTTAGGTAGACAGGAACGTCGTAAAAAACAAAATATTGAAGAGCGCGTTGCGATTCATATCGATGAAGATGGCTTGGATCCAATGGTACTATTTAATGAAGAAAAATCAGGTGTCGAGTCGATTATCACCCTGTCTCATGTTAATGAAAGCGATCAGCTGTCTGTGTTACTTGGTGAGTTAAATGTTGATATTGAGCAACAAGGTACTCCGATTGCTGGACAAACATTAATGGAAATAAGTTATCAACAAGAGGTTGGTTATTATCGAGTTAGTGAAGGTTATGAAGCGATTCAAGCCGATTTTGCTTTTCCTGCAAATACAGGAGCCTTATATGAACAAGCATCAACTGCAATTAAACGTTTGTTATCAGAACATCCTGCAATTAAGGTTACCAAAATTAATGTGACCAATTATCAAGCGATGCAAAAGTTTTATCACTATGTGAAACGTTTGAGTGCACCTGAAAATCGTAGCGTTGATTACCTCTCTTATTGCCAAGGCACTTTAAAAATATGTAATACCTCTTACGTTGAATTATATGATTGTACGTTGCAGAGTACGCTTACTTCATGGATAAACCAAGATGGGTTAATTCGTACAGATAATGTTGATGCGGATTTATCAGGTGGAAATATTTTGCAGTTGATGGATATTGAATTACCATATCCAGCTTGTAGATTAATTGATATTCAGATCGTGAACCCTGAATTAACGCAAGAAAATGCGGTTAAGTTATATTTCACACTAGCAGAGTTAGTTGATGATGAGTTAACAGATCGTGTCAGTGGTTTAAGTTTAATTATGAAAGATGCCAGCATTTCAATTAAACGTGATGAACAATTCGACGATGAACTGCTGTCAGTTGAAGCTTACTTTAAACAGAAGAGTTATCCCGCTTTTTAATTTAGGCACAACACCTCTATTCATAGCAAAATAATGAAAGGGCGAACTGTCTTACTTGTTAAAATGCATCCTACCCTGTTGTTATAGCATTTTGCGTAATATTGTGGTCATTACTTATGGAGGAAAAATAATAGAGAACAAGGCGCGCGACTGAATACCGCTCAGTTATCTATTATTTTAACCCGCAAGATAGTTAACCTCAGCTCTGGATAAGCAAAGCGATACAATACCGCTACTTGCGCTAATTTCGGCGTTAAATCATCTACTAATAATCTGTTATTGCGAATTTCATTGATATAGTTTCGATACCCATATAAAAAAATCCCCAACTCAGCGACTGAGTTGGGGATTTTTAGCTTTTAGCTTTCCAGCTTCTATTATTTATCATCCTCATCCAATAACACGGGTTTATCGTTAGGTGCTTTTGCCGCTTCACGCATCTTTTGCATTATTGCATAGAAGATAGGCACGAGGACCGTTGCTAGTATGACCGAGGCAACCATTCCCCCCAATACTGCATAACCTAATGATTTGCGGCTTTCTGCACCGGCACCTGTTGCTAGCACTAACGGAATAACACCTAACACAAAGGACAAACCTGTCATTAATACTGCTCTGAAGCGTAAACGACCGGCTTCAATGGCCGCCTCAATGGTCGACTTCCCGCCTTCACGAAGCTCTTTGGCAAATTCAACAATGAGTATCGCACTCTTACTAGCAAGGCCAATTAATAAAACTAACCCTATTTGTGCATATAAATTAAGCTCAACGCCCATTATTTTAAGATAAACGAATGCACCCAAAATAGCTAACGGCACAGCAAGCATTACGGCAACTGGAATCGTCCAACTTTCATACTGCGCAACTAAGAACAAGTAAGTAAATAGGAAGGCCAGAGCAAAAATAAAGGGCGCTAAATTACCTGCTTTTAACTCTTGAAAGGTTTGCCCTGTCCATTCATAGCTATAACCAGAAGGCAAGGTATTAACCGCTCGCTCAACAGCTGCAATTGCTTCACCGGTACTGTATCCCGGGGCCGGGAATATATTAATGTCGGTCGAACTAAACAAGTTGTATTGTTTTACCGATTCAGGGCCAAGCATTGGGCTGACCTCAACCAAGGTACTGAGTGGAACCATTTCGTTGTTTTTGGTACGCACATAAAAGCGATTAATATCTTTTTCGCTATCCCTATACTGATTATCAGCCTGAACCATCACATTGAATACCTTACCAAAACGGTTAAAGTCATTCACATAATAGCCACCTAATTGTGTTTGTAGAGTGTTAAAAATAACCGATAGTTCGATGCCTAAATCTTTGGCTTTTTTACGATTAATATCGACAAACATCTGTGGTACATTTGAGCGGAAATTACTGAATGAAAAAGCAACCTCGGGCAAACTATTAAGGGTTAAAATAAATGATCCCATCACCTGTGATAACTGCTCTGGACTTCGTCCTTGCGTATCTTGCAGTACAAATGATAAACCACTCGTCGAGCCTAAACCGGGAATAGAAGGCAACGCAAAAGCCATTACTTTAGCGCTTGGTAGGGCATTATACTTAGCCTGTAAGCGTGCAATAATTGCGTTTTGATGCATATTTTTTTCGCTTCGCTCATCCCAATTATCTAGCGTCACAATTAATAAGCCCCCATTTGAGGCAACTGAACCTGTCATAATGCTGTAGCCACTGACATGTATTACATCGGCAACACCGGGTTCATCAGCAGTAATGGTCACTAGTTCATCCATCACCTTTTCGGTTCTATTTAAAGAGGCGCCATCAGGTAGCTGAATATCAACCATGAAAGACTTTTTATCTTCAAGTGGAATAAAACCAGAGGGCGTATTATTGGCAAGTATTAGGAGCGCACCCATTAACACGGCAAAACCAACACCAACAATCAATAACCTCCTAACGAGTAAACTTACTAATGCACTGTAGCGGTCGGTTAATTTATCAAAGTATTTATTAAACAGAAAATGGAAGCCTTTGCTGTGCTTTTTAGGTTTACGTAATACCGTCGCTGCTAATGCAGGGCTTAAGGTTAATGCATTGACCGATGAAATAAGAACCGATATACAGATAGTGATAGAGAACTGTGCATACATTTGCCCGGTAATACCCGGCATAACTGCAGTGGGTGCAAATACGGCTAATAAAACTAACGTTGTCGCAATAATTGGACCCGTTACCTCCTTCATCGCTTTTTCGGTGGCTTCTTTGGGGGAAAGCCCTTCGTCTTCCATTAATCGTGTGACGTTTTCGATAACAACGATAGCATCATCAACCACGATGCCGATTGCGAGCACTAAAGCAAACAATGAAATCGTATTAATGCTCATGCCTATCGCGAGCATGAACGCAAAGGTACCGATTAACGAAACAGGGATAGCAATGGCGGGGATCAAGGTTGAACGAACATCTTGCAAAAATAGATATACAATAAAAATAACTAACGCGATTGCGACCAATAGTGTTTCTATTACTTCAGCAATCGAAGCACTAACGGATTCGGTCGTATCGTAAGCCACTACACTTTCAATATCCGATGGGAAGTTTTTCGATAAGCGATTTAGGTCTTCTTTGATAGCGTCAGCAACTTCAAGCGCATTGGCACCCGGTGATTGGTATACAGCGATGATCGCAGAAGGTTTATGATTAAACTTACCCTCTGCGTCATAACTACTTGAACCAAGCTCTATACGCGCCACGGCATTTAAGTAAACCTTTGAACCATCTGGGTTGGCACGAATCATAATTTCGGAAAACTCTTCCGGTGTCTGGAAACGACCTTTGGTTTGTAATGTGTATTGAAAACGCTGATCTTTAGAAGAAGGTGATGCGCCAATTCGGCCAGCCGCCACTTGAATATTTTGTTCACGAATCGCCGCAATGACATCTTCGCTGGTTACGTTTAAGTCGGCCATTTTGTTGGGATCTAACCAAATACGCATGGCGTAATCCATTGCACCAATTATCTGAACTTCAGAAACCCCTGGTTGGCGAGCAAGCGAGTCTTTAATATTGATATTCGCGTAGTTACTTAAAAACAGAGAATCAAAGGTTTCATTTGGTGAGTTAAGATTCACTACAAGTAACATGTTAGGCGATTTCTTTTTAACTGAAACGCCTGCTTGTTGTACTTCTGGTGGCAGTGTTGCCATGACTTTAGTGACACGGTTTTGCACATTCACCTGTGCCATATCGGCATCAGTACCAACTTCAAAGGTGATACTGAGGGAATAACTGCCATCGTTTGCACTACTTGAAGACATATATAACATATCTTCAACCCCGTTGACTGATGATTCAATCGCTTGAGCTACGGTCGACTTAACGGTTTCGGCGCTCGCACCGCGGTAACTTGTTGTTACGCTTACCTGAGGAGGGGCAATTTCTGGAAATTCTGCCACAGATAAGATTGGAATAGATAAGGTACCTGCTAATGTCAGTATAATTGAGATAACAAACGCAAATTTCGGTCGATGAATAAAAAATTGACTGATCATAGTGATTACCTATTGAGTGCTGTTACTATTGAAAGGTGTTTCAGTTTGTTCGGTTGCATCTACCACCACACCAACACGTACTTTTTGTAACCCTTCAACGACTATTTTTTCTCCCTCTTTTAATCCTTTTAGCACCTCCCAGCGTACATCATGTCGATCGCCTAGTGTTACCATGCGCTTCTCTATTTTATTTTCATTATTAACCACTAATACAAAGCGACCCTGTTGCTCCTCTTGAACAGCAGCTTGAGAAATAAGGAGTAAACGTTGATCATCAGGAAGTTTCACCGTTAGGTTAGTATATTGCCCTGGAAGTAACTTAGCATCGGGATTAATAAATTTAGCTCGAATAGCTAATGTCCCGGTGCTCTGGTCAACACGGTTATCGATAAAGTCAATGTAACCAGTGTGTTCATAGTCATGTTTCTCGCTCAAATTGATAGTAACAGTCAAGCTCTCTGCATCAACATTATTGCCACCTTCAATTGCTTGTCTAGACTTGGTTAAGGTTTTTTCAGATATTTGAAAGTTAACCCAAATAGGGTTTAATTGGACTAAAGTTGCTAACTCGATGTTATTGGCCGTAATAAGATCACCCGTACTCACTAATGAACGGCTAATTCGACCTGAGATCGGGGCCATAATTTTGGTGTAAGAAAGATTTAATAATGCAGTATCTAATGCTGCTTGATTAATTGCCACGTCAGATTCGGTCTGATTCATACTACTGGTTAATTCATCAATATCTAATTCAGATATTGCGCCGGTTTTACTGAGCTTTTGCCCGCGTTGCCAACGATTCTTTGCAATTTCATAGGCTGATTGTGCATGTTTTAACGCTGCTTTTTGTTGATTAACTGCTGTTTGATAAGGCGCAGGATCAAGTTCAAACAATAAATCACCTTTTTCGACATCATCTCCACCAGTAAAATGTCTTTTTAATAACACTCCTTCGACTTGAGCACGAATGGAAACATCTTCGGTGGCTTCTGTCCGACCAATAAATGCGATTTCAGGTTGAATGTTACTTTCTTTGATTGTTTCAATAATAACGTGAGGTGGCGGTGGTGCTACATTGGTGGTGGTGTTTTCATTACATCCCGTTAAGGTGAATAAAAACAATGCAATAAAACTAAGTGAGTGGTTCTTGTAAAATGTGTTCATGAAGAAGCCTTATACAATTTAATAGATTTGTAACAAATCGTGCTCGTAATACTGTCATGCCACAGTATAGGGGTTAGTTATGTAAATTTTGGATGTTAGTTGTCAGTTTAAGTAATAAGTTCAATGATAGCGAACAGTTAATGATTTACTTTTGATTATCGTCATAGGAAAAAAGGGATTTGTGTTCGCTGTTTGTATTTACTGATTCGCCAAACATTTAAATATAAAAGGTGTAGAAGGTGGTGGAGCTATGCGGGATCGAACCGCAGACCTCTTCGCTGCCAGCGAAGCGCTCTCCCAGCTGAGCTATAGCCCCATAATGAAATGGTGTTTTGTTAACAGTCAAAAGTATAACAACAAGGCTTGAAGGTTTAAAGCAAAAAGCGCTAGAAGGTAAAAAAACGCTTGAAGGTATAACAATAAGGCTAGAAGGTAAAAATCGCTTTAAGGCTGGAAGGTAGAAAAGTGCTGGAAGGCAAAAATGCTCCTGCTTTCCCGCCTTCGAGCCTTCGAGCTTTCAACCTTCCCGGTTTCAGTCTTATTGGTTTGCTTCTCTTTGTGCAATAAATTCAAGCGCACGCGAAATACGCGTAATGCTTCGCTCTTTACCAATTAAACGTAAAGTAACATCAAGAGATGGTGATTGACCTGCACCTGTGATCGCAACACGCAGTGGCATACCCACTTTGCCCATACCTACTTCTAATTCATCAGCAGTATCTTGAATGATTTGTTGCAGTGTTGCATCCGTCCAATCTTCACATGCTGCCAGCTTAGTTTGAACTAAAGCCAATGCATCTTTAGCAACAGGACGTAAATGTTTTTTAGCCGCAGTAGCATCAAAGGCTTCATATTCCTCATAGAAGTAACGGCTTGAAGCAGCCAACTCAACTAACGTTTTTACTTTTTCCGAAAGTGCCGAAATTACTTCTGTTAACGCTGGCCCTGTCGTCATATCAATTTTTTGCTCATCCATGTGCCATTGTAGGTAACCGGCAACATATTCAGGAGCTGATGTTTTGATATAGTGGTTGTTTAACCAAAGTAGTTTATCTGTGTTAAAGGCAGACGCTGATTTACTGACATTGCTTAAACTAAACAGGTCAATCATCTCTTGCTCAGAGAAAACCTCTTGGTCTCCGTGTGACCAACCTAAGCGAACTAAGTAGTTGTTCAGTGCATTGGGCAGGTAGCCTTCATCACGATATTGCATCACAGAAACAGCGCCATGACGTTTCGAAAGTTTTGCGCCATCATCGCCTAAAATCATTGCACAGTGTGCAAATGTTGGAACAGGTGCGCCTAATGCTTCATAGATATTGATTTGACGAGGGGTATTGTTGATATGATCTTCACCACGGACAACGTGTGTAATACCCATATCCCAATCATCCACTACAACACAGAAGTTGTAAGTAGGTGCGCCATCAGTACGACGGATAATTAAGTCATCTAACTGACTGTTAGCGATTTCGATATCACCACGGATCTCATCTTTAAATACCACAGTACCGTCTTTTGGGTTACGGAAACGGATAACAGCAGGGGTATCTTCTGTTGCGGCTGCGTTTACAGCAACAATTTTAGGGTGGCTCGCATCGTAGCGTGCCATCTCTTTGTTAGCCTCTTGTTCTGCGCGAATCTCATCAAGAAGCTCTTTCGGCGCGTAGCATTTATAGGCTTTATCTTCAGCTAATAGTTTTTCAACCATTTCATTGTAACGGTCAAAACGCTTTGTTTGGTAATAAGGGCCTTCGTCCCAATCAAGACCTAACCAGCTCATGCCTTCTAGAATTGCATCAACGGCTTCTTGAGTTGAGCGCTCAAGATCAGTATCTTCAATACGTAATACAAATTCACCACCTTGGTTTTTTGCGTATAACCAAGAGTAAAGTGCGGTACGTGCACCACCTACGTGTAAAAACCCAGTTGGGCTTGGGGCAAAACGAGTCTTAACTGTCATTCGGGAAGTTCCTTTATATAGCAGTTGGAAAATAAAAACGTATTTTAACCAATACCGATGTAATTACATTAATTATTTACATTTAATGTTATCGAGCAATCAACGGAACAATGAAAATTAAACAAGCCCCATTTTACTGTTTATACAAGACTGAGCTTATTATGTGTGGTTATTCCACATCAATAGGTGGAAACACAGTAAAAATGGTTGCCCTGCGGGGCTACACAATATACTTTGCCCTTGCTCTATATTTAACTACGTCAAACAGTACTCAATACAAAACTTTTTAGCAGGGGGAATAATATTTAGCCACACTAAGCGAATGTCACCTTTATTGCGTATTTAATGAATAGATTGATTGGATCTTGTATAAATAGTTAATCAATCGTTGCAAAAAGAACCGTTAAATACCGAAAAAATAAACAGGGTTTAGTTATTGTTAATTTAATTACCATATTTGTGATTTTATTGCCTTGATGTGATTTCGCGTTGATGTTTGATTATTTGTAGACGTTACAATTGCTTTAAAAGCGCGGTTTCTATATATTTAGCGCTTAAAATACAACACACTAGTTAGTTTTAACTGGGTCGCATAAAAATATCTTTGTGCCATTGCGTCTCATTGCAAAGAAATGAAGCTAAAAATTAACCAAACTAACGATGAATTAAGTTTATAAAAATGTTTAAATTACCCTTAATAAATGCCGTGATATTTGTATTGTTACTCGCTGGTTGTACAAGTAAACCACGTGAAGTAAGTGCTTCTATTCCTCTGGTCTCTGCATCTCAAACAAAACCAACTGAAAAAGAGATCCCTTCACAATACTGGTCGTTACTATCAAACCCGCAACAAAGCTCTCTAGAGCACGAAAAATATAAAATTGAGCTAGAAGCACTATACATCTCTGCGTTAGGTACTCCTTGCCGTGAACTTAAAATTACAGATGAAACAGAGAATGTAGAGAAGCGTGTTGCCTGTGAAATTCCTTTTATTAATGCAAATAATGAAGCGGATAAAGCATGGTTTATGGAGAAACAAATCATAGAATCAAGCGCTTATATTGAGCTGTAATAAACGGAATAATGATGATAAAAATAATAACTAAATCGCTCAATGCAATATTACTGCTTGGTTTTACTCAATTTGCCCTAGCTGCCTTTGAGCCAAGTAGCACCGATACCACAGCAAATACAACCGATAGTATTCCTACACTAACGAGTCCTTCTGCATTGCAAACGCTACAAAATGGCAGTTATAGCAAAACAGCGCGTCAAGGCGTGTTGTTACCGGGTGAAGTTGATATTAGTGAATTATTACCCTCATCAGGGGAAGACTTTCCTCCTCCTTATGGCGCAAATATTTTTGCAGGGGGGTATGAATCTGAGCGTACGGATGGTTTGAACGAAAACTACCTGATCGCGCCTGGCGATAAAATCAATATTTGGTTATGGGGTGGCGTAAATTATGCCGATGTACCAACCGTAGATAATCAAGGTAATATTTTTATCCCTAATATTGGGCCGATTAGTGTAGCGGGTGTACCTGCGAGTGATATTAACACTCTGGTTAGCTCAAAAATAAAAGCGATTTACACGCATAATGTTGAAGTTTACGTTAATTTATTAACGGCAACACCAGTCAGTGTTTACCTTTCAGGTGCGATTATTCGACCAGGACAATATGCAGGCATGGCATCTGATAGTTTGCTTTATTTCTTAAAGCGCGCGGGGGGCATCGATTCGGAAAGAGGTAGTTACCGAAAAGTTCAGATACTTCGTAATAATAAAGTATTAAAAGAGGTCGATTTATATGAGTTTATTCAATCAGGTAAGCTCCCTCAAATAACTTTTAAAGATAAAGATGTGATTCTAGTTAAACCACAAAGCGCAGCGATTACCGTCGCTGGTGGGGTACGTAATCCTTTCCGTTTTGAGTTAACTGAGTCTATTTCATCGGGTAAAGAGATAGCCAGTTATGCAAGGCCAATGGCTAAAATTAGTCATGTTGGCGTTTTTGGGAATCGAATTACTGGCCCATTTTCGGTTTATCTTGAATATAACGATTTTTTAGCCTTTGAACTTCAAGATGGCGATAACGTCATTTTTAATGATGACCTACATGCACAGGTGATTGATGTACAAGTAACCGGGAGTTACTTAGGCCCATCATATTTTGCAGTGAAAAAAAGTACACGTCTGCATGATCTATTGAGCCACATCCCGATTAATCCAGAGCTTACCGATAATAAATCCATTTACATTCTTCGTAAAAGTGTTGCTGAACGTCAAAAACAGATGCTATCTGATTCACTTGATAGATTAGAGCGAAGTGTATTCACCGCCCCTGCATCGTCCGACGGTGAAGCCGCTATTCGCGCTAAAGAAGCTGAAATGGTGATGGCTTTTTCCGAAAAAGCGAGAAAGGTTAACCCCTTAGGTAAAGTGATTGTTTCGGATCGTGGTGTCACGGCAAATATCTTATTAGAGAAGGGCGATCAAATTGTCATTCCACATTACACCGACCTGATTCAAGTTGGCGGTGAAGTGTTAATGCCACAAGCGGTAGTATTTAACCCTAATGCGACCATTGATGATTATGTTGCATGGGCAGGTGGTTTCACCGACAGAGCTGAAGACGAACGTATCTCAATCGTACGCGCAAACGGCGTCGTGATATTTGATAAAACCGCCAAAATACAACGTGGCGATCAGATTCTAGTATTGCCAAAAATCGACACCAAAACCATGCAAGCAGTGAAAGACATCACCCAAATTATCTACCAAATTGCGGTGGCTGCCAATGTGGTGATTAAATAATGATGATCTGCTACAAAGCCATAATGCGAGATGCTATAAGCGTTCAAGCTTTCAACCTTTCAAGCCTCAATACAAGTCATTTATGCCTATGTCGCAAGTGAATGATGATGCCATTGAAAAACTCGTTGAGTTGGCGACCATTAATAAAGATATCGAAGTGGTTTGGATATATGGTTCAAGGGCGGTGGGAACACATAAGGTACATAGCGATTATGATATTGCGATAGCCTTTAAAAATTTTAGCCTTTCTAGCTTAGACAAATATCTAAGGCCCAATACGCTTGCTATCGAATGGTGTGAAGCAACAGGGTTAAGCTCAGAACAATTGAGCGTGATAGATATTAATCAAGTGCCTGTGTATTTAGCATTCAATGTTGTTGAATACGGGAAAGTGATTTACCAAGCTAAAACAGCACGTGCATTCACAGAGCAAGATAGAATTTATGCTTTATACGAATATCAAAAAAGAGAATCAGGCTCATGATAAATGAAGGTTTACAATTGTATTTGATAGAGGCTAAAAAGCATCAACAACAATACAAAGTAGAACTAGACGAATTAAGAGAAGATTTGTTAGCGAACAATTTTAAAGCGCGTGATTACCGTGCAACAGAGCGCCTTCTACAAATTTTCACTGAAATGTGTATCGGTTTAGCGAAGCACTGGTTAAAAGGGCTTCAGGGCAGTAGTGCCAACGAAGCGTATCAAACGTTTTCTTTGCTAAAAGAGCACAACCAAATAAGTAGCGAAGAATTGACGTTATGGAAAAAAATAATTGGTATGCGGAATGGGTTAGTGCACGACTACTTGAATATTGATTTATTAATTATCGAGCTGATTATCAAAGAGCAACATTATAATCAATTAAATGAATTCGCAGATAAAGCAATTCAACACTTACAGTCGAAAAATAATGAACAAAAATTGTAAAGCCATGATTAAGCCTTTTAGCTCTTTAGCCTTTAAGCTCTCAAGCCTTCAAGCTTTCAAGCCTTTAAACCTTGAGGCCTATCTCTAATGGCATTAGTAAAAAAACGCTCAACCCTACAAATTTGGGGCGATGTAATATTTGCCATATTTTTGAGAGAAATAAAAAGTAAGTTTAGCGATAAGCTAGGGATTGCTTGGTCGGTGATTTCGCCAGTTGCATTTATCATGATTCTGTCATTAATGAGAGGAATGATAAATGGTGGAACTACCCATACTATACCCACTTTTTTTTTCATGGTTTATGGCATGGTGTTGGTGCAAATGCTCTTGGCTACTGTGGCGTCGGTTTCGGCATCAATAAATGTCAATAAGTCTTTGTTTGCCTTTCGACAAGTACAACCTATTAGCTCAGTTATTGCTATCGCTAGTTTTGAGTTTTTAACAAAATTATTTGTATTGCTATTTATTTACCTGATCGCTTACTTCTTGCGCATTGAAGTAGTGATCGGTAATAGTTTGTTCGCATTAAAATGTTTCGTACAAGTGTGGTTGATTGCAACATCGTTGGGGTTGCTATTTGCCTTGGGGCGCTGTTTTGTTCCTGAACTCGAGAAGTTACGCAGTTTAGCGATGCGTCCGATATTTTTTATATCTGGAATATTTTTTAGTTTGCAAGATATTCCGAAGGAATATTGGTATCTATTAGACTGGAATCCATTATTACATGCAGTTGAATTAACGCGTTTTGCTGCTTATCCGAGTTACGGAAGTATGGGAGTAAGTCATCAATATCTTAATTTATGCACGTTAATAATCATTGTCGCAGCATTAATTTGTTATCAAAATAGCTGGAAACAAGCAATTAGCCGTTAAATAAAAGGAAAGTGCCTGTCGTTTAAATAAGCGGTGGATGCGAAATAAAAATGATAGAAGAAGAGTTTCAAGAGTTTATTAGTTCATTAGATCCTAAGCAGGTTAATAATTTTGCGGCCTTATCACGTCATGCTAAGTTACTTGCAGAAGAGAACCCATCTCTATCATTGCGTATTTTAAAGCAAGTAAATGTATTGCAAAGTAAGCATAAAGTACACTTATTGAATCGGATTGAAAAACAGAGTGATGAGCTTCAAGCAGTAGCGAAAAATGGTGAGATTGAGAGCAAAGATAGCGAATTAGAGTATGAAAATTTAAAAAAATCATTTGAATTACGACAACTTAAAAATTTTGTTTTTTTAGCCAAACAAGTAAGGCTTCATAGCAAACAATCACCTGAAGTCGCTTTGTTATTATTGGAAGATGTAGAATACCTGCAACAGTTACAAAAAAATGCGATTAAACGACAACTTAAAAAATTAGCAGAAGCGCCAAAAGAAAATATTGAAGCAGAAAAAGAAAAAGCGCAAGCTACGCGAAGTAATCCGAATATAATTACTCATGAAGAGCAAAAAACATACATCCAAAAGCTATTGCGTTCATCATTTTTAATATTTGTTGTTCTACCTTTTTCTGTTTTTGCTATTTATCAAATACTTATTGCGACTCCGCGCTATGAAAGCCAAGCACAGGTGATAGTCCAACAACCAGACAGTATGGCAACCATGGATGCTAATATGGCACTATTAGCGGGTATGGGAGTGGCTGGAGGTAATTCAGATACTGAATTGGTCAAAGCTTATATCTACTCAACAGACATGCTTATCTATTTAAATGAAACCCTTAATTTACGCGATCATTATAGCCAAGAAAAAATCGACTATTTTAGCCGTATACATGCAAGTGACACACGCGAAGAACTTATTGAATATTATTATCAACGTATCAGTGTCGATATCCATGAAAAATCTGGCATTATCACTATATATGTACAAGGTTTCGATAGTGATTATGCGCAAAAGTTAGCAAATACGATTGTTGAACGTGCTGAGTGGTATATTAATTCGATCGGCCACCAGCTTGCCAATGCACAATTATCATTTGTACAAGGTGAACATGCTATTATTGAAAATCGCCTAGAAAGTGCGCAAATATCTCTGCTTAATTTTCAGCAACAGTATAATTTACTTGACCCATCCGCTGAAGGTATGGCGATGCAAGAGATTGCCTATTCACTGCGCGGTGAAATATCTAAAAAACAAGCTGAGCTTAAAGCCATGAAGTCAATCATGAGTAATCAAGCACCACAAATGCTGGCATTAAAAAATGAACTTAAAGCATTAAATAACCAGCTTAAAACAGAAAAAAATAAATTGGCGCAAACAGGAAAAGATAAAATGCCTGTCAGTGAGATACTCGCTAAGTTTACGGATTATAAAGTGAAAATGGAGCTCGCATTACAATCTTATACCTCATCACAAATCTCCTTAGAAAAATCACGCATCGAAGCCTATCGCCAAATTAAATATTTAGTGGTAGTTGAAAGTGCAACCTTGAGCGAATCTAATAAATACCCGCAAATTTTGTATAATTTAGCCCTCTTTTTTGTGGTTAATATGTCCATTTTTGCCATTGGTAAAATCGTAATATCTGTCATCAAAGAACTTAAATAGGGATTAACATGAAAAAAGTATTAACCGTATTTGGCACAAGGCCAGAGGCGATTAAAATGGCACCACTTGTACAAGCGCTAGCAAAGGATGCACGTTTTGAGGCGAAAGTCTGTGTGACAGCACAGCACCGTGAAATGTTGGATCAAGTGCTAGAACTGTTTGATATTTCTCCGGACTACGATTTAGATCTAATGAAAGCAGGTCAAACACTAAATGATGTAACAGCTGGAATATTATTAAACTTAAAACCTGTATTGCAATCCTTTAAACCCGATGTGGTATTGGTACATGGTGACACTGCGACAACATTAGCGGCCGCCTTAGCCGCTTATTATGAACAGATTGAAGTTGGGCATGTTGAAGCGGGGTTACGTACTGGTAACATTTATTCGCCTTGGCCCGAAGAGGGAAATCGCCGTTTAACGGGAGCATTAACGAAATACCATTTTGCACCAACTGAAACTTCTAAAGAAAATTTACTGAAAGAAAATATCGAAGATAAAACCATAACCATCACTGGTAACACGGTGATTGATGCCTTGTTATTAGTCAAAGACAAAATAGTAAACGATATTGAACTTAACGGTGAGTTAGCAAAAAAATTTCCGTTCTTAGATGAATCTAAAAAGTTGATTTTAGTGACAGGTCATCGACGAGAAAGTTTTGGTGGTGGTTTTGAACGTATCTGTGAATCACTTGCGATAACAGCTAAAGCACATCCTGAGGTTCAAATTTTATATCCTATGCATTTAAATCCGAATGTTAGGGAGCCTGTAAATCGTATTTTAGCTGGAATTGACAACGTTTTTCTGATTGAACCACAGCAGTATCTACCTTTCATCTATTTGATGAATCGATCACATATTATTTTAACCGATTCTGGTGGCATTCAAGAGGAAGCGCCTTCTCTAGGGAAACCGGTACTGGTAATGCGTGATACAACTGAGCGTCCTGAAGCGGTGTCAGCAGGCACAGTGAAACTGGTTGGGACAGATGTTGATACAATCGTAAAAAACTTAAACCAGTTGTTAACAGATGAAACTGCTTACCAGACAATGAGCTTTGCTCATAACCCTTATGGTGACGGGGAAGCATGTCAACGTATTCTGGATACGCTGTCATTATAAATATAAAGCCGGTGGGTTTACTAATTTAATCATTATATGAAAATAAGCATAAAAATAATAACAAGCTTAATTCAAAAAAATAAAACTAAGGGAATAAAATGTCATTCGAAACAATATCAGTTATCGGACTGGGTTATATTGGCTTACCAACTGCCGCAATGTTTGCCTCTCGCAAGATTAAAGTGATTGGTGTAGATGTTAATCAACATGCAATCGATACCATCAACCAAGGTCAAATCCACATTGTTGAGCCAGAGCTTGATATTTTAGTACATGCGGCGGTAACCGAAGGGTACTTAAAAGCGGTTAGTACACCTGAGCCTGCGGATGCATTCTTGATTGCGGTGCCTACGCCGTTTAAAGGGAAAAATGAACCTGATTTAACTTATATTAAGTCTGCTTGTGATGCGATTGCTCCTGTGTTGAAAAAAGGTGACTTGGTTATTTTAGAGTCTACCTCACCTGTTGGAGCAACGGAGAGCGTAGCTCAATGGCTAGCTGAAGCAAGAGCAGATCTTTCTTTTCCTCAACAAGTCGGTGATGTGGCTGATGTAAATGTCGCCCATTGCCCTGAACGTGTATTACCCGGGCACGTAGTGCGTGAATTAGTCGAAAATGATCGTGTGATAGGGGGAATGTCTGCAAAATGCTCTGAGCGAGCTGTTTTACTCTATAAAACTTTTGTTAAAGCGGAGTGTGTGATCACTAATGCACGTACTGCAGAAATGGCAAAGCTGACAGAAAATAGCTGTCGTGATGTACAGATTGCCTTTGCCAATGAGCTTTCAATTATCTGCGATAAGTTAGATATTAATGTGTGGGAGTTAATTGAGCTTGCCAATCGTCACCCGCGTATCAATATATTACAGCCTGGCTGCGGTGTTGGTGGGCATTGTATTGCCGTTGACCCTTGGTTTATCGTTGCTAAAACACCTGATGAAGCAAAATTGATTCACACTGCACGTTTAGTGAATGATAGTAAACCGCATTGGGTGATCGAGCAGGTGAAATTACAACTGGCTTCATTCTTATCGGCTAACCCTGAAAAATCGGCTAAAGATGTCACCATCGCTTGTTATGGTATTGCCTTCAAACCTGATATTGATGATCTGCGTGAAAGCCCTGCTTTACAAATTACCACAGAAATTGATGCATTTCATGCAGGAAATGTACTCATTGTTGAGCCTAATATTGACTCCCTCCCTGCTAATAAACTCGCTAATAGCACCCTTGTAAATATGGATGTTGCTTTTGAGCAAGCTGATATTTCAGTCTTGCTGGTTGATCATAAAGAATTTAAAAATGCGACAGTTCAAGGCAGTAAACTCAAAAATTTAATCGATACCCGTGGTGTTTGGGGCTAACCCATTAATGTTAACTCAAACAATAAGTTGATAAAAAAGATGACGAAGAACCTTGTTTTACTGCGAGAGCACGGTGTTGATTATACGATTTGCTTACCGCATAAAGAAACTGACTATATTCAAAAGAAGATTGCAACCGCTTTAGTGCCTTATGAATTATCTATGTTAGAAGATATGCGATCCCGTTTATCTGAAGGCGATAATGTAATTGATGTAGGTGCCAATGTTGGTAATCATACTCTTTACCTAGCGAGCGTAGTTAAGTGCAACGTGCATGCGTTTGAGCCTAATAAATCCCTTTGTGAAGCGATGGAAGTCAGCCGTACTGAAAATAGGTTAGAGAATAAAGTTACTATTCATGATTGTGCATTAGGGGCTAAAGAAGAAAAAGCTTGTTTTGAGGCTATCAACAATGACAATTTAGGTGGGCAAAGCATCGAAATTACTGACGAAGCCGATATTGAAACTTTTGATGTAAAAGCCTTAGATAGTTTCGACTGGAAAGCTCCAATTTCCCTAATTAAAATTGATGTCGAAGGGTTTGAACTCGAAGTTTTAAAAGGTGGTAAGGCCTTAATTCTTCGTGATAAGCCTGATATCTATATTGAGTGTTTATCAGAAACTGATTTCACAACTATTAGTAATTTATTAACTGAGTTTGGATATAGTTACTGGGATACTTTTAATGCTTCCCCAACACATCTTTATATCGCCAATGAAAAAATATCACTGGATGATAAAATCAATCATATTGTTACAAAAAATTTACGCGAACTATACAGTGCGCAAATGGATGCCACGCAGTTAAGAAAGCAGCTTCATGAATGCAACCTCAAATACCGCAATGTAACGCAAAGTGCAAATGAGCGACAAATTGAATTGTCAGTATTGCAAGAAAAGTATGATGCAGTTAGTAAGCAATCAAATACTATTGAGCAAGAAAGAGCGCAAAATAAATCCTTAGAGCAAGAGCTTTTAAAGTTAAATGAAAGCTTACGAAATATTGAGCAAGAAAAAGAGCAACTTTCTATAGTGCATGCGAAGCTTGATGCCGCAAATGAGAAATATAGATTGGCTTGTCAGCGCATTGATGATTTAAAACAACTCAATGATGATAAAGCTAGCATAATCCTTTCATCGCAAGAAAATGAGTCAGTACTTCAAGAGCAGCTAAGTACGGGGCTTTTACAAATCGAAAGTTTAAAAAAAGAGTTAAAGGCTCAAAAGTCAGAGCTGGTTACTCTATTAAAAAAGGAGTTACAAGAGAATCAGCGTATAAATGAGTTAGTTGAACAGCAATCTACTCATATTCAACGTATTGCAGAGTTAGAAAATAAATTAATTTTAATCGAACAACAAAAACTAAGTGAACAGGAGTCTCTTCAGAGAGAAGTGATTGCTTTACAATCGTCGATGGAAGTAAAGGATAAAAATTTACAGGCATCTAGCGATGAAAATAGCAAGTTAGGTGCTGAGGTTACACATCTGACTGATACGCTATCGTCTCTAAATCAACAGCAACAGGATTTAAGCGAACGCTATGCTATTTGTACTGAATATTTATCTGAAACAGAAAGAAAACTAACAGAAAGTACAATTGTATTTAAAGAAGTTAAGGCTAATTTTGATGAACTAGAGTTATCGGCGCAGGACGATAAACTTCAATTACAAGAAGTGGGTCAACAATTAGAGCAATCTTTAGCAAGCTTGACGCTCATAAAGCAAGAAAAATCAGATCTGGAACAAGAAGTAGCTACTTTATTTGATGAAGTAACGCAACTTGAGGCTTCATTAGTTACTGAGTCAGAATCGAAGAAAGCAATAACAGTAAAAATGGATAAATTGTCTGCTGAATTCCGTAATGAGTTAAAGATTTTAAATGCTAATAAAGTCACCTTAGCCGAGCAATACCAAGCTTCGGTTAGCGCTTTATCTGAAGAGAAAGACTTGCTTGAGCAAAGAAATGAATCTTTAAATGTTGAGTTATCTGATTTATGGGATGAACATGAGGAAACGTTAATTGAACTCGATAAGTCAGCGATTAGCTTAAACGTTGCCAATGAAAGGCTACAACTACTAAGTACAGAGCTATCTGAGCAGAGTGAAAAAATACGATTACTCAAGGTTGAATACAGTAATATTCAAGCACAACTCAGCAGTGCCCATATCAAAAGTGAACATTTAGAAAAAACTAATGCAGATGACAAATCAAATGTTATTGAACTAGAAAAGCAACTTGCAGAGAAAGCATTAATGATTGAACAAAGTAAAGATGCGCAACTAACTTTGGCACTACAATGTGCGGATGCTAAAAAAGAGATAGATAGGCTTAATAATTACAGCTCACAACTGGAGCGCTTGCTCGATAACGCCAATCAAAAGTACCGAACGGCGACTGCAGAGCAAATACCTGAATTAAAAAATAAATGGGAAGCTGAGCTTGAACATCGTAGGAAATTACAGTTAGAGGTAGAGCAATTAAAGGAAAGCTTAAAAAAAGCAAATAATGAAAATGTTCTCGCTAAAAAGCGCGTACTTGCGATTAGAAGTAGCAATACTTTTAAAGCTGGAACCTTATTAAAAAAACATATTAAAACGCCGGTTGGCTGGGCTAAATTACCTGTTGGGCTTTGGCGACTCTATAAACAATCAACAAACAGAGCAAAGCCAGTTACGCCCCTAGAAAGCAAAATAAGTCATTCGTTGAAAACATCACCTGCATTTGAGCGAAAAGAGAATACTGTGACGATCGAGTTACACTCAAATGCCGATGATATTAGCGCACTGTATCTTAATGATCATATAAAAAATAGTAACCTAAAAGTTGCTTGCATCATGGATAATTTTACTTATCAATCTTATTTGCCCGAATGTGAATTACAGCAATTAACGCCAGCTAATTGGCAAAAAGAGTTGCAAGAATTTCAACCTGAAATGTTATTTATTGAGTCTGCTTGGCGCGGAAAAGATGAGCTTTGGGGGAGTAAAGTTGGCCACCTCAGCGATGAAGTAAAAAACATCATAAAGTGGTGTAATGCACATAACGTGCCGACGGCATTTTGGAATAAAGAAGATCCGATTCATTTTGAAACGTTTTTAAATACGGCGAAGCGATTTGACCATGTATTCACAACAGATATTGATTGTATTCAACGCTATAAAGCCGCGTTAAAGCATGAAAACGTATATTTTTTACCTTTTGCTTGTCAACCACTAACTAATAATCCATTAGAAAAGTATCAACGTAAGTCTGCTGTTAGTTTTGCAGGCGCTTATTACGTTAAATACCCCGAAAGAACAAAGGATCTCGAATCATTTGTTAAAGACTTACCAAAGTTTAAAACATTAGATATTTACGATAGGAACTATGGTAAACAGGATAGTAACTACCAATTTCCTGAGGTGTATAACCCTTATATTGTTGGCACATTACCCTTTAAAGAGATCGATAAAGCCTATAAAGGTTATGATTATGCGATCAATTTAAACTCGATAAAACAATCACAGTCGATGTTTGCGCGTCGAGTTTATGAGTTATTAGCAAGCAATACCGTTACGATTAGTAATTTTTCACAGGGGGTGAGGCTGTTATTTGCTGATCTCGTTATTACCACTGATGATGGTAAAGAGGCGGTTAGTAGGCTACAAAAAGTTGAAGGCATGGCACATGGTATTGAACGATTAAAATTGATTGCGCTTCGTAAAGTGATGTCTGAGCACACTTATCAAGACAGACTCAATTATGTTCAAAACAAAGTATTAAATAAACCGCTAACAATGACATTACCAACAATAGGTATCGTCAGTAAAATAAAAAATAGTGCGCAATTAGAGATTTTACTTAATAACGTAAATAAGCAGGAGCATGTCTCAACAGAATTAGTCGTTGTTGTTAATAGTAAAAAGGTTAAGCAAGAACTTGAAGAGGGGCTGAAGCAAGCACCATTTAAGACAACGTTATTATTACACTCTGAATTTAATCAGCATGCTCTGGCAGAGCTATTCACTGAGGCAAGTTGGATAACTTACTTTTCTGTTCATGACTATGTGGGGCAAGCATACTTACACGATTTAGTATTAGCCACACGTTATAGTTGTGCAAAAGTTATCGGTAAAGGGGCTTGTTTCGAATGGAAAAAAGGACACCTGATTGAGCCGAAAACGAATATTTTTTACCAATCTGCTAATAAATTAAGTGCGCGTAGTGCAATTATATCGCTCACTTTATTGAATGATGTATCCTGTAAACAATGGTTGAAAACAGTCAGTGAATGCGCTTATCAATACCCTGAACAACTTTCGATCGACCCATATAACTATTGTTTGAACAGGGGGCTAGAACTGTATGATGCTGACATAGCTGGAGTAGAAACCAAAGTCGCAGATTTGCCATTTAATACAGGGATAAGCTTAAATGAGTTACTCGATGAGGCAGAAAAAATACAACCTGTACTCAGTCAAGCTGATAATTGTATGTCGATTAAAGGAGAGCAGTTTACTGAGCTACTTAAAATTAAAGATGCTAAACAAGTGAAACTTGAAGCTGAACAGGGTGGTTTAAATGTTCACTCTACGTTGGCCGATGCAAAGCATGATTATTTATATGCAAATCAGGATATCGCGCGTGTTGATTTTTCTGAAGCTGAAGTTAATGCTACATTGCCGATACATTTTGATATTGAACCCGGTTTAAATATATCTATCGTATTGCTATATCTTGATGCTAATAAACAACGTATTAGCCACCATATTTTGCAGGCAAACCGTAACCACACTGTCGACTTACCTTTTGAAACTGAATTTATCCGTTTTGGCCTGCGTGTGCTTTCGAGCGGTGAGGCTAAAATCAAGTCGCTTATTTTTGGGCATAAAGACTTACAACCAGAAAAAGTGTTTGGCCAATCGGAGTTTCTGATTTTAACTAACCATTACCCAAGCTATGATGATTTATACCGTAATGGGTTTGTACACAGCCGCGCTAAAGCGTATCAAGAGCATCATGTCAATGTTGATATCTTTAGATTGCGCCAAGGTGAACCGATCAGTTGGCACGAATTTCAGAATATTAATGTGATCACCGGTGCACAAGCTGCTTTAAGAAAAATGCTGAAATCAGGGCAGTATAAACATGTACTGGTGCACTTTTTAGATGCGCAGATGTGGGAAGTGTTGTCGGAGTTTATTGATAAAATTAAAGTGACCGTTTGGGTGCATGGTGCAGAAGTGCAGCCATGGTATAGACGCAAAGTGCTCTTTGATACTGAAGATAAAATTGCAGTGGGCGAAGCTCAGTTCGAAGAGAAAAAGCTTCTTTGGAATACAGTATTAAAGTATAAATCTGAAAATCTTCACTTTGTTTTTGTTTCAAATTATTTAGCTGATACAACAATGGAGGATTATAGCGTTGACGGTAATGAACTAAGCTATTCAATAATATCAAATCCGATCAATACAGACCTTTTTACTTATCAAGAAAAAGAGGCGCATCAACGTAAAAAGATTCTGTCAATTCGCCCTTATGCAAGCAAAATATATGCAAATGATTTAGCGGTTTCTGCAGTTCTTGAGTTATCTAAGAAAACGTTTTTTAGTGAGTTAGAGTTTCATTTTGTTGGCGATGGGCCTTTATTTGATGAAGTGTTAGCGCCGATTAAACATTTTAGCAATGTTAAAATAGAGCAGAAGTTCTTAACTCAAGATGAAATTGCAAAGTTGCATAAAGAGTATGGAGTGTTCTTATGTCCAAGTCGGATGGATACACAGGGGGTGTCTCGGGATGAAGCGATGGCTTCGGGGTTAGTGCCGGTAACTAATTCGGTAGCTGCAATTCCTGAGTTTTTAAATGACGATGAAGGATATCTTGCTACCGCAGAAAATTATGTAGAAATTGCAAATGCGATTGAATCAATAGTCATGACTGATGGTGATTTTGAAAACAGATCACAGCTATCATCTCAGAATATTAAACAGCGTCGTTCGCAGGAAAGTATCGCGACTCTAGAGTTAAATGTAATAAAACTAGGTTAAATATGAATATTAAATTAAGAAAATTTCCGTATCCTTACAAAGCAATGCTAGCTATCTCGAGCGATATTGATTCGACAACACCAGAAAATTTTGAATATATCCATGACCTAATCAAGCACCCTAGACATCAAATAGAATTAAATTTTTCTGATTCTATTTGGATGTTTGCAAGTAATGCTAAATCTGGTAAGCAGCTAGCTTTTTTTGATATGGGAACGGAAAAGCTGGCACCGTATTGGCGAAAACTAAAATATTATATAAATAAAGATTGGATTGATACGTTACATACATATGGAAATTTTTCACAGACAGAGGCATCTAATAACTTTAATAGAGATTATGCACTTAAATCGTTTGAATTTTTAGATAAACACAAGCTCACCTTTGATGTTTGGGTTAATCATGGTGATGAAAATAATACACAGAATTTAGGCGCTTACTCTTATATGCAAGGAGCTACCCCTGATGATGCTTCTTATCACTACGATATATGTAAAAAAATTGGGGTGAAATATATATGGAACCCTAAACAAAGAGATATATTTGGGCATTCCTCAATGCTTTCACCATTAAAATTAAAAAATGGAGAAAATATATGGGGCTTTCCTCGTTTTCATAGTTACTTTGTTAATGCTGATGAAAAAAAATATTATGAAGCTCGAGGAGCTATTTTTTGGGGGAAAGATAAGAATGAAGCTGTATTATGGCATCCTTCTTTATTGGATTTACAGTTAACCACAGAAAGGCTTGAGTCGCTTTTTGTCAATCAGCAGTACGCTATTGTTACTCAGCATTTTGGTAATATCAAAGATACTAATAATAAATTTACGCCAGAAGCTATCGCTGCATTAAAAAAACTTTCTGATTATTCTAAATCTAAAATTAATGTGGTTTCGACTTCTAAGTTACTCAACTATAACCGTGTCAATGAATTTTTAGAGTATGAGGTTATTCGTTTAGAAAAAGGCTGTATTATTAATATTACGTCAATAAACGACCCCGTTTTAGGAAAGAGTGTAGATCTTATTATAAAGGAGCTGGAAGGAGTTACTTTTTATACTGATGACCCATTTAATACCTTTTTTATGCTTAATGGAAAAATAGTAAGGCCTGAGTACACTAAACGAAATGTTTCTGATGGTATTGCGCAAAGTATCACAATTTCGACTGGCACAATGAACATTGAAAGCGATATATCTGCTCGTTATGAGGTTGTTAATGAGTTTAATAACCAAAACAAGCCTGCTAAGGTAACAGGTGCATCTAGTGATGAAAGTTTAACTAAAAAAGCTTCTGTTAGCCTTTGGGAACGAGCAATTGCGAAAGCAATGAATTTCAATAAAAACAAAAAAAAACCTGATTTCAGCTTACTCCCTGTTATTTGTATTGGTGGAATGAAGTGCGGTACTAGCACGTTATGGGATATGTTAAGTCAGCACCCTGAAGTGCTTCCATGCTCAGTAAAAGAGCCAAGTTATTTTGCGGTGAGAGATTTAAATCTGCTCAGTAAAAATGAATATTACTCACTGTGGCCATGGGATAAATTTACCAAGAAAAATAAAGTTATTTTTGAAGCTTCAACCCATTACTCCAAGTTTCCGGCCTCTAATACTGCTGCTACTCAAATAAAAGCCATTGCGCCTAACGCTAAAATTATTTATTTAGTCAGAGACCCGATTAAGAGGCTTGAGTCACAATTAGCTCATCATATTTCAAGGGGAGAGTTAAGTAGTGATTTATTAGCTGATAATAGGTGGAAGGAAAATACACATTTATTTAATCTATCTCTTTACAATCAACGCATAGATCCATATGTAGAGCAATTAGGAAAAAACAATATTTTAGTTATATCGTTAGAAGAGTTAATTGCAGATCATAAAAATACATTACAAAAAATAGAAGACTTCCTCTGTATTTCAACGTTTGATCGGTATACGCCTTTAAAGAAAAGTAATCCAAGAAGAATGGTACTAGGTGCGGATAAAGTCACTTTCAATAAATCAGATCAAAGCTATATTTTTAGGTTATTAGAATCTGATATCAATCAATTTATTAAACGTTTTTCATTAGACAATAACTTATGGAAAACATGGAATGAACACATACAAAATATGTAAACGCTTCTTTTTATAATTTTTTTTTTGAAGTTAAGGTGTTTATTTTGAAGGGGAATGTGGTATGAAATCAAGAAATATTAATCTAATCAGGGATGCTGCTTGTCTTCTTGAGGATATAAATATCCAAGTGTCTCACGATTTAATGGCAATGGCTTACAATGAAAGGCCCTCTGGACTCTTTATAAAAAAAAAATTAGATGAATATAAGTTGGCGTTAGATTCAATTGATTCCGAACAAAGAATAAAAGTTAAAGGTATGCTCAGTAGTGGTGAGTTAGTTGTTATTCCGGCCGGTTTTAGGTGCTTTACTAAAGGGCTGCTGGAAGATGAATTACGGATCAAACAAGCTTCTTTACCATTTGATAGTGGTTTTTTCTCTCCTGATGCAATTGCAAATATTTTAGAGAATAAAAATATTGCTTTGAAATACCCAAATGAAAAGTTAAATAACCATCAAGTTTGCATGAAATATGAAAATCATCTACATGATAAACATGGGAAAGGAATCAAGTTTATCTCTAGTTCATATGAGGAAATTGATAAGTTAGTAAGCTCGTCAAATATTGATACAATCAACAATTACCTTGACTCTACATTTGGTTATTATACGTTAGATGTAAAAAATAGGTATGTATTAGCACATTATAACTGGCATAAACTTGCAACTAAAAATAAAAGTAAAGGAATATATGACAAAAATTTGAATGTTAAAAATATTAGCGATACTTTAAATAAAAGGCTAAAAAGAATGTTTGAATTGTGTGATAAAGCCAAAAGAATTATCTTTGTGATTAGTAACACTCAAAATTACCAATATATGATGATTGACGATGAATTTACAGATCTTAACGACATAGAACGTTTAACCTCTGTAACAAAAAAACTATTTGGTAGTAAGTGCATTGTTACTAATTTTGATGAAATTTCAAACTTTGATCTTTTGCTAAAGAAAGTTACTTTCTAAGCTTGGAATACTCCCAGAGTTCATGATTTACAGTGGCAGATAAATTAAATTTAAAGACTAGATATGAAACATAAAATAGTAAGTGGAGCGTAATATGAAGTGCCTTATTGTTGGGTCTTGTGTAACTAGGGATATTTTTGAAGTTTCTGAAATAAAAAAATTATTTAATATTAATTATCACGCTCGAACATCATTAGCTTCTTTTTTACCAGATAAATTTGAGCACATACCCGATACTGAATCTATAAAGTCAAAGTTCCAAGCCAAAATGGTAGAGTTTGATTTGAATAAGCAGTTATTTGAAACAGTAAAAAATTATAATCCAGATCTTATTTTAATTGATTTGATTGATGAGCGTCTTGATTTATGTGTTTCATCAAATGGGAGTATTGCTACAATGTCACCTTCTTTTAAGCAATTGTTTAATGAAATAGATTTCCAGGTCATTAGGTCTGGGACAGAGGAACATTTTTCATATTGGTTGCGTGGATGGAATAATTTTATTGAAGAGCTTAAAAAATTCAATTTATTAGACAAAGTAAGGCTTAATAAAGTCTATTGGTGTTTCCCTAATCCCCCTAATTCGGAATGGAAATACTCAAAATGCGAGACTAAAGAACGCAATGATTATTTGGATAAACTTTACAATGTTATTGAGAGTGTTTTAGATAAAGAGCAAGTTTATTCTTTCCCTCTAAAAGTGTTCACACCTGATTTTAACCATAAATGGGGTATAGCGCCATTTCATTATATTTTAGATTATCGACTAACTGCCGCACAAAAATTGAAAATAGAGCTTAATAGAGAAAAGCGAGAAAGGTAAGGCATATATGGTCACTCCTTAGAAGCAGTAGTAGTAAAGAGTAAGGCACCCAAACCTTTTTCACGTAACTTCAATGACAACCTATGGCTAAATATAAAGTCCAAAGTTTTTAACATTGTCGTTAATGGATGATTGATCACGTTCGCTTTTAACGAATGTTTTTTCAAGTGAAGTCTGTGCCTATGCCGTCATGCCCAACCACTACATATCTATAACAGCCGGGGGAGTTGGTTTTTTGTGCATTTGGCTTATCAATTGAGTTAAAATTCTCAAATAAGGTTAGGATGTCCCCTTTCTTTTCTTGTTTCTTGTCTATTTTTTGACGAGAGTCCCCACATTCACTTGAGTTCGATGATTACTGCTATGATAAACTATTTCTACTATCATTTTTTAGTGTAAGTTTACATGCAGTGGGTAAAGTAGTTTATCATTTTTTACTGAGTCGAAAAGAGTGTTAAAGGTTTGACCAACTATCGTGTGTGTGTCTATTCGTGTCTATAAGTACCCTGTATGATTAAAAATAAAAACAATAAAAAAATTCACATGCTCGTTTGGAATGAGTTTCTTAACGATGCTCGTGTTTTAAAAGAAGCGCAAACTTTGCAAGGTGTTGGTTATCAGGTTACGGTGTTTGCATTACACACCCCCAATAAAACACAAGAGAAAGAGATATTAGCGAGTGGTGTGAAAGTGCAGCGTGTTGCACGCAGCCCTTTTTGGAAATTACGTGGTAAACATAAAAAACATGTTGATAATACTAAGCACGTTGTTACGCCAGTTAAAGTCAAATCACTCGCTACCCATCGTCAGATACTTCGCCTAATTGCACGTTTATCAACACATGCTGGTTTGTGTTATCAGATGGTTAAAAGCAAACCCGATGCCATTCATGCACATGATGTGAATGTACTACCGACTGCATGGTTTGCTTCAAAAATATGCCGAGTTCCATTGGTGTACGACGCCCATGAAATCAGCACTAGCCGTGAAGGTTACCAAGCCTTTCGTAATGTGGTTGGCTGGGTTGAAAAAAAACTGATGCCAAAAGCGGTGGCCACTATAACGACGACTGATATGCGTGCTAAATTTTTTGCGCGTGCTTACGGCATAGCAAGGCCTATTGTTTTACAAAATAGGCCTTGCTTGTCTGAAAATTATACCTCTAGTGTAAATAGTAATCGATTACGCAAAGAACTTGAACTAAAGCATGATGATTGGCCTATTATTGTTTATCAAGGTGGCTTACAACAGGGGCGAGGTTTACCCAAGTTAGTTGAATGTGCATCGAATGTGCCGAACGCTTATTTTGTATTTATCGGCGGCGGTCGCCAAACTACTGAACTGATGCAACTTGCAGAGCATCTTTGTGTGACAGGTAGAGTGAAGTTCATTCCGACAGTGGCATTAGCCGAACTACCTGAGTATACCGCTTCAGCTGATATTGGCGTTCAACCGATTGAAAATACTTGCTTGAATCATTTTTCTACCGATTCAAATAAACTGTTTGAATATATATTGGCTGAGCTACCGGTGGTGGCGACTAATTTTCCTGAGATTCGTAAAGTGGTACAACAATACCAAGTTGGTGAAGTTGTTCCTGACAACGATCTTAATGCGCTAGTGGTTGTGTTAAATAAATTGGTGTGTTCTCCTGAATTGCGAGAGGTATATAAAGGTAATGCTGTCAAGGCAGCTCCACATTTATGTTGGCAAGAGCAAGAGCATAAATTGGTTGAACTCTATCGACAGGCTCTCTATAAATGATGGTTAATAAAAAACGAGTGTTAATCCTAAGTTACTTTTTTGCCCCAGATATTTCTGCTTGCTCATTTAGAAGTCATGCATTAATTATTGCACTTGCTGAACAATACCCTAATGTCACTTTTGAGGTGGTCACAACAACCCCATCTCGTTATTCTTCATTTAAGCCGGCTATCAATAATATGAGCCACTTTGATAACGTCACGATTACGCGCATTGCAATCCCTTCACATAGTGGGCGGTTCATAGGTGAACTTTTTGCTGCCAGTTCGTTTTTCAGGCAAGTTATAAAAAAAGTCAAACGAGAAAAGTATGATCTTATTTATGCGACTTCAGCCAAATTATTAACCGCCTCTGTTGCTAGTTACTTATCACGTAAAAAAGATGCGCCTTTAGTGCTTGATATTCGAGATTTGTTTGCTGAAAATGTAAAAGATTTTTTCTCAGCTAAAGTGAAGTTTTTTCTGTTACCTGTGCTGACTTTTTTAAATTATTACACCTTTAAACAAGCTACCCATATTAATCTAGTTTCTTCTGGTTTTAAGCCATTCTTTTCCAAAAAGTATATTAGTGCTTCTCGTTCTTTTTATACAAATGGTATTGATGATGTTTTTTTAGCTGACAACCCTCGTTTTCCCTCTTCTAATTTTAAAACTCCCTTAACGGTTTTATATGCTGGTAATATAGGTCGCGCGCAAACATTAGAAAATGTTATTCCTAAAATTGCTCTGTTATTAGGGGAAACGGTTAAGTTTAAGGTAATTGGTGATGGCAGGCGAATGGCAAAGCTTATCGCTAAATTAGAGACGCTAAAGGTCACTAATGTTGAGGTCATTCCCCCTGTTGCTCGTGATGAGCTGCCTTATTATTATCAGCGTGCCGATGTGTTATTTCTGAATTTAGACAGTAGTGAATCGTTAAGTTATGTTATCCCTTCTAAACTGTTTGAGTATGCTGCCAGCGGTAAACCGATGTTATGTGGGGCAACTGGATTTACTCAACAATTTATAGAAACTGAAATTGACAATGCGCAGGTTTTTATACCCAACGACCCGAATTCTGCGGTTGAAAAGCTAAAGTTATTACGCCTTGAAAAATGTAGCAGACAGTCTTTTATTGATCAGTTTTCACGTAAAGTTATCATGCAACAGATGGCTAAAACGGTAATGAGTAAAATAGAGATGTAATTCCCCTGTATCTGTTATTACTTGAATAATAGGAGCTTAGTATGCAAATACTTCATCTCGGTGCTGTTAATGGCGTAACAGGCTCTTGCCACCAGTTAGTTATTGATTCGCAAAATAGCCTTTTGATAGATTGTGGTCTATTTCAAGGCGCTGAAACCTCTGGCCGTGGTGATGATGATTTGCTCTCCATTAAGTTTGATATTTCCACCGTTCAAGCGTTATTGGTGACCCATTGCCATATCGACCATGTTGGGCGCATTCCTTACCTGTTAGCTACTGGATTTACGGGGCCTATTATTGCGACTGAAGCAACGGCTGCTTTATTACCGATGGTGATTGAAGATGCTTTGAAGGTTGGTGTTACACGTAATCGTTCGATTATTAAAGCGTGTTTATCATTGTTAAAAAAACAGCTCGTTGCTGTGCCTTATAAAAAATGGTTTGCGCTTGATTTGCAAGGTGTGGTCAAAGGCAAAGTGAAGTTTCAACCTGCCGGACATATTCTTGGTTCTGCTTATATCGAAATTGATGTTAAACCCGAAAATCAGCAAGCGAAACGTATTGTTTTTTCGGGTGATCTCGGTGCTACCTATTCCCCTTTACTTGCGGCGCCTAAAAGCCCCTATAAAGCTGATATTGTTGTTATTGAAAGTACTTATGGTGATAAAAATCATCAAGGGCGAAAAGATCGCGCTAAAAGTTTAGAGAAAGTATTAGTCAAAGCGATTAGTGATAATGGTGTGGTGATTATTCCTGCGTTTAGTATTGGTCGTACGCAAGAGTTGTTGTATGAACTAGAGCAGATAGTGGGGCGATCAAAATATCAAAAGCTTGCTGATATTGAGGTGATTGTTGATTCGCCAATGGCAGCTAAATTCACTGAACATTACCAACACTTTCAAAAACTTTGGGATGCCGAAGCGAAACGGCGCGTAAAACAAGGTCGTCAGCCGTTAAACTTTGATAGTTTGTATACGGTAAATACGCATGCAGAGCATTTACAAACCATTGAATATTTAGCCAAACGTGACAAACCGGCGATTGTCATTGCCGCGAGTGGAATGTGTAGTGGCGGCCGTGTGGTTAATTATTTGCAACGTTTCATTAATGAACCCACCGCTGATGTTTTGTTTGTAGGTTATCAAGCGCGAGGTACATTAGGGGCTGATATTCAGCGTTATGGGCCTAGTGGTGGTTATGTATTTATTGATGGTGTTAAGTTAGATGTGAGGGCTGGGGTTCATACTATTTCTGGCTATTCTGCTCATGCAGACCAATTTAATTTGGTTAATTTTGTTAAACGAATACGCCACCAACCCAAGCAAGTAATTATTGTCCACGGTGATGATGGTGCTAAGCAAGCATTGGCAGAGAAGCTTGCATTAGAAGGTGTAAGTTCGCTAATTGGTAGTGATAAAGGTTTAATTCTTTAAAGACGATCACCACGCACACTTTATTCAACTGCGAAACGTTGTTTCGGTTTGAATTCATCAACAGAGCGCCTCGCTTACACAGAGGAAAACACAAGAAGTAAAAGGTTCAAAAAATAATTTTTCTCATTATTTCTCTGTGTCCCTCTGCATACTCTGTGGTGAATTGGTTTTTTATTAGATTGCTTGCTGTTATATTAGCGTTAACACTGCGATTGATTTTAAATAGATAGTTGAAACTTATGATTAAACTACAAAATCTCACCAAGTATTACCCTTCCGATTTAGGTAATCAGTATATATTTCAAGATATTAACTTCACCATTCCTGAAGGGCATAATATTGGCATTTTGGGGTCAAACGGTGCGGGTAAATCCACGTTGTTTCGTATTTTAGCGGGCAGTGAATATCCGAATAAGGGCAAAGTGATTACTGATAAAGCTATCTCTTGGCCTGTTGCTTTAGCAACGGGTATTCATCCGCAAATGACTGGGCGTGAAAACACACGTTTTATCGGTCGCGTGAATGGCGTTGCAGATTTAGATGAATATGAAGAGAAGGTGAAAAACTTCGCTGAATTAGGAATAAAGTATGATCTACCAGTAAAAAGTTACTCAAGTGGTATGCGCTCACGTCTTGCCTTTGGTTGTTGTATTGCAATCGACTTTGAGGTTTACCTTATCGATGAAGCAACATCGGTCGGAGACCAAAAATTCCGCAAAAAAGCCCGTCAAGCATTACTTGATAAAAGTAAAACTGCAAATGTGATCATGGTAAGCCATGATATTAAAGAGATTGAAGAGTTTTGTGATAGTGCAATTATTTTACACCAGGGGGGATTAACTTTTTATTCCGATCTCGCTGAAGCTATTGCTATCTATAGGGAACTTTAATTTATCTTTTTTTAGTTAATTAGTTTGAATCATCGCTTTTAAAACTATTATAACTAATTGCTTTTGTTGCTTAATGACAAAAAATTCTATGTTATAGCATTCTAACATCAATAAACTCCCTTGATATTATTAACTATGTCGGCACATTAGGGCATAATCATTCGCAACTACATCATGTTTAACGAAGGAAAGTCATGAATAAAAATAGATTAACTCACCTGAAAGCATTGGAAGCTGAGTCAATTCAAATTATGCGCGAAGTAGCCGCTGAATTTGATAACCCAGTAATGCTTTACTCAATTGGTAAAGATTCTTCAGTACTTCTGCATTTAGCACGTAAAGCATTTTACCCAGGTAAAATCCCATTTCCTTTATTGCATGTAGATACAGACTGGAAATTCAAAGAGATGATTGAATTTCGCGATAACTTAGCGAAAAAATATGATTTTGAGTTGCTTGTTCATAAAAACCCTGAAGGGTTAGCAATGGGTATGGGACCTTTTACACATGGCAGCGCTAAGCATACCGATGTGATGAAAACACAGGGTCTTAAACAGGCTTTAGATGCGGGTGGTTTTGATGCTGCTTTTGGTGGCGCGCGTCGTGACGAAGAAAAATCTCGTGCTAAAGAGCGTGTATATTCGTTCCGTGACAAGAAGCACCGTTGGGATCCTAAAAACCAACGTCCTGAGCTTTGGAATATCTATAACTCTAAAGTTGACCGTGGTGAAAGTATTCGTGTATTCCCGCTTTCTAACTGGACTGAGCTTGATATCTGGCAGTACATTTATCAAGAAGAGATTGAGATGGTTCCACTGTACTTCTCTGCGCCTCGTCCTGTTGTTGAACGTGATGGCTCACTTATTATGGTAGATGATGATCGTATGCCACTTGAAGAAGGTGAAGTCCCTGAAATGAAAAGCGTCCGTTTCCGTACGTTAGGCTGTTACCCATTAACAGGTGCCATTGAATCTGAAGCTAAAACATTACCTGAAATTATCCAAGAGATGTTATTAACTACGACATCTGAACGTCAAGGCCGTGTTATCGATAATGACTCAGCTGGTTCAATGGAAAAGAAAAAGATGGAAGGTTACTTCTAAGCGAAGGCTTAGAGATAGGCTAAAAGGCTCAAAGCTAGAAGGCAAGAAAGCAAAACCTTCAAGCATTACAGCCTTCTAGATTTGTATTGGAGTGTTAATGGATTTTGAGAAGTTAAGTGTATGGCAGGAATCAAAGCAACTGGCTGTTGAATTATACCTTCACTTTCAAACCTCTCGAGATTATGGATTTAAAGATCAGATAACACGCTCAGGTTTATCGATACCGAGTAATATTGCTGAAGGTATGTCACGCAAAACGGCGAAAGATAAATGCCACTTTTTAGTGATTGCCAAAGCCTCTTGTGCTGAATTAAGAACGCAAGTTTATATTGGTATTGATATCGGTTATATCGGTAGCGAAGCTGGGCAACAATGGCTCGATAAAACGCGCCATATTGCAGCTATGTTATCTGGCTTAATAAAGAGAATAAATGAGGATGCGAAGAATTTGCCTTAATGCCTTTACGCATTATAGCTTTCTCGCCTTTGTTTTAAGGAATTTAAAATGTCTAATGAGCAAAATTTATTAGCGACAGATATCGAAGGGTATCTTCGCGCACACGAAAACAAAGATATGATGCGTTTTATCACTTGTGGTAGCGTAGATGACGGTAAATCAACACTGATTGGTCGTCTGTTATACGATAGTAAGATGATTTTTGAAGATCACATGGCCGCTATTGAAAAAGATTCAAAGAAATTTAATACGACCGATGAATCATTTGATTTAGCGTTATTGGTAGATGGTCTTCAGTCAGAGCGTGAACAGGGTATTACTATTGACGTTGCATACCGTTACTTTGCAACTGAGAAACGCAAATTTATTATTGCGGACACTCCTGGGCATGAGCAGTATACACGTAACATGGCCACCGGTGCTTCTACCTGTGATTTAGCGATTATTCTAATCGATGCGCGTCACGGTGTACAAGTTCAAACGCGTCGTCACTCTTATATCTGTTCGCTATTGGGTATTAAGCACGTTGTTATCGCTGTGAACAAAATGGATGCGGTTGGATACGATCAAGAAGTTTACAAAAAAATCAAATCTGATTACCGTGAGTTTGCTGAGCAGTTAAACATTGCTGATGTGCGCTTTGTGCCAATTTCTGCATTGAAAGGCGATAACGTAGTTAACCAAAGTGCCAATATGCCTTGGTACCCAGGTTCTCCGTTAATGCGTTTGTTAGATTCTGTGCAAATTAATAGCGACACTAACGAAAAGTTCCGTTTAGGCGTGCAATATGTTAATCGCCCTAACCTAAACTTCCGTGGTTTTGCCGGTACTATCGCATCGGGTGAAATTCGTGTAGGTGATACCATTGAAGCATTACCTTCTGGTAAGCAAAGTAAAGTGAAAGAGATTGTTACTTTTGACGGTAATATTGAGTCTGCATTTGAAGGCATGGCGATCACGTTAACGCTAGAAGATGAAATCGATATTAGTCGTGGTGACATGATTGTTCGTCCACATGAAAAACCTGAATCAAGCAAAAACTTTGTTGCTGATGTGGTTTGGATGGATGAAAATGCATTACATGTTGATCGTGAATACATTGTTAAAGTCGGTACTAACTCAACAGTTGGCTCTGTGGTTGCGATTAACTCTAAAACTGATGTAAATACAATGGAGCAAACCGCGGCTACGCAACTTGAATTAAATGAGATAGGTAGTTGTAACTTTGAGGTCGCTGAACACGTTCAGTTTGATGCATATAATGAAAACCGTGGTACAGGCGCATTCATTATTATTGACCGCCTAAGCAATGCTACGGTTGGTGCTGGTATGATTCGTGGCTCAATTGAAGCAGTTAAACAAGAACAAGAACACGCTTACAGCGCGTTTGAAGTTGAATTTAACGCATTAGTTCGTAAACATTTCCCGCATTGGGAAGCAAAAGACGTAACAAAGCTTTAAGGCTATAGGGCTTGAAGGCTTGAAGGCAAAACCTGCTTTCCAGCCTTCCTGCCTTCCTGCTTTAAGCTTTTAGGCTTTCTTATGACACTTCAATCCTATTTCGTACTCGCTGTATTCCTTTCTACTATTATCGGTTTAATAAAATATCAACAACGTCCTAGTCTGGTGTTTGGTATTGCTTTATTAGCCTTATTTTCAACCGATATGGTTTCTACTGAGCAAGTGATAAAAAGTCTTTCTAATCAAGGTTTATTAACCTTAATATTATTAATGCTATGCTCTATTGCATTAGAAAAAACGCGTTTGTTGCGTTTAGTTGCAATGAAAGTTATTAAGCCAAGTTATCAAGCAACTTGGACCCGTTTATTTGGCTTTACTGTTATTTCATCAGCGCTACTTAATAATACCGCTGTCGTCTCAACTATGCTCGCGCCAATTCGTAATAACCCCCATCACTCTGCAAGTAAGTTATTGATACCTCTATCCTATGCTGCTATTTTAGGGGGGACATTAACCTTGGTAGGTACCTCTACTAATCTCATTGTAAACAGTTTAGTACTCGACGCTAATTTACCCTCTCTTGGTTTTTTTGACTTCACTCTAGTCGGTTTATGTTTGGTATTTGCCTGTGGATTCACGCTCTATTTTTGTGGGCACTTTTTGCCCGATCGTAAAGCGCAAAATGTAAAGGCTGAATCCTATTTTATTGAAGCGAAAATTAGTCCCGACTCCAGTTTAGTAGGGAAAAGTGTTGAGCAAAATGGATTGCGTCATTTGCAATCTTTATTCTTAGTAGAAATTTTACGTGGTGAAAGGTTGTTGAGTGCAATTGCGCCTAGCGAAATTTTACAAGCAAACGATAAACTTATTTTTAGTGGCGATATCTCAAAAGTTAGCCAGTTGAATATGTTTGATGGCCTATCAATATTTGCAGAAAACAATGGTTTATCCATCGATAATTTACGCGAAGTGGTAGTTAGGCCGGAAAGTATCCTTACCCGTAAAACGCTTAAGCAGGTGGGATTTCGTTCGCTATTTGATGCTGCCGTTGTTGCTATTAAGCGTGATGGTGAGAAGGTATCGGGCAAAATTGGTCGTTTAAAAATTAAGCCCGGTGATTTTTTAGTGTTAGCTGTGGGGGAAGATTTTAAATCGCGTCGTAATATTCGTAAGAATTTTATTTTACTCTCCGATGTTGAACTGGACTCCCGTTTGTCTGGCGCGAAAGAATGGCTAGCTGTTGCTGGGTTCTTAACTGCAATTGTTGTCTCTGCGCTTGGTATCCTTCCACTGTTTAAATCAGTTTTATTGCTGCTTGGCATTCTTTTATTAACGGGATGTTTTAGTACCAATGAATTGTTACGTCGTTTTCCGACAGATATTTGGGTCATTATTTCATCTGCGATTGTACTTTCCTATGCATTACAAAATAGTGGCGTTATCGATAGCTTTACACAACTGATTAGCGAAAATAATCAAGCGTTTAGCCCTTTGATGGCCTTAATTGCGGTTTATATTATTACTTGGTTATTGACTGAGTTAGTAACCAATAATGCTGCCGCTGCATTGGTTTTTCCTATCGCTTATGGGTTAGCCATGAGTATTGATGCCAATCCAATGGCCTTTATCATGGCCGTCGCTTTTGGTGCAAGTGCCAGCTTTATTAGCCCCTATGGCTATCAAACAAACTTAATGGTATTTAATGCTGGGCAATATAAATTAAATGATTTTATTAAGATTGGCGTTCCCGTCAGCATTGCTTATAGCTTGACTGCGGTGACGATGATCGTTGTTGTTTTTGGATTGTAGAAATAAGCTTTAAGGCTTAAAAGCGCGAAGGCTGGAACGCTAGGTGCGTTTATCCTACGTGCATTATTATTGTTAATTATAAAAAATGCTGTAAGGCGATATAGCTAGAGGTGAGGGGGTGAAAACCTTTAAGCCTTCAAGCTCTGTTTTCATTCTAGCTTTTTTTGGAGGATTTTATGAGTACCCCTTACGTAGAAAAAAAAGTTGATGGTGAAAAATCATCGGATGTTGTTTGGCATAATGCGAGTGTGTCGCATGAAGATCATATCAAACTAAACGGTCATAAAGCTGCTGTACTATGGTTTACTGGATTAAGTGGGTCAGGGAAGTCAACGGTTGCAAATGCAGTAGATCTTATGTTGCACCAGATGGATGTAAAAACTTATGTGTTAGATGGTGATAATGTACGTCATGGTCTAAATGGAGATCTTGGTTTTTCTGATGCCGATCGTGTTGAAAATATTCGCCGAGTATCAGAAGTTGCAAAATTATTTGCTGATGCTGGGTTGCTTGTTTCTACAGCATTCATATCTCCCTTTATCTCTGATCGTGAAATGGTGAGAGAGTCATTACCAAATAAGCAATTCATTGAAGTGTTTATCGATACACCATTATCGGTTTGTGAGTCTCGTGATCCGAAAGGGTTATATAAAAAGGCACGTGCTGGTGAGATTAAAAACTTCACGGGTATCGACTCGGCATATGAAGCCCCTGTGTCGCCAGAAGTACATGTAAAAACTGATGAGAAATCGATTCAAGACTGTGCATTGCAAGTTATTGAATATCTCAAAAGTGAGGGATTCATTCAATAACAGCATTGAAATTCAAATAAAGCATAAAAAAGAAAGCACATAGATTGTATAACCATAAACTGTGGTTATACTCTTTTGTTTAATATTTTATTAAGATTTCCATAGAATGATTTTATGCTTTTAACCTTATTATTCGCTTTTTGTCTTGCAAGTTTTACACTTTGCATTTTGTATCCTATTGCGATTAAAGTTGGCTTTGTGGACCGTCCAACTTCTCGTAAACTTCACCAAGGTAACATCCCTCTGATCGGTGGCGTTTCCATCTTTTTACCTATTGTTATTCTGCTCTTTTTTGTCCCCGATGTAATCTCAAATAGCCAAGTGTTTATCTGTTGTAGTGGCTTACTGTTATTAATTGGCTTGATCGACGACAAATTTGATTTAAGTGTTTTTATACGTGTACTACTGATTACCGCTATCTCTATCTGGTTAGTTGTCTTTGCTGATATAAAAATTCATCACCTTGGTGATTTAATAGGTTTCGGGGATCTTTTTTTAAATAATGCTGAGATATTGTTTACTGTGATTGCCATTATTGGTGCGGTCACTGCATTTAATATGGTCGATGGACTCGATGGCCTGCTAGGGGGGTTGTCCATGGTGACATTTTCTGCGTTGGCGGTTTTATTTGCATTGAATGGTCAGACTAATTTATTGTTATTTAATACAGTTATTATTGTATCGATCATCCCCTATGTTTTGTGTAATTTGGGGCTAATACCGAAACGAAAAATGAAAGTCTTTATGGGTGACTCAGGAAGTTTATTTATTGGCTTTACTGTTATTTGGTTATTAATAGAAGGAAGTCAGCGTGAGTTTGGGCCACAGATGGACAACCAAATCAAACCTGTCACCGCACTTTGGATCATTGCAATTCCATTGATGGATATGGCCTATACCATGTTGCGTCGCATTCGAAAACAACAATCTCCCTTTAAAGCAGACCGTGAGCATATTCACCATGTCTGTGAGCGCCTTGGTTTATCGTCAATACAAACGCTGGTATTGATTTGTTGCATAGCGGTTGTGTTCGCTTTAATCGGCGTTATTGGTGAAATTATGCAGCTCTCTGAAATGTTTATGTTTATTGCTTTTATAGTCACCTTTATAGGTTATTATCTTTGTTTCACCCATATCTGGAAAGTTACGGTTTTTCTGCGTAACTTATCTTGCCGTATTAAATAACACCATGGATTCTTATGTTTTACGATATTTTTAACGGTGATGCAGATGGCATTATCGCATTACTTCAATTACGCCTAGCAAACCCCGCTGATAGTCAGTTAGTGACTGGAGTTAAGCGTGATATTCAACTGGTAAAAGGAGTGAATGTCAAAGCGGGAGATACACTCACAATTTTAGATATTTCCATGGAAAAGAATATCCAAGGGCTTAATGATGCTTTAAACAATGGCGCTTGTGTTTTTTATGCAGATCACCACCGCGCTGGTGATATCCCTGATCATACAAACCTTGAAGCACATATCGATTTAGATGCAAATACTTGTACTGGTTTGATTGTTGATAAGCTATTAGATGGTAAATACCATGCGTGGGCTATTACAGCCGCTTACGGTGATAACTTAATTGCCAAAGCAGACGAACTATCAAAGCAAGCAGGGTATACACGAGCGCAAGCAGAGCAGTTAAAAGAGATTGGTACCTTAATTAATTACAATGGTTATGGCGCTTCTATTGCTGATTTACACTTTGATCCTGCTGATCTATATCGCGCTTTATTAGCATATCCTTCACCTTTTGATCTTATTGCTGATCTAAATTCACCTTTTTATAAGCTTCAGAAAGCTTATAAATCGGATATGGAAAACGCACTATCAATTACTGCTCTGTATGAAAGTGAGCTACTTTCTGTATTTGAATTGCCTAATGAAGCTTGGTCTCGACGTATTAGTGGGGTTTACGGTAACTTATTAGCCAATCAATCGGTTGATAGCGCCCATGCTGTGTTAACAAAAAACAGTGACGGTACTTATCTTGTTTCACTGCGAGCACCGCTAAAAAATAAACAAGGGGCAGGGGATATCTGCATTAAATTTGCAACAGGCGGTGGTCGAGCTGCTGCCGCTGGTATTAATGCGTTACCTGTCCAGCAGCTTAACGATTTTATTAAACAGGTTGAAGAGCATTATCTGGGGTAATCCGTTTAATCATTAACCTTTATGCAGGCATAATAATCAGGTTGTTTAAGAGTTGAGCAGTCGACAAATTGATTTTAATAAAGTGCTTGCATCAACCAATCAGGTTCTATATTATTCGCCTCGTTCCCAAGGCAATGCCAAAAAGAACAGCGTTATATTGAATTGGGCGATTAGCTCAGTTGGGAGAGCACCGCCCTTACAAGGCGGGGGTCACTGGTTCAAGCCCAGTATCGCCCACCAATTCAATTTACACCTCTTAACAACAAGAGAATAAAGAGTTGTTATTTTAATTATGGGCGATTAGCTCAGTTGGGAGAGCACCGCCCTTACAAGGCGGGGGTCACTGGTTCAAGCCCAGTATCGCCCACCATAATTAAAATGTTTAGTGTATGTAATGTGGGCGATTAGCTCAGTTGGGAGAGCACCGCCCTTACAAGGCGGGGGTCACTGGTTCAAGCCCAGTATCGCCCACCACATCATATACTAGATCTTCTATTGTATTTCGAAGTAAAATCACTACAATTATATCATGGGCGATTAGCTCAGTTGGGAGAGCACCGCCCTTACAAGGCGGGGGTCACTGGTTCAAGCCCAGTATCGCCCACCATGATATTCCAATAACGGACGCGAGATGGAGCAGCTTGGTAGCTCGTCGGGCTCATAACCCGAAGGTCGTAGGTTCAAATCCTGCTCTCGCAACCAACTTTCGACTTTTAGAAAAGTAATGACCGCTTGTCGGGCTAGCTCTTCATAAATAGGCGAAGGGCGTAGGTAGGTTTATTAATCCTGCTCTCGCAACCAATTTTGATTTGCAAAGCATTAGAAAAGAAACACCAATAACGGACGCGAGATGGAGCAGCTTGGTAGCTCGTCGGGCTCATAACCCGAAGGTCGTAGGTTCAAATCCTGCTCTCGCAACCAATTTTGATTTGCAAAGTATTAGAAAAGAAACACCAATAACGGACGCGAGATGGAGCAGCTTGGTAGCTCGTCGGGCTCATAACCCGAAGGTCGTAGGTTCAAATCCTGCTCTCGCAACCAATTTCAAGCAACATATTCCTAATAGCCCCCCCAAAAAAATAAAAAACAGACAACATAAAATAGATTTATCTATTATTTTATTTGTAGTTCGTCGGGCTAGCTCTTAATAAACAGTCGAAGGTCGTAGTATGTTTATCAAATCCTACTCTCGCAACCAACTTCAAGTAACATATTCCTAATCCTCCCCAAAAAAATAAAAAACCGACAACATAAAATAGATTTATCTATTATTTGATTTGTAGTTCGTTGGGCTAGCTCTTCATAAACAAGCGAAGGTCGTAGTATGTTTATCACCGAAGGTCGTAGGTTCAAATCCTGCTCTCGCAACCAACTTCAAGTAACATATTCCTAATCCCCCCCCCCAAAAAAAAACCGACAACATAAAATAGATTTATCTATTATTTGATTTGTAGTTCGTCGGGCTAGCTCTTCATAAACAAGCGAAGATCGTAGTATGTTTATCAAATCCTGCTCTCGCAACCAATATCACTGTAAATTATTTCTATAAAACTCCAAATCAATACCTAACTCTCAACCTTCAAGCGCTAATAAATACTGATAAAGTTTAAAAAGCTTTTTTATATATAAATATAATTTTCAGCTAAGAATTAACTATCCTTCCCAAAGATCCTAATTTACTCCTTTTATTATTTCTATTACGGTTGATAGCAAACGATAAACCTATATTACTGGTTAAAGAAACCAATCTCTTCGTTAAAATGTTTGTAAAGGGAACAACCATTTGAATCAATTTTCGCCTTGAACTAACTCCTTTTTCCTGCGTAATATTTGATCTCTATATTAGTGGAATTGGTATAATAAAAATAAGGCGTTTGATTGGGAAATAGCTGGCTATTGGAATTGAAAATAATGGCATAATCATTGATTTTACCAGCAATATTGATCAGATAGTTATCTAGGTCGGTATTACTTGTTAAAATTTACGCTACGTGTTTTGAAGTGAGAATAACTATCTCCTGCTACTCGTATATTAATAGTGATAATTTTCCTAAATCAGCTTTCCAACTGTATTTAAAGCTTCCCTGCTTGCTTATCATCCTTGGTAGCAATAATTCCTGTTGCAAATTTGATAAAATAGGGAATGATAAGAGCATATCCTACACGCTGTAATGGATGCGCGTGATTTAATTTACCTCACTAGCGAAGTATTTAACGGATAAACTAGGCTGTCATCGGCGCATACAAGGTAAGTTGATGATGCAATAAATCAAAAGGAGTTGTAATAATGGCTGTTAGCGTAAACGAAGTTGAAGTATTAAAAGAGCATTTTTTAAAAGTGGTCGAGCGATCTGAGCATCTCTCCACCAATGTAAATGAAATCATCTATCCTCTTCTTGGATTTATCATCTTAACCATGGATGAACAATCAGATATTCAGGTGAGAAGTGGTGACACTGAAACAGGCAATATGCTTTGGTTTACTACTAATGGGAAACGTTATGCTTTTCGTTATGAGGCTGATGAGCAGTCTATCGTAATACGTAAAGGTAACTTTACAGGTCAGCTTATTGCTAAAGTTAATAATTCAACCTCGACCCACGATCTTAAAATTATATTTAATCAGTTATAAATATTGTGGCGCTATTAAAGTACTCTCTTTTAGTGATGTTAGGTTTTAGCATTTTTATAATGTTGTGTAAATTATCTGTTTGACAGACAGTGCTATCGTATAATATGTACTGATAACGTTTTTATTTGCAGTACGGCACTTTTTAACCCTTTATTGTCTAACCCACACTTATAAGTAGGTATTTATGAAATATTTAATTAAATTAGGTTTGTTATCCACGTGTTTTTTTCTGTTTTCTTGTACATCGAATCAGAGTGCACAGGATGAAGGCCTTAAGCAATGTACAGAGCCGAGACCGGAAGTTTGTACAATGGAATATGCACCCGTATGTGGCACTGATAACAAAGGCGAAACTCAAACCTATGCGACGGGTTGTACTGCTTGCGCAGATGCTCAAGTTGTTGCGTATCATGAAGGAGAGTGTCAATAGCCTTTATGTTTGGTAGATACTCGTTACCTGACGAGAAGGGCGCTGATGTTTGAATTAAAAGCAAAACTGCTTCTAAGCTGAAACTAAATTTACTGATAATGATTAAGCAGCATCACAGAATTTTGAACGCCTTCGAATTAATGATTAGCTAGTTTGCGTATATTAGCTAATCATTACTTTTACTTGCTCGCTAATGGTGATATTGACTTGTATCTCCTCACTTCCATTTCTTGATACGAGCCACACCGTTCTATATTCAAGTTCTTTTCTTTTCTTGCACAATTTATCTGCTAATTAAAATAACTGATCGTTAATTGATATCTTGATCTGTGCTAAGTGCTTTTTTTATATCAACAGGAAAGCTTAGCTGTATTCTAGTACCTTGAGCCACGTTACAAATTTTTAGCTTTCCATGAAGGTTTTTTCGAACAATATTATGAATGGTTGTTAATCCTAAGCCCACGTGTCCTTGGTTCCGTTTAGTGGTGAAAAAAGGCTCAAGTATATGGTTACGATCGTGGTCAGAAATACCACAACCATCATCCTCATAAATTATCATAATCTGCTCTTCATCTTGCTCTGCTGAAATGGTGATACAGCCTCTTTCATCGAGCTTATAAGCATGACATAGCGAATTATCAATAAATGCCATTAACACTTGAACCAGTGATCTCGGGTAACTATAAGCAACCAGCTTACTAGGACTGTTGATTGTCACTTGGTGATGAGCTTTATTGAGGCGGTTACGCATTGGTACGATCGCATCTTCAATGGTTTCTTTGATAAAGAGCGTCCGTAATTGCGTAGGATCATGCTCAATCGCTAAGTTTTTAAAACTGTTTACTAAGTCGCTAGAGCGCCCTAAATTAACTAAATTCGCTTTACCTGCTTTATTAAGTAATGCCAGTTGTGCATTTAACTCACTTTTCTTGACAGGGCCGTTATTAATGAGTTGTTCTATTTTTTCTGTAGTATCAACGATCAATGAGGAGTAAGTGATGCTTACACCAAGCGGTGTGTTCATCTCATGGGCTACATCTGCTACTAGCTTTCCCAATGCCGCAAGTTTTTCTGTTTCAATAAGTCGTTGTTGTGTTTTTTGTAAATCTTGTAAGGTGCTTTCAAGTTGCCCTCTTTTTTGCTCATTTTCTGATATGGTTTGTAAGCGTTTTAAAATGCTACTGAAATGCCAGCTCAATGTTTGGCTTAAATCCAAAATATCATTATTCAAATCTAAGAGCACGATACCTATTTTTTCACGGCTTAATGTTAATGGCATGACGATGGCATTACTCTTACCACGCTGGAAAAAGTCATCAAATATGCTAGTTAAACAGATTGGGCTTGCTTCTGAAGGGATCGATAATTGTTGTTGATTATAAGAAAAAGTCATGCGCAAATTATCGAGTTTCTTCCCTCTTTCTTGATACAGTAAAATGGCACAGCGGTTGATATATTGACTGCCTAATAGCTTGTGACTCATCTCATAGAACTGTTTCAAGCTGGTCGCTTGATGTAATTTTTGATTAACGAAGTTGAGTTGATTGTAATTTTCTTCTGTTTGATATTGCGCTAGTGCAGAGGTACGTTGAATGATGGAGTGGGCATTAAGTGCGGCTTGTTGGAAAATTGCATTTAATAAACGCTCTTCAAATTTGTGTTGCACATGATTTTTCAAGTTTGCTAATAAGTTTAAAATGAAGGGGATTTTTTCCTGCGGGGCGCTCTGGTTGTCCATAAATAAACTAAAAGCGTTATAGAAAACGACTTCAGTTTCTCCATTGCAGACTTTTTCTAAACTGCTTAACAGCTGCATTAGCAGTAAGCTGTTAATCGTTAGATTTTCTTGGTAACTGCCAATCATGCTATCGATAAACATGTTGTCATCATTTTCTTCGTTTTCTGTTCTCGCTATAAAAGGAAATTGCTGATGACCATAACAACCACAGGACTCATGGATGACTGGCAATGATTCAACTTCTATCAACTGTGCAATCGGATTACCATTTACTTTTTCGAATAACTGTAAAGCTGCTGTTTGGCCAAGCTTCTGAAAGGGTTGTTGCACGCTAGTTATTGATGGAACACAGTTTTTAGCAAAACGAGCATCATCAAAGCCTGTGACGATAATTTCTGAAGGCACCGAGATTTTTTGTTCTTTTAAGGCGTTTATTACGCCTAAGGCTGTGTCATCATCGACACAAACGATCGCATCGGGTAAGCAACTTTTAGGTTTTTTCATTAATTCTGCAACCGCAGCGACACCCGCTTCCATGGAAAAGTTACCCGGCAGAATAAACTCTTCATTAATGCTTATTTGGTTATCCGCTAATGCATCATGAAAAGCATTAAAGCGTTGTTCTGCTTCTTCATGTGTCTCTGGGCCCTTGATAAAGGCAAAGTTGTTACAATCGTGGGCGCTTATTAAATGCTCTGTCAGCTTATACATACCTTGATAATTAGAAATAACAACGGAGGGGATATTGGGTAATTGTAAGGAGATATTAACAACAGGAATGGGACTAAAACTATTACAAAAGGCTTCTACCTCCTCTTTACTTATTAATTGCCCAATCGCACCACCATAGATAATAATGCCATCAAAGTCTCCTTTTTGAGCAAGTTCATAGGCTGTATTATCTGCAAGATCGGAACAAAGCGTCTCTTTTCCTTGTAGAGCCCCGCCCACAAAAACCGTTAAATCGACCTCTTTATCCTGTAAAGCCTCCTTCATTCCCAAATACAATTCTCGGCCCATTTGATTAGTAAATAATGACGTTAAATAGGCAAAGGAGTATCGTTTTTTCATCGTTTCTCGCACAGAACATAAATGGTGTTTAACAGTATAGGCTATGCAGTTAAAGAAAAAAATGTTAATCATTGTTGCTGACTTTAGAAGCTATAAAATTAGCGGTAATTAACATATTTACCTGTAACAACAGGTAGTTTCTGTGACTTATGATAAATAAAAAAACAGATCATTGTGGATACTGTCGTGAATATAGCAACTGGTGCCCATAATCTATAAAGATAAACACACTAATATAACGCCATGATGGATTGAAATAGCAATGCGGGTATGGCGAGTAATTTTAATTGGTGAGAACATCAATCACGTCTATCGGAGGTATGTATGAGTGAATTTAAAAAAATGTGCTTAGGTCTCGACTATGATGCAACAAGCCCTGAGTTTACTGTGCTTAGAAAAAGTGCCTTTGATTTATTACGAGAGATTAATCAGCGTCAATTTGAAGAGGCGAAACCTTTTGTGGTTAAGTTACTCGAAACTGTTGGCGAAAATAGTGTTATCTGTCCTCCTTTTTTATGTGAATATGGTAAAACTATCTCTGTTGGGCGTGATACGTTTATTAATATGGGGGTCACGATGTTAGATAATGCACCTATTAGTATTGGTAATAATGTTTTGATTGGGCCTAGCACACAGTTTTATACACCGACACACCCGTTAAATTATCAAAAACGCAGAAAATGGGAGGTTCAGTGCTTGCCTATTACAGTGCAAGATGATGTTTGGATTGGTGGAAATGTGGTTATCTGTCAAGGAGTAACTATCGGGGCGCGTTCGGTTATTGCAGCTGGTTCGGTTGTGACTAAGGATGTCTTACCGGATACGCTTGTTGGTGGAATGCCTGCAAAATTAATTCGCTTACTTAATGGCGAATAAACAATGGGTTTCTAATTTCAATTAATATTGAATAATACCAATCGAATTAAGTATGTGATCTAAATTTTGCGTAGGAAAAGTGACTTAACTCAAGGCGAAGCTTAACGTAAGTGATTGTTATATAGCTGAAAGTTTCAACGAACAGGTAAGTTGCTTTAATCCGTAAAATAGTTCAGCTATTTATTTCGTTTGGTATAAAGTAAAGGTAGAGAGATATTTTGCAACTGTTTAACTTTGAAAGTGATCCCATTACCTTGGTTGATCACGATGGTCGTGTGATTTATTGGGCTCACTTTCTAGATGAACACATAGCCAGTGCGTTGTTCGATGAGTTATTGTTAAACAGTCAGTGGCAGGTTGAGGAGATATCGGTATACGGAAAACGCTATCAACAGCCACGCTTAACCTGTTGGTATGGGGAATTTGGCATGCGTGCAGATGGTGGCTATCAAGAACGTACCAGTGCACAGCCTTTAACGGATAATTTATTGTTATTAAAAGACAAAATAGAGGCGCAAACCGGTTATCGATTTAATTGTGTTTTGGCCAATCTATATCGTGATGAGCATGATGGTGTTGGTTATCATGCAGACGATGAAGCTATTTTAGGTGTTAACCCTGTGATTGCCTCATATAGTTTAGGTGAAACAAGGCGCTTTTTGATCAAACATAATCAAAATAGTGTATCGACGTTAAAGGTGGATTTAAGGAATAACTCACTGTTATTAATGGATGGTTGCCTACAGGAGAATTGGAAGCATACTATCCCTAAAAGCAAACGGCCTATGAATAAACGTATTAACTTAACCTTTCGGTTAATGCCAGCAGATTAGAGTGGTTAAACTAAATCATTTTTAAGTGTGTTAAAAAGCAACGCAAATCACGTTGCTCTTTATAATTAAAATGGTAAGTGTTTAGTCTAGTAAGGTTAATTTTGTGACGCGTTTGATACCATCATGGCCTCTAAATGGTTTGATAATACCTTCTACTCTGAGTTTTTTTCCTATTAATGTTGGGTTGATTTTTGGGCTAAAGTCGGCGCGTTGCGCCACTTTTAGTTTGATGTATATATGGCTGTTTGGATTTTCCGGGTTAATTAACTCAATACCGCGTTTACCAAATACCTTGCCCTTAATCTGTCCGCTTAATACTACAGGCGTTCCATTTTCCATACCTAATACTTCATTGATCGACAGATCCATATTGCTAGGCTGAGTATCGGTTAGCAATTCAATACTCACAACTTGACGGATGCCTGCTTCGCCCATGTAGCTATCACGTGTTCCTTTGATAGTAAGTGACGAATCTAGTAAGTCTGGGTTTAATTGTGGACTAAATTGCTCACGCTGATTGCTCTCTAATTTTACATTAATAGTAAGGCTCGGATCGTTATTGTCTGCGAGCAATAAACCATAAATATCATTTAATGGTGCTATGACTTTACCCGTAAATTCAATCGCCTCTCCCTTTGCTGTCGCTAACGCTTGCGCTACCGATAAAGTGCTTGGTGCAATTTGAATATCACTCACGTCACGGATTCCAGCTTCGTTCATATAACTTGAACGTACCCCGGTGACGATGATGCTTTGGTTTAATATTTCAGGATTAAGTTGCGGATTAAAGTCTGTACGTTGATCGCTTTCTAATTTAACGTAGATTGCTGTTGTGGGATCATTAATGTCGTTTAAAATTAAGCCATATATACCGTTTACTTCAGCACTGACTTTACCTCTGACTGTAAGTAGTGTGCCCTGTGCTGAAGCAAGCGCTTGTGTCACTGAAACACTGTTTTGTGGCATTGGGGTTGAGGTAGTGCCCCCATCCCCATAGGGAGCGTTGTAACTGTTATTTTGGTAACTGTTAGTGTCATTTGGATTAAAACCACTTGCGCGATCTCCCCATGGCTGCCCATTATTTGGATCGGACATCTCTTCTTGCGCCATTGCATTAGGGGTCGCAATACCGACTAAGTGACCATTTTGATTATCAAAGTATTGATAGCTTTCTGGTGTGGATAGCCAATTAATAAGATTGACCGATAAAGTAGCGGCGTTGCCAGAGTCTGTCCAACCCGGATAGGTTCTTTTATTTTGCCCGTTATCTTGGCGTTTATATTTAGGGGTTGCATCTTCTATCGGGGACGAGTCACCAATAAAAGCGGCTTTACCTGCGCCAGATTTAGCTATTGCAACATAGGGGCCTTCTGCTTCACCACCAAAATAGAGCCCTTTATCTTTTGCATAATTCCATTTTACCGGCGTATCTGATTCTGAAAAGTATACTAACCCTTTGGCTTTCTGCTCATTCACGATAGCCAGTGTCGCGCCACCAGCCATTAAGATAGGCTGAACTCCTTGAGTTATCCCTTCGCTTTGTTGTGGCGAGACAATACCACTCACACCCTGTTTATAATCGATGCTATTAAAACGAAATCGAATACCAAAATTTTCTACTAACCAACCTGCATTAGCCATTTTAGGGTTGCGCCAGTCACCGTATTCGCCACTCATCTCATACTTAGGAAGAGCTGAACGGTTATAACCATTAAAAACCTCTGTTGCATCCCAGGTATTTAAATTACGATCGGCATCGTAGTGATCGGCAATAAAGAATATTCCTTTCCCTGCTGCCACAAACTGTTCGAGTGCTTGTTGCTCACCTTGAGTAAAAGGTCGGTTTGTTTCTGCTAAGACGAATACATCTGCATGGCTGATTCCTTGATAAGTAATGATCGCTTCATTTTGATTTGTACTTTTACTATCAAAGTAGCGAATGGCTCCATCGTTATTTAAATCAATGCCACGATATTCTTGAACTTGATATCCCTCTTCAACCAATGCATCAGCAAAGTCTGAGAAAGCACCATCAATAACCCAGTCTGCATTCCCTTCGACACCGCCATGAGAGGTATCAAAGAGTACGATTTTCCCATTATCGGTATTTGCAGAGGGGACTTTTACGGGAATAACATTATTCCAAGTATAGGCCTCTGTGGCTTGCAGGGGCTGTGGCGATATGCTTAATCCGAATGCGATAATTAATGCGGACAGTTGAGAGTTGTGCGTAAACATCTTGTCATTCATATTTTTAATTCCTGTTAAATTAATGATTTTAAAACGTTAACTAAAATGAACTGTGGCAGTTCATTCATACTTGGAGTTACTTTGGGCTTAAATCTAAAGAGTAAATAGCAAAACCATCACTGGTGGTCTCTGCAGTGGTTTGAATATGGCTAAATTGTTGGCTATAACTTTTCGCATCAGCGTTGTTGGCACTTTTAAACAGAATGTTTACATTAGCAATCGGGCTGAAAGACCAATTCATATCGGCTGCGGGATCAAGCCCATTTTCACTATTGAGTCGTGTTTGCTCGGTTAAGTAATCAGCCACTACTTGGCGGTTTTCATTAGGGGAATCAATCACTATTTTATCGGAAGTGATTGCGGGGAAGTTACCGCCACCAGATGCACGGTAGTTGTTTGTAACGACTAAAAAAAGTTGCTCATCAGTCACAGGATTTCCCTGATAAGTAAGCGCTTTAATTCGTTCAGCATCAGATATTTTGTCTCCTTTACTGTTATACCTTGCTGCTTGCGTGATATCGATTTGGTAATTTACACCATCAATTACATCAAAATTGTAGGAGGGAAAATCATCATTGATCAGGTTTTGTTGTTGTGCTGATTGGGTATCAATTTGATTAAATTGGCCGGCAGACATCTCTAACCACTGCTTTACCTGTGCACCGTTTAACTTCAACACTTTTAAGATATTTGGGTAAATGTATAAGTCTGCCACATTTCGATAAGCAATCTCTCCGGCATCAATGGCGGTGTAATCATCTGAACCGCCTCGACCAGCTCTAAAAGGTGCACCAGCAGAGAGAATAGGTAACCCATCAAGTTCAGTGCCCTGTATTATTTTTTGCGTATACCAAGTTTGTGCATCAGTGACAATTTGAATGGAAGGATCATCGTTAACCAATGCAAAATAGCTGTTGATTGGGCCTGAAACCTTTGCAAAGGGTTGATTAACCCAAGTGCGGGTTTCATCGTGTTCAACCATTACTTCACTTTCGACCGCACCATCGTTTTCAACCAGCGAAATAGTCATTCGATTTTCGTCTGTCTTATAAATCGCTTGTAGGCTTGATTGTGAATCGGTTACTTGCCAACTGTTGCTTGTATATTCTAGAGATAAGTCTATTTGACCTAAGTGATTACCCCAAAAACCAGGCATTACCGCTGCTACGCCATTGATTGTACCTTTGTCATTATCGATTCCAAAAGCTTGCATATCAGCGTAATTTTTTCCTGGGAAGTTAGCGTGTGAATGGCCAAACAAAATCGCATCAATGCCATCGACTTGAGACAGGTAGTAACTGGCATTTTCAGCAAGTGGCAGGGGCTCTGAGGTATCAATACCTGAGTGAGGGATCGCAATAATTAAATCAGCTCCTGCAGCTTGCATTTCTGGGACATATTTATTAGCCATGGCAACAATATCTTTGGCGATCACTTTGCCACTCAAATTCGCTTTATCCCACTGCATAATTTGCGGTGGAACAAAACCGATAAAGCCAACCTTAAGGTTGTGCTGTTTACCTTGGTTATCAATGAAAGACTTTTCTTGAATTAAGTAAGGTGCGAAGAGTGGCTTATCATTGTCTGGATTATTGTCACCATCATCGACGAAGGTATTCGCGGAAATATAAGGAAAGTTAGCATCGTTGATCGCTTCCTGTAAAAACGCGATGCCAAAATTAAACTCATGGTTTCCTATGTTCGCAACATCATAATCAAGGGTATTCATTGCTTTATAAACAGGATGTACTTGCGCTGGCTGAAGCTGTTTAACCTTGGCCATATAGTCCCCTAGTGGACTACCTTGGATTAAATCACCATTATCGACGAGTATCGTATTGCTCACTTCATCTCGGGCTGCGCGAATTAAGGTTGCGGTCTTGACTAAGCCAACTTTGTCATCTTGTTTATCTGAAAAATAATTGTAATTTAAGAGGTTGGCGTGAATATCAGTTGTTTCTAACAAACGTATTTTAAGTTGAGTGCCTTCTGCTGGCTCGGTTAACGTTGAGTTAGGTGTGTTCACAGTAACGTCATCAGTGGAACTATTACAACCAATGAGTGTGCTTGCCGTGCAGAATAGTGCTACATATAAAGAACTTTTTTTCATGTTTATTACTCGCTAATTAGAAAGGTTATAGCGACTATAAAGATTTAAAAAGACAGTTTTGTGACTTAAATGTGATGGGTAAGTGTATGTTTTATGAATGATTTGCTACGAAGGTCGTTTTATATATCAACGCTTAAAAGATTCTGTGTATGGTCTTTTTTGTTAACCCCTGTTGTTAAAGCTACCATTGTTAAAGCTACCATTGTTAAAGGGATTGAGTGTATCAAGATAGCGTTTTTTATAATCTTGATACCTGATTATTAATTTATGGTTAAGCTTAATGGCTCACCTCTTCCCAAACTGCACCTGTTGCGCCACTAGGTAGAGTAATTCGTATTTTATTAGACCGTATTGGAGCTATATCATAGGCCATTACTTCGCGAGCTATACGCTACTTTTGTAATGTCATGGCCTGCAAAAATAATAGCGACATGAGTACCATAACGCCATGGTGAACCCTGTTTTGAGCCCTCTAAATTATTGATGTACTTTCGTTCGGAGAACAGGATATATACATCGCCCAAGCATTGAGGGTGATGATTATTGCTCTCGGCTTTACTGCTCTGCTATGTGGTACCTGATTGCTTTCGATATCACTGCTGGCGATTGTCATCTCCACGCATTGTATTGTCATTAGTTCTTCAGCGATCGCTTTTTATACCCTTGCGAAGGGCGGTTTAAAGCGATAGTCAGGAAAGGTTAATAGCGAGATTAATTAATATCTTTGGCTAAACGTAAGCCTAAGTCGGACATCAATATTGATTGGCTTGCGAAATCTCTACGGAAGTTTTCAGACTCATCTTCACCGTAAGCAAAACTCCCCCCACGGGTAGTTTTATGGGTTAAATTAATGTCGGAATGTTGGGCATTATTAGGGTTGTTTAGGGGAGAGTTTTTATAAAAATTTTCATCGAACTGATCAATGACAAATTCACCAACATTACCTGTCATATCATACAAACCGAGCTCATTGGGCGCTTTTAAACCCACTGCATGAGCGCTGTTATTGGCGTTTTCCGAATACCATGCGACATCATCAATATTGTTTGAGCCACTGTATTTAAAGCCTTTTGACTGGTTGCCCCCGATGGCTGCAAACTCCCATTCTGCTTCTGTCGGCAAACGAAAGTTTTCACCCGTAAGAGTATTGAGCCGTTGGATAAAATATATCGCTTGTTGCCAACTTAAATTATTAACCGGTACATTCTCATCCACAAAAAAACTGTTAGAGCCCCCCATTACCGATTCAAATAAACCCTGAGTCACTTCAAATTTAGAGATATAAAAGCTATCAACACTCACCTGATGCGCTGGCTGTTCAGATTTTTTTGCCTGTGGCAAATCTGAGCCCATCATATATGTGCCCCCCTCAACAAGTACCATATCAGACATGATTTGAGCTGCAATTGGATGCTCTGGTGTGGCGTTAGAGTGGCTACAACCGGCCAATATAAATAATGCCATTGAAATGAGTATGGGCATAAATTGGCTTGAATATCTGTTGAATAAATTAGTCTTAGCGCGTTGCATATTAACCCCTAGTGGCAGCAATGTGATGAACCATGATTATAAGCAGATTGGCGCGTCTGATAAGCAAACTATTGGTTATATTAGGTATAGCCAAATAGGGCTTATGGTGATGGGGTTATTCACTTACAATTTAGCTCATAAAGTACGTAAATAAAGTGCACTGGCTTGTTTGTAAAGATATTAATAGGGGTTGATATGACCATAATTAACGTTCCACAATATAACGGTAAGGCATCAAAGCGTATGCATGTGATGGCTAAACCTATCGGTGCAGTATGTAATATTGATTGTGATTATTGCTACTATTTGAGCAAGCAGGATCTCTTAGAGTACAAAAAAGGCTGCTCGCCGGAAATGGATGAAGCATTGCTTGAAACCTATATTAAACAATATATTGAACAGCAAAATACGCCGGAAATAATTTTTTCATGGCAGGGTGGGGAGCCTACAATGTTAGGTCTTAACTACTTTAAAAAAGTGGTTGAGTTACAGCACAAGTATTGCCCAGAAGGGGTAGCTATCTCTAATGATTTACAAACTAACGGCACATTACTGAACGCGCAATGGTGTATTTTCTTAAAAGAAAATAATTTTCTTGTGGGCTTAAGTATCGATGGCCCTGAGCTGATGCATAATACCTATCGAACTAATCGTGCTGGTCGCGGTACTTTTAAGCAGGTAATGGCCGCTGTGGCGTTGCTCCATAAGTATGAGGTGCGCTTTGCCACACTCACTTGTGTTAATGACGTCACCAGTAAAAATCCTTTGGCGTTATACCGTTTTTTACGAGATGTGGTGAAGTCTCCACAGATGCAGTTTATCCCAATTGTTGAACAAAAGAGTTTTCGTACCCAAGCGCCACAAAGCAATCAACAGGCTGCGCAATATTGTCAAGGTGATGCGCGTCTAGCGCCAGATCACGCTGAGTCCATCATGGAACCATGGTGTGTGTCTGATCACGCTTGGGGGGATTTTTTAATCACGGTGTTTAATGAGTGGGTGTTAAACGATTTTGGTAAAGTGATGGTGCAATATTTTGAAGCCAGTGTAGAGGCTTGGATGGGCAACAAGAACCCATTATGCACGTTGGGCGAAGTTTGCGGAAAAGGGCTCGCGTTAGAGCCTAATGGTGATGTGTTTGCATGTGATCATTACGTTTATCCAGAATATAAAATTGGGAACATTAATGAAACTGCGCTGGATAAAATGGCTTTTTCTAAAAAACAGCAGGCATTTGGTTTTGCAAAATCGCGCGATATGAATTCGCAATGCCAGCGTTGTGAATATCAATTTGCTTGTTATGGTGAATGCCCTAAAAATCGTTTCATCAGTAATCGTGATGGTGAGCCAGGTCTTAACTACCTTTGTGCTGGCTGGAAAAAGTTTTTTGCTTATATCGATAAACCACTTGCACATATTCTTCGCCATACTGGGCATCGCGTTGCACACGGTAAATACAACGATCAAATAATGCAAAATCACTAACCCACTACATAAGTCCCTATTTCGAGGTGTTCACTATGATATTTAACCGACCAATGTTTAGTACTGCGTCCTTTGTTATCAGCTGTTTACTGTTATTAAGTATGAGCCTAACTGCGCGTGCAACGTCAATGACAACTGCGGAAACAACACCAGAGAGCATGGCATTCATTGCGCAAAACAGTAATGAACCTGTTGAAAAACGTGTTCAAGCATTACACTTTATTAGTCAACATCCCAATCAAAATAGCCTTGTAGCCGTTGCTAGAGCACTCAAGGATGAACACGCTTTAATTCGACAAGCGGCTATTGCTGGCGCAAGCCCGTATCCATTAAAGCATCGTTACCGCATGGTTTCGCCTTTATTAAATGATCCCGTGCAATCAGTCCGTGGTGATGCACTTGTGTATTTACTTAAAGACTATGACTTATTGGCTATGGATGAGCAGGCGCAACTAACACAGCATGCTGATAAATTAGTCATGCAATTAAGTGATAAGAAGAGTTATTCAGAGCAACTTTTACTCGCAGATATCTATCGTTTGACCTTTCGTTTTGAGGCATCGCAACACCTTTATAAAAACCTGCTTGAATCAGAGCAAAAGAATGCAACGTTATTTTTAAATGCATCGCTGAATTATCATGCGCTAGGGGATGAACACAATGCCCTTAGTATCCTTGAACAAGGGATTAATTTTGATAACCAAAACGCAGCTTTATATTATGCTCAAGCACTGGCTCTGGTACGTCTAGAGCAAAAAGGTAGAGCGGCTATTGCGATGCAAAAAGCGACACAGTTTTCGCCGGAAAACGCTTATTATTGGTATTTAAATGGCGTATTACAGGAGCCAATTGATACGGAGTTGGCCATTAATTCCTTCAAACATGCTTATCTCGTGTCAGGTTCAGCTGAAAATTTATATGCATTGTGTGATATTTATGCGCGTAATAAGCATCAAGACAGTGAACAGTGCATTAACACCTTAGCAGATATTGCACCGCCGGAAGTGATCGATGATTTGCATGAAAAGTTGCTTAATTAAATCACTTTTATAAGAGGGATATAATCGTTTTCACGAGTACCAATTACATTAAATATGCGCTTTAAACTTGATGTAGAAAAACAGCTTTATTCAAGGTGTTATTTACGTAAGCTTCTGTTTAATAATGCAAAATGTTAGCGTGCAAGTCAGTTGTTTAAAGCTGTAAAATAGAACAGCTATTTACTGTAATTGGTATATCCATTGTTGCTTTATTACGCTCTTTTACCCCTGGGAAATTACATCGTTGAATTTTTAAACGCGATCCCTTCTTTGATTAATAATTTTCGAAGCCACACATGGCCAAGGTCGGTATTTCTTGATGGATGCCAATACAAGTTGATACTGATTTTGTTTATATCAAGCGGTACAGGTAATGCTTTGATGTTATAAACAGATAGATGTTTTTCGACAATACGTTTTGAACACAAAGCAAGAATATCGGTTTGTTCTACAAGTGGTAAACACTCAGTAATCGCGCTACTACGATAGACAATTTTGCGTGAGTCTAATTCTGAAATTTGTGCACCACTCATCATACTACTGCGGGCTTGCCAACCTGATACAACAGTATGTTGTTCTGCTAAAAACTGCTCAAGGCTCATCTCATCTGCAATTCTTGGGTGGTCTGCATTCATCACCGCGACGATCTCTTCATCAAAGAGGTGCTGTGATTTAATAAATGTCGGTGCAAAATGTTCGGCATCGATAACAAAATCATAGCGCTGTAGACGTAAATCTAATTCAGTATCTTTAGAGAACTTAGGGTGAATTTCAAAATGTAGGTGTGGTGCATGTTCGCGCAGTTTACTGAAAAAAGCGGGTAAAAAGGTGTGCCCTAAACCAGAGATAACTGCAAAGGAATAAACCCGTTCAGCGGTAGCCGGATTAAAAGTACCTTCATTATTGATTGTACTCGTATAATTGGTTAATGCCGCTGATATAGCTGGGTAAATATCAATGGCGCGAGGCGTGGGTAACATGCTGCTGTTTTCACGCAGGAATAGAGTGTCATTATAAATATCACGCAATCGTTTTAATGCTTTACTAACCGCAGGTTGCGTAATTCCTAAACGATCCGCTGATTTCGATAAACTCTGCTCTTCATAAATAGCGACAAAGATAGGGATAAGGTTCAGATCAGTATTTTTCATAGCGCTCATTTCATTCAACTCATTGACTGTTAAGCATAAACTATTTTTTTACTGACCTGTTAAGTTAATGGCCACTTTTATCGTTTTAGTTTATCTATCCCTCGCTTTTGAAGGCCTCTTTTTAGTTGAGGCAGAGCGCGTGGGAGTATGCCATGACGCCATATTTTGAAGGCACTGTTTACATTTCGATGTTGTTGACGCACTGCAAACCACATCGAAAAAACACAGCGTTTAGCTATCTGATGATTATTATCTGGCAGACTGATCGTTTGTTGCAAATTTTTAGCTGATTGTTGTTGAGATGAAGTGATCCCTCTTTTAAGGGTGAGTTGACCACTATTATTACGAATTTTTTTATACAGTAATGCGAGTGATAATGACCAATTTTGTGCATTAACTGCTTTGAAGTATAACCACCATGTTGGTTTGCCATGGCGCCTTAGGTGCTGACGTAACTTTAAAATAGATGCCAATATAAATAGCAAGGCGATGGTAAAGAAAACTAAAATGCGACGATGGTGTTGTAACCACGACGACAATGTGTGGGTGACGTTGATCGTTTTACCTTGTATTACCTGTTTTACCAGTTGTTGATTTTTTGTATCCCACCAAGTAACGACGATATCGGGAAACGAGACTTCTCCGCCTTGTTGCAGGATATAGGTTTGTTGCTCTTTGCGTGTTGATAGGTAATCGCCACGATGTTCATGGTCTTGTAAAACAGCGGGTGTCTCATAAGTTTGAAATTGTGTATTTTCTTGCTGTTGTAAAACATTCGGAAGTAATACGGATAAAGTATTTGAAGCCTCAATGGTAACGTCGCGACGAATGCTATCGCCGACCATTATCTTGTTATTGGATTGGTGCCATTGCTGTTTAATGTTTACCTGTGAGGCGCTAAACCAGTTTTCTTCAACCAAGTTTGCATCGGGTAATATTACTTTGAAACCTTGTGCCTGAGTTCGCACCGTACCAGCAACTTTCCCATCATTAGGTGACATCACTTCGATATCTAGCGCTAACTCTCCGAGTTCATAATGGCCTGAGCTCTGAGGCAGTAGTGATATTTGCCACAATTGAAATGACCACGTTTCGCCATTAATTCGTTTGCTACTATGTACCGAAAAAGGCTGACGCTGACGATTCATCACATTTGCAATTTCAATTTCAGGAATGTTTGGCGCGCGAGTAAACCAGCGATTTGTACCTAACTGTATATTTAAAACAACTTGCTCACCAATTGCCGCGGTAAGTATTTTGTTTTGTGCACTGCCCTGTTTATTTTCTGTGTCACGGTTAGCGGTTGTTTCAGTAGATAACCACGTTTCAATACTTAACAATTTGTCCTGCTGCAAATCACTAATACTTATCGCCCATAGGGTTGTGGGGGTGATTAACATAGCCAATAGCAAAATTAAGGAGCGACAGCCGTTCATTGATAATAAATGATTCATGTTATTGCTCCTGTGCTTGATGTTGCAGGTAAAACTTAGCTTGTAAAAACCGTTTCGGATCCGCTTGTACACGTTTTAACCATTTGTCAGCCAATGCTTCACTGCCCAAGATTTCACGTGCATTTAATGTTTCTTTATTTAAAACTTCTTCGGGTGAAATTTCGTCATATCCATCGGAGGTAATAGGATCGTCCTTACCTACCTCAAAGGATTCTTCAAGGCCATCTGTGGTGCCTTTTTGGCTTTCGCTATAACGGTTTATATCATCAATAATCGCTTGAATTGCTTGTAAGTTATTCCTAACTTTTGTATGTAACGCCAATTGAGAAGTGAGGTGCTCTTGCTCCATTTTCTTGTCAAGGTCGACGAGTAAGTTTCTGGCCGCAATATATTCCCTTTGCCTTGCGAGTGCATTGCTCGCATAAAAAAGACTGAGATCGGTTGGTTGTTGCATAAAGCTGATATGAGCCGCTTTAAATTGAGCTGCATAATAATATGCAATACCTTTACGCAGAGGATCTTGGTAATGCTGCGCAGCGCTTAAGTAGTCTTTATTTTGAAACGCGCGCTCTCCTTGTTGGTCTGGGGTCAACCAAAGATTAGACCAAAACTGTTTACCTTCAGACCATAAGCTTTGCTCAAGTTGTGCACTTTGTTGCACTTGTGAAGCATAACTAGTGCTAGGTAGCATCACTGCATTAGCGGAAATAATCAGTAATAGCGACCACTGAACAAGCCAGCCTTTTCTGAACCAAAGTAGCAATAAGAGAGCGATGGGAAACAATAGGTAATATCCCATATCTTGCCAAGGCATGATGCTATCGCTACTAATTTGTATATGGCGTTGTATCTGTCTGAGTAACCACTTTATATCTTGGTTATCGATGCTTAGTAAATGCAAACTAGCGTTGGTTTTATCCGCTAAATTTTGCAATGAACGTAAATCGAATGGAATGGTCGCTTCACGCTTATTATCGCCGACGCCGAGCAGTAATAATTGGTGATCTGACTGATCAAAGTATTGCTCGTATGCGGAAATTGTTTCTGGTGGCATGCCATCGCTTATTAATAGAATACTGGCGCTCTTTTCGTCGCTTAACAAGCGATCAACTAAAGGTAATGCCTGTTCTGCTTGTTTTCCCTCGCGAGGCATTATTTCTGGAGAAAGGGCGCTCACAAAGGGCATAAATACTTGTTTATCTGAAGTTAATGGCATCACAACATGTGCTGATCCCGCATAGGCGATAAGCGCAGTTTTGCCACCATCACGTTGTTCTATCAGGTCGATTATTTTATGTTGAGCACGTATTAATCGGTTAGGCGCTATATCGTTTTCGAGCATCGATTCGCTTAGATCCACGATCACCACTAAGGCGCCTTTATCTTCATTGAAGGGCGATTCTGCACGCGTCCATGTTGGGCCTGCACTACTGATTATGGTTAATAACAACAACAAACTGAGTATTTTAAGTGGCAGCATTTTTCGCCAACCTTGTTCTCCAACCGTCAACACCTTTTGTAAATGAGGTGGTAAATGTTGTTGTGATGTGGCCGCTTGAACACGTTGCCAACGTAAATAAATAATGGCTGAAAATGGCAACAATAGCAGTAAAACTTGTGGGCGAATAAAATGAAAATTGGTCCATAATAGGTTGATAAAAGTGTTATCAAACATTCTATTCTCCCTGTTTTACTGATTGTGCTACAAGTGTCTTAGCGTTATCTCTCTGCCTAGAAAACACTAAGCTGACACTAAAGGCGATTAAATAAAGCGCGAGAATAAAAAGCACAAGGTAGTGGTGTAGTGTCTGCGTTATTTGATAACTGGTACTGTTAAAGAGTTGTGGCTCTAACGCTGAGATTGTTTCATAGGCCTGTGTGAGTTGTTGTTTATCCAGTGCCTCAAAAGTTTGACCGCCGGTCTCTTTTGCGATGCGTTTAATAGTCTGCATATCCAAGGCTTGCTCACCAACTGTTTGTGGGTCGCCCATGGCGATCACATGTATGCGAATACCTTTGACTGCAGCGACTTTAGCTGCATCAATTGGGCTGACAAAGCTGCCTGTATCGTTACCATCGGTTAATAAAATAAGCACCTTTTCATTGTTGTTTGGCTGACTTTGTTTATCTTGCTCCGCCTGTTCAAATACCTTAATTGCAAGGCCGATTGCATCTCCTAAATGCGTGCTTTGACCTGCCATCCCTGTATCTGACTGAGCTAATAGAGTTTGCCAAACATCAATGTCTGCAGTAAACGGGGTTTGTAAAAAAGCAGCATCGGCAAAAAGAATAAGGCCTAATCTATCTCCTTGACGTGTGTTTGAAAAATCTTCCAGTACTTGTTTCGCAACATCAATACGACTCATTTTTTTTGTTGCGTTTTTATCGGCTTTATCGTTGTCGTTAATAAAGTCTTGTTCATTCATTGACCCAGATAAATCTAAAGCAATCATTACATCTCGGCCTAATTGTTCACGTAATTGTGGTTCACTTAATTGCACCGGTTTTGCTATTGCAACAATTAAACAGCTCCAACTCAGTACTAAAACAATACGCTGCCAAAGACGCGCTTTAAGTAAACTCGCTCCTTCGCTTGGTTGCTCGCCAAGGCTGTTGATAAGTGCATTAAAAAAGGGCACTTTGATTGCTGTTTGTTTGCTTTTGTAGGCGCGCGTAAATTGCATTACCAACACTGGAAGTGGGAGTAATAGTAGCATCCATGGATATGCAAGCGTGATTGAAAACATCTTATTGCTCCCTAAAAAGAACTGATAAAAAGTTGCTTCGTAATGGGAAATGATTACGGTGATTTTTTATCCATTGTTTGCTTTTTTTTACTAAACAGCTGATATCGGCATCGTTTAAATCGCTATTGGGATGATACAAACTATTCATCCAACGTTCTGTTAAGGTTGTTTGCCAGATCCCTTGCTCACCTTGATGACAGCATGCATCGAGTTTGTTAAAAAACGCATTATCGTTCAGCTTTGCGGTTTGCGGATCAAGATAAAATAGCACCTGTTTTAAGGTATAAAAAAGTTGCTCAGAAATCTGTTGATTTTGATTTTGTGGATGTTTACCTGCGTTGTTATATTGCGCGTTAAGCATAATGTCACGTACTGCATTTAAGGCTTCACGACGATATCGATTTTTATAAATATGCCTCAATGCCATTGCAGAAAGAGCGAATATCAAAAGAGATGCAAGCGCAATTAAAAACCACCAACCAATGGGTAATTGTTCAAAACCCGGCCACCACGATACTGAGGGGGCCGCTTGCACATCGATAAGATCTCGTAAAATATAAGTTGAGGGTGGTGTGTGTTGCATACTAACCTCCAATTAAACGTTTTAGTTGGTTTAAATGGTTACCGTCAGTACTTAGCTCAAGTAATGGTAAATTATGGCGCGCCATTAACTGGTTTAGCTTTTTAGCTTGTTCGCTGGTGGTGCGGGAAAAATGTTGGTTAACCTTGGTTATTTGTTGCTGCTCAAGGTTAAACTGAGATTGCCCATCTCCCATGACCCACTGTAGCTGCTCAGGAATACTGTGCTCCATTGGGTCGGATATTCGAATGGTTAATAGATCATTACTGCGTTGAATACTTTTTAAAGTGCGCATATCTGTTTCGTTGAGAGTTAAAAAATCGCTCAGTAAAATCACCGTTGCTTGGCGTAAATCGCGCTTCGATAATTGTATTAAAGTCTCGGAAAAAGATATTTTAGTGTCGGATTGAGCATTCAACCTTTGATTACTTTCACTTAGTTTTTTTAGCAGGTGCAAAAGGTGTTGCTGGCCACGCATTGGTGCAAACCATTGGTGATTATCGCTTTCTTTGATTAAAAAGCCGATACGATCTCCTTCACGCAAGACACGCCATGCAACTAATGAAGCAACCTCTGCCGCGACCACGGATTTAAGAGTATGAGTTGAAGCAAAAAACATGTTTGCGCCTTGGTCAACCAATACCACCACATTACGATCTTTTTCTTCGCTGTATAAACGCACGTGAGGTTGACCGGTTCTAAGGGTAACTTTCCAATCCAAATTACGAATATCATCGCCTACTTGATAATGTTTCAGTTCTTCAAAGTTTAAGCCTCGACCACGAAACTGTGACTGATGGCGACCAGTCATTAAGCTTTTCGCTTGCCATTTTGGCAGTAAACGAAAGGAGTGACTTAACGGCTGAAGTGCAAGTAAACGCCGATAATCAGTGTAGATACGTTGATCTTTTGCTTCTGTGTTCGCATTGTCACGCATAAATCTAGTCATGGCCTTTACCCAATGAGTACGTTATCTAATAGGGTATCCACCACGCGTTGGCTAGAGATATCTTCTGCTAAAGCATCATAACTTAAGGTAATACGGTGAGATAAGACTGCATGTGCAATGCTACGGACATCATCTGGTAGTACATGATCACGTCCGGCTAACCAAGCATGGGCGCGCGCGCATTTATCTAGTGCAATCGTTGCGCGTGGGCTAGAGCCTGTTTTTATCCAGTTGGCTAATGATGTATTTGGGTAACGTTGTGGATCACGTGTTGCCATTACTAGTGCAACCATATATCGCTCGATGATGTCAGATACACGAACCTCACTTACTTGTTGGCGTGCAGTAAAAAATAGTTGTGGATCTATTTTATGATCTACTTGTTGCTTTATAGGGGGCTGTGTATTTTGCTGTGAATTTTCTTCAAGTCGCATTAAGCGGATAATATCGAGCTCGACATCATCATTGGGATAGTCGACAGTCACTTTCATCATAAAGCGATCCATTTGCGCTTCAGGCAACGGATAAGTCCCCTCTTGCTCAACGGGATTTTGTGTTGCTAATACCATAAACATTTCACCGAGTTTATGGCTACTATCGCCAACGGTTACGGTATTTTCAGCCATTGCTTCTAATAATGCTGCCTGTACCTTAGCGGGCGCGCGGTTTATTTCGTCGGCTAACACGAGGTTATTAAATAAAGGCCCTTGTTGAAAAGTTAAGAGTGGCTTGCCGTTATTATCTTGATATTGAATGGTCCCTGTAATATCGGAGGGTAATAAATCGGGCGTAAATTGCACACGGCCAAACGAAGCATTGATAGAGGTTGCTAATGATTTTATAGAGCGTGTTTTGGCGGTACCTGGCAGGCCTTCTAGCAAAACATGCCCCTTGGTTAGCAATCCAATGACGAGGGCGTTAATAACCTGAGGCTGGCCAATCACAGACTGTTGAACTTGCGCGATAACAGCGTTAATTTTTGCTAAGGGTGTGTCCACGATATCTCTCCCAAATCAGTTAATTTATTTGTAATGCTCATCTTAAACTATTCCTACCCTGCTTAGGTATAACCAAAGGTTATACCGTCTATTCAGTGACTAAAGTTCCCAACTTCATATAATCCAATCGTCTAAGAAATAGATTCTATATATTCTTAAATCAGTCACTAAACACTTTACCGGAGTATCTATGGCACAATCATATCGCTTTAATAAAACCGCCTTATGCACTAGCTTGTTAGCCGCAACCACGGTTGCAAATGCCGCTGATAAACCTAATATCCTTGCTATTTGGGGCGACGATATTGGTATCTTTAATATCAGTGCTTACAACAATGGCATGATGGGATACCAAACGCCAAACATCGACCGTATCGCTAACGAAGGTGCACTGTTTACTGACCACTATGGTCAGCAATCATGTACCGCTGGTCGTGCTGCATTTTTAACAGGCCAAGAACCATTTCGTACCGGTTTATTGACTATTGGTATGCCGGGATCGCAAGCGGGTATTCCCGATTGGACACCCACTATTGCTGACCTTCTAAAAGAGCAGGGGTATATGACTGCGCAATTTGGTAAAAACCATATGGGTGACCAAGATAAGCACCTTCCTACTGCACATGGTTTTGATGAGTTCTTTGGTAACCTCTATCACCTCAATGCAGAAGAGGAGCCTGAAACTTACTATTACCCTAAAGATGCTGAATTCGTTAAGAAATATGGCCCTCGTGGCGTTATTAAGTCGACAGCTGATGGCAAGATTGAAGATACCGGCCCAATGACGCGTAAGCGCATGGAAAACGCTGATGAAGAGTTTTTAGAAGAATCGCTTGCCTTTATGGAAAAAGCGGTGAAAGCAAAGAAGCCATTCTTTATTTGGCATAACACCACACGTATGCACGTTTGGACACGTTTACAGGAGAAATATCAAGGTATCTCAGGTATCTCTATTTATGCTGATGGAATGATAGAGCACGATGACCATGTTGGTATTTTATTAGATAAAATCGATGAGTTAGGTATTACCGACAATACTATCGTTATCTATTCTACCGATAATGGTGCTGAAACGGTGTCATGGCCTGATGGAGGTGCAACGTTCTTCCATGGTGAAAAAGGAACGACATTTGAAGGTGGTATGCGTGTTCCTCAGTTAGTGCGTTGGCCGGGGGTGATTAAGCCGGGGACTAAGATTAACGATATTATGTCTCATAAAGATTGGTTGCCAACGCTAATGGCTGCCGCAGGAGATGACAAAGTCGTTGAGAAATTAAAATCTGATAAAGGTGCGAACTATAACGGCACGAACTGGCGTGTCCACATGGATGGCTATAACTTCTTGCCATACTTTGAAGGTAAAGAGGCAGAAGGGCCACGTGACGGGATGTTATATTTCTCGGCCAATGCTGAACTAAACGCAGTGCGTACAGGTGACTTTAAAGTTTCTTTTGCAACGATGGAAGGTAACATTACAGATGCCGTTCGTTTCCAATCAAACTGGCCACAAGTAGTACATTTACGCGCCGACCCATTTGAAAAAGCACCACATGAATCTGGTATGTACTTGCGTTGGATGGCTGACAATATGTGGTTATTTGTCCCCGTTGGTAATCAGGTCCAAGAGTTTATCGGTACATTACCAGATTACCCACGTCAAGAAAGCCAAGTTTTAAATCCGGGTAACTTTAATCAGAACACTTATATGCTGCAGGGTAAATTGCAACAACTTGAGCAAGTTCGTCAAAAAGTAATGAAATAACCTTCTAAAGCTGTTGTTTAACAACGCTTAGGTTGCGCATGCTAATCAGTTAAAGCGCTGGTTAGCGTGCTTATTTTGTTTAACACCTTTTAAAATACTTTATTCAATCTCGTTAACGGCATAAACATTCTTGGTAACGCGCTATAAAGCAAGGGAATGAGGCCTAAAATAAGCTCCGGTTACCAATTTATACAGGTCTCTTATGATAAAAATTAACTATCCCTTTTCAATTGCACTATTGTCCCTCAGTTCTTTGAGTCATGCTGGTGGGTTGAGTTTGTCGCAAATTGGCACGACTCAAAGCACTGCAACAGCTGGCGTGAGTAATGTTACTAACAACCAAGATGCCTCTGCTACGGTCAGCAATGCGGCTGCTTTGTCTGGTATTGACGATTCAAGCTTTATGTTTGGCGTGCAATATTTAGATGTAAATAATGACTTCCAAGCAAGCGAAAATGAACTCACTAGTAACGGCAGTGATGGTGCAATAATACCGCATATTTCCTACGCGAAGCGACTCAATGAGCAGTGGGTGACCGGTGTTGCACTTCATGCTCCAGGTGGTTTAGGGCTTGATTATGATAATGGTCTTACTGGTTTAGGTCTGGTTGATACAAGCAGTATTACGACGATAAATTTAACGGCTTCTGCTTCTTACCAAGTGAACGCTAATTTATCCTTAGGTGGCTCTATCATTGCCCAGTATGCAGCCGTTAATAGCACGCTTTCCGCAGCTACAAAGAATACTGAAATTGAGGCCGATGATTGGACTCCTTCCTTTGCATTATCTGCACTGTATCAAATCAATGACAGCACACATGTTGGCGTGAATTACAACGCGGGGGCAAAGCATGATTTGGCCTTTTCAATATTAGAAGGATCTGTTGAGCAGTCGTTTAACTGGCCACAAAGTGTTGAATTCGGCTTACAACACCAACTTACTGCACAACTAAGCATGATGGCCAGTGTGAATTGGCAACAATGGAGCCAGTTCAATAACGGTTACGATGATACATATGGTGGTGGTGTTGCCATGAGTTATCAACTAGATAGCTGGAGACTGCACTCGGGGATAAGTGCAGACAGTAGTCCGCTAGCTGCAGATAATCGTGGTCATGCATTGCCGCTAGATACGCAATGGCGATTCGGCCTTGGTGCTGAGAAAAAGCTAAAAAACAACATGGTATTGGGGCTAGCATATCAGTACCAATCATTAGGCGATGCGCAAATATCAGGCTCAGGCCCATTAAATGGGGAATACAGTAACAATCGTATCCACTTTATTACCGCATCGCTAAGCTTCTAATTTAAAGGGGGAATTATGAAAGATACTATGAATGAAGCGGTTGCAGTTATCGCGCCACAAAAATCATTCGGACAGAAAGTTGCGAGCGGATTGCTAAAAACGATTAAGGCTATCACATATTTTGCTGTCTTTATTGGCATATCAGTGATTATTTCAAAGCTTGCGACCATTCATGGTAAACAGATCCCAGCAGAGTACTTTATCAACGGCTATCCGAGCATATTGGGGTTACTTGATTCTGAGCTATTTATGGGCATTATTTTTGTTATCACTCTGACCATTGTAGTTTATGTTATTTGGTTACTGTGGGGATTACATGAGGTGGCGGTTCATAAAGCGCAAGCGATGGCTAGTCAGCAAATACAACTCGTATTTGCACTGTCTTTGTGTGGTTTGTTTATCCATAAAGCGTGGTGGGTATTAGCGGTCATTATCGCATTTACACGTTGGGATTTACTGGCACATAAAATTTCGGAAATCATTGCTAATGGCCGTACAGGAGAGAAAAAATGAAGGAGATAATGTTACCTTATATCTTTATTATTTGGGTATTAGTTAAAACGGGGGTTATCCAGTGGACACTTCGTAATGCGGTGATCTATGTTGGAATAGGCCTGTTTTTATCGCTGATGCTATTTACTGCTCATCGATTTTGGTCTCCTGCCGACCTTACTGATAGTTCGACTATCAAGGCGCCTCATGCGGTATTAAGTCCTTTATTTGGTGAGGAAGTAGATTCAGTTCATGTTGTCCATAATCAAGTAGTTAAAAAAGGTGATGTAATTTATAAATTGGTTTCTACAGATGGCGATGAAAAGATTGAAGCCCTCGTTGCACAGGTCAATGCTAAGAAAGCATCTATCGAATCGTTAAAAGTGACCATTAAAAATGATTATAAAAACCTTAGCCGATTAACTCGACTCAATGATTTTGCAAGTGAGTCAAGTCGAGATGATTTACTGGCTAAAATTGAAACAGCGGAAGCTAATTTAATTGTTGGTGAAGCAGATATTAATAAATTAAACGCTGACATTAATGCAGCCAAATGGAGTAACGATCGTAAAGTCGTTCGTGCTCCCTTTGATGGACAGATGTCTGTAACGACCTTAGCTGATGGTACTCGATTAGGTAATCTACATATTTATGATACGAGTAAAAAGTTCCTAGAGATGCGTATTCCGGATCAGGCATACCGCTATATCAAAGTCGGGCAGTTTGCTGAGTTTTATGTTGATGCTTTTCCGGGAGAAATATTTCGTGGTCGTGTACACAGTTTAACTGCCGGAACCGGTGAGGCAATGTTGAATAACCGCGCATCAGAGCAACAAGTAAGGCAACATGTTGGTAACAATGCTGGATCTCATGGACGTACAGTGATTATCGAATTTATTGAGCCACAAGGGTACAACATACCAATTGGCGCAACAGGATCTGCATGGATCTCTGCTGAAAAACCAATGCCAGTTTTAGGCTTTATGGATATTATCGGTGGTGCTACAGTGCGCCTAAAAGCGCTAAAGTCATACTTAAGTGCATTATAGCTAGAGTTAAAAACAACCTGTATCGCGTTACTTAGTGATACAGGCTAGCTTGCTTAATTCACTCTCCTTTCACTTTGATCTCAATTATTTCATGCCGAGAGGATGTTGATCTTTACCGTTTAATTTTGTTCAACACAACGCATTTTGGAAAAGGCAAATGGAACGTAGTTTAGGCACTCTAAGCGAGTTTCGTCTAACGTATAGCAAAACGTCTTTTCGTTTTGTATTGCGTTAGACGAAGTCATTACAGCAATAGCCAACAAATTGTTGCAAAAATAAACTCGAAAGATCAACAGATCCTAGTATTTGGGTACTTATTTTCCGATGCAAACTAAGATTGAATAATAATTCACTAAATATTACTAATTATTGAGATCAATAACCCTTATTGCGCATAAAACAAGGCTAAATAACGGTGAAATACTTAATCTCTTCTATAGTTTCCTTTGATATCAATCAACAACATGTAAATGTGTACTCAAGGAATATTATGACGAACTTAAGCTTTTCTCAAAAAATAACAGTCGCCTCAGCGGCCATCATTATGCTCGGCTTAGTGGCTTTATCAGTGGTCAGTTATGGCGTGGCAAAAACAAATTTGCAGAAAAATTTACAAGAAAACTTACAAGAAACCTCGCTTGGTGCCTCCACTAATATTGCAAATTGGCTTAATAGTAAGTTATTAGCTATTCAGTCTTTGGCTGATACTACGACAGCGATTTCAACTGATATGGAACGCTCGCATATGTTGCTTATTAATAATGCAAATAACTTTCTTGGTACTTATGTTGCTAGTGAACAGGGCGCAATGGTGATGCATGATCAGGCAACGCAGGACACACTGCCTGCGGGCTATGATCCACGAAGTCGCCCTTGGTATACTCAAGCTAAACAGTTAGGCCATGCATCCTTTACAGAACCTTACCGCGATGCAACATCTGGCGAGCTTCTTATCTCGTCCGCCACTCCGATCAAAAATAACAATACTATTATTGGTGTTGCGGCGTCTGACTTGACCTTAAATTATATTGGTGAAGTGTTAGGAATGGTTAATTTTTCAGGTAAAGGGCAAGTTTATTTAGTGTCTAAAAAAGGCGATATTCTGGTACACAACGACAGCACTATGAATGGCAAAAATGTGCAACAAATTTATTCAGGACAAAACGGCTCATTGCAATCTGATTTTGTTGAGCAACAACGGTCAGATAAAACTTACCTAGTGGGTTATTACCCAATTAAAGGTGTCTCTTCTGTTGATTGGTATTTAGCCGTTGAGGTGGATAAGCAAAAAGCTTTTGCATCAATGGGGAGCATTCGTAATAGCGCTTTATTATTTACCCCTATTGCGGTGATTATTGCAGTGGTGTTATTGACGCTGTTATTAAACCGTTTAACAAAACCTTTACGTGAATTAAAAGTGGCGATGAAAGATATCGCTGAAGGTGACGCAGATTTAACACAGCGTTTAGCTGTCGATAGTAAAGATGAATTAGGGGAGCTAGCGAAATACTTCAACCGTTTTGTCGAAAACATTCATATTATGATGCAGGATTTTAAAGTCCAATCCGATGATATGAATAGCATTGCGCAAAAAATGAATACAATTTCAGACCAAAGTAAGCTAGAGATGGGGCAACAGCGACAAGAAACTGAGCAAGTTGCCACTGCCGTTGCTGAAATGTCTGCTGCTGCTTCTGAAATTGCTAGCAATGCACAGGGAGCTGCTGAAGCGTCAAATGAAGCGGATGAAGAGGGAAATGTTGCCAATCAAGTGGTTGAAGATGCGATGTCGTCAATTACTGGCTTAGCAGAAAGCTTAGGCTCAGCAGAAAAAGATATTGCGTTGCTTGAGGATGAAGTCGCAAGCATTAGTAGTGTGTTAGATGTTATCAGAGGAATTGCTGACCAAACAAACCTATTGGCTTTAAATGCGGCTATTGAAGCGGCTAGGGCCGGCGAGCAAGGACGAGGTTTTGCCGTAGTTGCAGATGAAGTGAGAAGTTTAGCGGGTAAAACCCAAGAAAGTACGAAAGAGATCAATGCCAAAATCGAGAGTTTACAGAATGGTGCATTGCGCGCTGTTGAGTCGATGAAGAAAAGCCGTGAAACCAGTGATGTAAGTGTTGAAAAAGCGGGTGAGGCAAGTGCATCACTAGCAAGAATATCTCAATCGATATCACGTATGTCTGAGATGAACCTACAGATTGCGACAGCCTCTGAAGAGCAAACGAATGTGACTGAAGAGATTGCACGTAATATCACCAATATTTCAGATGCGACAGAGCGAACCTACGAGGGCGCCAATGAAGTGGTTAATACGACTCAAGAGCTTTCTAGTATCGGAGAGCGTATTAATACAGAGGTGAATAAGTTTATTATTTGATTGCTATGGGCTGTTAATTTTGGGCGGTGAAAGCTTGAAAATAAACAGCCTAATACAAGGAGCCTGTAAGTTTAAATCCTCACCTGACTCCAATCATTTATTATTGCTGTAAATTTACTTCGAAATTAAATTAAAATTTTGAAGTAATTTTACCACTTTATCTAGGTTTATTCCCAACTCTGCTTTTTACGATAAATAGTCGATGGGCTAACATCTAACAAGGCGGCTGCCTTGGGAATATTGCCGTCACAAAAGTTAATGGCTGTTTCGATAGTTTCCTTTTCTACTTGCGCAAGCGGTCTAATAGAAATAGTTGATCCTTGAATAGAAGCTTGTCTAATATCGCTGTTTTCTGTCCCCTCTATTGAAGTCGTAACTGGAAGTTGCAAGCTGTTTAACGGAGCTGGAAGATGTGCTAATTGCACCATAGTATCATTGTGTAATACAACAATATTACGGATCACATTTTGTAACTGGCGTACATTTCCTGGCCAATCATATTGCTCCGTCATTAATGTTTTAACTTCTGCTGAAAAAGTAACAAATGCTTTTTGCTCTTCCTGCGAATACTCTGTAAGGAAACGCGTAGCAATCTCAATAATGTCGCTCCCGCGCTCTCGCAAAGGAGGGAGTTGAATTGGTAAAACATGTAATCGATAATATAAATCTTCACGAAACTTCCCCTGTGCCACATCATCTAAGGGATCTCGATTAGTGGCACAGATAAAACGAATATCGACTTTTTCTAACTTATTACTGCCTACTTTTTTAAAGGTGCCTGTTTGAATAAAGCGTAGCAACTTAGTTTGTAAGTCTAAATTCATTTCACAAATTTCATCTAAAAAAAGGCTACCGCCATCGGCCTGTGAAGCTGCGCCTTGGCGCTCTGAAACCGCCCCGGTAAATGCACCTTTGACATGGCCAAAGATCTCACTTTCCATTAAATCATGTGGAATGGCACCACAATTTAATGCCACAAATGATTTCTTAGCGCGACTACCTTGGGCATGGATAGCTTCTGCGCAAACCTCTTTTCCGGTGCCACTTTCACCGGTGATAAACACTGTTGCTTTACTCGGAGCTGCCGCATCGATAATTCGGTAAACTGCTTGCATTGGTAAACTTGAACCAATAAAACCATGGTAATTTTTTCGTTCAAAGGTATTTTGATAATTTTCTAGTAAAGATTGTAAACGTGCACGCTCAAGTAGATTTTTTACAGAGGTTTTCAAGCGACTTGCGGATACTGGTTTTTCAAGAAAGTCGTTGGCGCCACTTCGCATCATATCAACCGCGACATCAACAGAGCTGTGCGCTGTAATTACAATGACAAAGCAATTAAATTTATCTTTTTTCATCCACTGTAATATCTGTAAGCCATCCATATCGGGTAACTTATAATCGAGAAGAATAAGATCGGGTGGCGTTGCTTTAATGAATTTTTGCATATCAGAGCCATTCGTAACAACGCTAATATCTAAATCATCCCCTTTTAAATATTGTTCATATAATCGTGACTGTGGAGCGGAATCTTCAACAATTAATATTCTGGGCTTTTTATTCATTAAACCTTCCTTAATGATGATAATGCACTGCTTACTTTATCGCGTTTACTTAACTAACTTAAAGTCTGGGTATCCAATGCAATATTTGTTGCCATACATTACCCAAACCCTTTTTGTGCACGTGTTGTGAGTAAAGAAAAAGATTTTTTAGCAACCAGTAATAATTGTTTTGCATCTTTAAGTGCTTGTTCATGTTCATTTTCTCTGCATTGATGCTCAATGCTTCTTGCTAATTTATAAAGCTTAGCATTGCCATGAGCAACTGCGCTGCTACCGATGGTATGAGTCTCAAATTCAAGTGTGGCAATATCACTTTCTGTGATCGCTAATTCGATTTTTTGCATTCGTTGTTCGCTATCTTCAACATATAAGCGAATTAACTCTGGCACGATTTCCGCATCGGTATCATTAACTAACTGTATTAATATAGATTCATCGACATATTGGCTATCGGACTCATCAGCCTGCGCAGTATTTTGCGTTTCATCGCGTGGCTCTAGTCTTCTTTCTGTCCAACGTGCAATACAACTAAGTGTAGCGCTTCGATTGATGGGTTTGCTTAAATAATCATTCATACCCGCTTCAATAAAGCGCTCTTTATCGCCACTAAGTGTGTGTGCCGTCAGTGCGATAATGGGAAGCTGTGAGACCGGCGAGGAAAGTGCTCGTATCGCTTTTGTTGCGCTCATCCCATCCATTTCAGGCATAGAAATATCCATTAAAACAATATCATATTCTGATTTTTGCACCGCTTGTAATGCCTCATAGCCATTGTTGACGACATCAACTTGCAAGCCAGAAAATTCTAAAATACTTTTAATAACCATCTGATTTGCAAGATTATCTTCAGCCAGCAAAAGGCGAATATTGGATCGAGGCTTTTGAGGTTTCACCCGCTCGATTGTTTGTTGAATATTATTTTCATCGGCCTTATCAAGCATGATTGTAAATTCGAAGCTACTGCCTTTACCGAGTTCACTACAAACTTTAATTTCGCCATTCATCAAGGTAATTAATCGTTTACAAATAGCCAGCCCGAGTCCAGTTCCTTCGTAGCGTCTAGAGTGGCTTTGATCCACCATGGTAAATTCTTCAAACAGGATAGCTTGGTTATCTTGCGCAATGCCAATACCTGTATCGTTTATTTTTATACGTAAAATGAATTTTCCATCTATCTCGGAGTCGAGGCTTGCGATGATACTAACTTCGCCCTGTTCAGTAAATTTAATGGCATTGTTAATGAGGTTGATGAGTATTTGCTGAATTCTATCGGGATCGCCTTGAACAAATTGTGGCAAGTCTGATGATTGCTCTATTCGCAGATTAAGTGCTTTTTTATCAGCAAGATGTTTGAGTAATGAGGTACAGTTATTTAGCAGTCGGTGTAGGTCAAATACTGATAATTGTAATACTTTTTCATCGATATCCATTTTTGTGAAATCAAGAATATCATTAATGATGGTCATCAATAGTTCACCAGAGTCACGCGCGGTAGAGATCAGAGTTAATTGTTTTTCGGTTAATTGTGTATCTTTTAGTAGATCTAAGATGCCTAAAACAGCATTCATGGGGGTGCGTATTTCATGACTCATAGAGGCTAAGAAACGACTTTTAGATTCATTACTTGCTTCTGCTTCTAATCGCGCTTTACGAAGGTTTTCTTCATTATTCTTTTGTTCAGAGATATCCATAAAATGCGCAATGTAATGGCTAGTTTCACCACTTTCATCTTTCACTGCTGAGATGTTAAGGTATTCAGGGTATATTTCGCCATTTTTACGCTTATTGTAAATTTCACCGCTCCATTTCCCTTGCTCAACTAATGTCGTCCACATCGATTGATAATACGTTGTGGGATGTAGGCCGGATGATAATATTTTCGGGTTTTGACCAAGTACATCCTGTTCGCCATAACCGGTTATATTGGTGAATGCGTGATTAACACGTATGATATTTCCCTGTGCATCGCTAATAAACATCGCTTCACTTGACTCAAAGGTTTGTGCCGCAATGCGCAGCTCTGCTTCAGCTTCTAAGCGCGTACTAATATCACGAATAAATGCAGTAAAGAGTAAGCCCTGTTCAGTTTCGATTGGTGCTATATTTATCTCGATTGGGAAGCTATGCCCCAATTTATGTAATGCGTTAAGCTGTAAACGTTGATTAATGACGGGGGATTCTTTATTAAGAATGAAATGTTGCATACCAGCATGATGAGCACTGCGTTTATTTTTGGGAATAATAAAATCAGCAAGATTTTTTCCAAATATTTCATCGTACTTCCAGCCAAAAGTAACTTCAGCGACGTTATTAAAATCGACCACTTTTCCTGCTTGATCGATAGTTATTAATGCATCTAATGAAGCACTAAGAATCGCATGGTTTTGTGCTTGATTACGTTTTGCAATGGCACTCATCTTTCTCTCTGCATCAATACTTTCAGAGAGTTTTTGATAATTTGAAGCAAGGGTGGATGACATGCTATTAAAGGCGTTGGCTACCTCCGCAATTTCATCTTTTCCAGTCACCTTTACCTGATGACCAGGGCCTGATATTGATATTTTATCAGATGCTTTTTTTAACTCGCGTAGCTGCTGCGTTAGGTAAGTAACTAACATGAAAGAGAATATGCCAACTAACAGGACTTCTAGGCATGCAATGACAATTGCTCTGCTTTGTGCCTGATAGATCGAATGTTTAATGGCATCTGTTGACAACCCAATTTCGACAGTACCGAAAACAGTACCTCCCTCAGTGATGTCAATTACAATATCAAAGGTACCGTCATCAACCTCTGCAAGGCTATTATCTGCAACATGTGGGCGATTAAGGAATTCAGCTATACCACCCTCTGCTAAAATAAAGTCGTTATTACTAATACGTGCATAAGCGATTTCAGGTAGTGTTAGGATATCTTGTGTAAAACTTTCAAGCGTTGCTAAGTCGGAAGATATGAGGGGGTTTTTAACTGCTTTTGCAAATAAAAGGGAGGTGGCTTCAGCACGGTGTTTAAGTTGCGCTTCGTTGGTATCACTGAGAAAGCTCATGCCACTGAGAATGAGTAAAATGAGTAATGCTGATTCAATAAACGCAATACCTAGAATAATCTTTAAACGAAAGCTCATTGAGTCACCTGTATCGATAAATTTAAGTTGCGAACATCATCCCAGTCTTTATTGACCGCGCCCTGAAAACCTTTAATGTTAATATTGTTGATTAATCTTTCACCTTGTTCATCATCTGTAAGGTTGATTAATGCTTGCTGAATTTTTTCTGTTTGTTGTGCATTGACTCTTGGGTGTACTGCTATTGCATGTGGTGTATAACCGGGAGTTGTATGCAATACCCTAAGTTTGGCTTTGATATCTGCAGAAACATTGTTAAAGGTACGTAAAATTCCCCCGCCAGCAGGGTAAATTCCTTTGGCTACGGTTAAATAAACTGAGTCATGTGAGGATACATATTTAGCGGTGAATTTCACCTGATGTTGGCTTAGCTCTGATTGAGTTAATATACTTGCCGCAAATGCCGCTGGTGCAGGAAAAGCTAATGTAGCGTTATTGAGTTCACTTAATTGCGTTATTGGGCTCTTTTTGGCGACCACAATAATACCTTTAATTCTTTTGTTTTTGGCTTTTGCAATCGCTTGGTAACCTGGGGACTGATTAAAAACTACGAAGTGGTATGGGTTCATATAAGCGATATCATATTTCCCCTGTGCCAAACGTTTTTCAAAGGTTGGAATATTGGGAGCTGTGGCAAATTTTATTGATAGGCCTGTTTGTTGTGAAATTTTTTCAATAATAGGTTGCCATAATTTTGCTAATTTAGTGGGCGACTGCTGTGGCACTACTGCAAATGTGAGGGGCTCTGCATTGAGGTAAGTACTGTTAAATACCAACAGTAGGCTAAAAATAAATTTTTTCATATCCAATCCTTTGAGTGACGCATATCCATGATCTTTTTACTTCATTAAACTTAAAGATTTTTTTGCGAGCTTTTCAAGTTCAAAGGGCTTAACCATATAAGCCTCTGCCCCGATTTCAAACGCATCTTCAATGTTGCCAATTTTGTTATGCCCTGTAAGCATCAGGACTGGAATATTTTTTGTTTCTGCCGCTGTTTTAAGTTTAGCAAGCACATCAATACCCTCGATATCCGGTAAGGTCCAATCAAGAATAATCAGGTTGGGTTTTAAACTAGTGGCGGCTGCTAACCCTTCTGTAGCATTGTCGAAAACAATACTTTCAATGCCTTTATATTTATTTAAATGAAAGGAAACTCGCCTTAATAAGGTGCGATCATCATCAATGATGAGGATGGTTTTTTGTGTATTCCAAAATAACATAAGCTCTCCTTTGTTATTGATATTAGTACTGAATTGGCTCAAGCAACAGTAACAATGTATCATCACTTGGTTGTGCACCTGTTAATTGGTCAAAGCGTGACATTACCTGCTGTATTGCTTGGGCTATGGGTTGTTGTCGCGTAGCTAATAGTTCAGCACTTATTTGCTGTTGGAGTTGTTGGCGTGCTTGGTTATTTTCAGCGGACTCAAATAAACCATCTGTGAATAGAGCAATACGCTGTCCTTTTCTCAGGGTTATTTGATGACTTTGGTATTGAGTGTTTTCCATCAAGCCAGGTAGCATGCCAGATACTTCGACTGTACTTATGCCCTGTTCTGAAATGAGTAGTGGGGCTGGGTGTCCTGCACTGGCAAAAGAAATGATCCCTTCTTTTAATAATTGTACCGAGCAGCAGGTGAGTGTTACCTGTGATAGTAGTTTGTCTTGCGCAGCGCAATTAGATAGCTGTTCTAAAATAGTCCCAGCATGTTGTGTACTGTGCACCGATTGCAGTAACCCGTGAAGATAACCACCATATGCATGCGAGAAAAACTTAGCACTATCATCATGGCCCATAATGTCAGTTAATAATAATTGTGTCATATTTTCTAGGCGGTGATGCAGTAATAAATCTCCTCCACCAGAGCCTGTATTGCGTGTCGCTACTTGTATATTCCAGCCATCACAAGTTGTTGGTAATGTCGGTTGTAATGAGTCACTAATTTGTTGATCAATGCGCTCTGTCAAACCATGGTATACCTGTTGTGTTCGACCAAGTACACGCGCAATGACGGTTAAAAGACGTGCTTTGTTAACGGGTTTGATAAGGTAATCATCGATACCCAATTGTGAGGCCTGTTGCTGAACGAGATCATCATCTTGTGCCGTTAAAAAAACAAAGGGGAGCAATGCTTTTTTAGTTTGCTGGTTAATTTTTTTACGCAGTGAAAGGCCATTCATTTGAGGCATTTTAATATCTGATAACACCAAATCAATATGTTGCTGGTTGAGTTTATCAAGCGCTTCATAACCATTACTTGCCGTGACAATATGATACTTTTTATCCAAGTACGCTTGGTACAATAAGCGCAGACTGTTGTTATCCTCAACAAGTAAAATCGTTTGTTTAGGGGTAGGCAGTGGCTGTGACCAGAATAGCTGTAGTTGGTTAAATGCATGGAACTTGCTACTGGCTTGGTATTTAATTGCATCACTTTGGGCATGCAATAGGGCGATGCCTCTGCCACTTTCTATATCACTAAATTCGGTAAGTAGGTCGTCATTTAAATTGGCTGTCGGATCCCATGTCTGGCCGTTATCAAATACGGTAAGTTGCCAGCCATTTGTTATTCGTAAAAAACGAACTCCTATGTCTGTAGGGGCTGGCTTGTTATGTTCAACTAAGTTAGTGACGGCTTCAGAGACGCAGAGTAAAATACGCGATGCAATGGTGTTGGGGATTTGCTCTGCAAAGCTTTCTTGTAGCGCATGTCGACATTCACGGGCAATATTCTCTGAAACAGGTTTAAATATTTCTATTATAATCGTTTCCATCATTACACTTCCAATGCCAGTAAGCGGCTCTTATTGATCATATTTCTTAATGGTCTGCTGATAAAGTTAAGCATAGGTTTGATACGGTCGACTTCACGTAATAACTCTTGTTTTAAGGTCGGGTTGTCGCGATCATTAAATACACAACCTAATAATTGAGCTTGGGTGCTGTTTAATTTTACCATGGCATTATCGATAGCCGCTTCAGGAGTACGCCCTGCAAGTACACACAATATTGCACCATCACAGGCAGCTGCAATTCGCTCTGGGGGAATATTTTGTGCATTAATTCTATTGAGTGGCGAAGTATCAATGATCACCGTATCGTATTCTTCAAGCCACTCCTCGATACATTGTTCTAAAACTCCAGGCTGACGAAGCTTCATAATATGTTGGCGCTTATTTGGTGCAATCACGCCATTGAGTACAGCGCTGTTCTGCTCACTACAGACTAACTGCGGTAAACCTAATAACGATCGTTTACTGTGTTTATTCGTTTGACCCGCGAAGGTTGTCGGGTCGGCCTGAAACGTAAGTAAACTTTTTATTGAAGGGCGATAAAGGTTAAGGTCGACCAACAGTGTTGAATGACCTGCTAATAAATTACGTTGCGCTAATGCAAAAGCAAGGCTGGTGACGCCTTCACCTTGCTCCGCTGCGCAGATAGCGATAGAGGCACGAGGATTGCTGAGTAGCTGTGTGTATATCTGTTCAATTTCCATATTGTGATAGGGAATATTCATACCTTGTCTCCTTACTTGTATTAATAAATTGATATTTATAACAGACCAATTAATGCGCCTAGCGCGACAATCTGAACTACATCTGTCAAACCTTTACGAAATTTTTCATAACCACTTTCGCTTCGGTATGGAATATAGATAGTATCGCCAGCTCTTAACACGGGGAGGTCTGAAAACGCTGCTGTGTGAGTAAATTCTTTTAGATCAAAGCGACGTGCTTGATCGCGACAGCAAGACATATTAACCACGGTAATATTTTCAATAAAAGCATCTTCTACCGTCCCGCCAGACTCTGCGAGTAGGTCTAACAGTGTCATGGTGTCATCAAAACGGTAACGGCCGGGTTTATTGACTGCGCCTAGCACACGTACCGTGCTCTCTTTGCTTTTGTCTAACCAGATACGGTTTTTTTCAGGAATGTAGATAGTATCGCCGGTTCTAACGTTCGGTAATAAGTGGTCGTCACCGGTTTCAAAATATAAAGCGAGATCTAATTTGCTCACGCCTTTGCGCATATCATCGCGGTGATTAATACGAATATTGCGCAGATCTGCTTGTTCAGTAGGGCCATCAGCGGCGGCTAAAATATCTAAAAAATTCATCTCATTAGTGAACATGTAACGGCCTGGTGCGCCTACTTGTCCGAAAATATAGATCGATTTTTGCGATGATTGGCGTACCCACTGAGATTTATTATCGCTTGGATCTTGAGGCAACTGTTGCAGCATAATCGTACTTCCTGCTTTAATCACGGGTAACTGCTTATCGCTCTGTCCCTCTTTTAAAAATGCATTTAGGTTAAAGTTATGTACCTGAGTGCTGCCATTGCTCTGTGGTACCACTATTTCGATATTAGCGGTATCAGCTTCAGGTGTTGGGCCCCCGACGTGTGCTAATAGGTCTAATAATGACATCTCATCAGACCATTCGATTCGGCCCGGTTTTACCACAGACCCAAGTACTCTGACGGCGCGATTGGGGGTCACTTTCAACCACGATTTCTCATTCATGTCGGTTTTTTCGGGAACAAAAATTGCGTCGCCCGCTGATATGGTTGGAATGTTTTTAATGCGTCCTTCTGTATAAGCGCTTAGATCGAAAGCAATGATGCTGTTATCTGCTTTAATAATTCGAATTTGGCGTGACTCTGCAAAACGAGTTGGTCCGCCCGCATTGGCAAGGATATCCATAAAAGTGGCGCCTTTGGTGCTTTCATAAGCGCCGGGTTTCGCGACTTCACCCATCACGTAAACCATATTCGCACCACTTTTTATCTCCTCTTCCTGTTTAGGGACAAAGATGGTTGCACCTTGTTGAATGGCTGGGAGGTGCTGTTGATCGCCTGAATCAAGGTATTTTTTTAGATTAAATAACGTGGGTTTGCCATCGGTTATCACACGAATTTTTTCAACGCCTGCGTAACGCGTCACGCCACCTGAGCCCATTAATAGGTCAACAATATCCATCGACTCTTTGTAGGCAAAACTACCTGGGTGGTTCACTTCGCCAAATACTTTAATCGCGCTACTATTATTTTCTGAGTCGCCGGCATTAGTTAATTCAGAAGGGTTGTATTCTACTTCAACGTTTCCGGTCATCGGTGAAGCAGGGATGAACAATGAATCCATCGATTGTAATGTAGGTAGCAGGCTACTATCACCGCTGTCGAGGTATTGTTTATAGTTAAATACGGTGGTTTTTTTATTACGAATAAGTTGTAACCTATCGAGCTGAGCCCCTTTACGTAGGCCACCGGCAGCATAGATCGCTAATTGGATTGAAGCGTCCGATTGCAGGGTAAACTCACCTGGCTCAACTACATAACCACGAACGTTGATGATTAACTGCTTCTTAAGTAGGTAAATATTGAGGTTATCGATATCAAGATAAACTTGTTTAAGTTTATCGCTAACTTGACGCGTCATCGCTGCAATTGTTAAGCCACTAACCTGCATCGCACCTACTTCGGGTAAAATAATTCGTCCCTCTCTATCTACTTGAAAAGGTTGTGCAAGTGCTACCTCTCCTGGAAGTGATATTTGTAAAAGATCACCATTTTGGATCTGATACTCGATAGAGTTGGCGCTCACTATCATAGATGATGTGAACAGGATTAGCAGCGCGAAATAACGTTTCAAGTTTAAGATATTCATAGTGGCATTACCTCTAATGAAGGACTCTGTTCGAATAACTCAATGCTGACGCGACGGTTAACAAGTCGTGCAGGGGCTTTATCTTGGGTAAATAAAGGCTCTTTTTCGCCACTACCATGAACGCTAATATTGTTGGGGTTAAAACCAAAAATCAGCAGGTAACGCTCTACCTGTGTTGCTCGAGCGATAGAAAGTTTTAAATTACGTTCTGAGTTTCCGGTTTTATCACTGTGGCCTGTCAGCTTAAGATGATATTGAGGATGATCGCGTAATAACTGTGACGCTTCAGAAAGTTGACCGATATAACGCGGGTTAAGCTCACTAGAGTTAACAACAAACTGATTATTATTGTTTAATAACGTGCTGATATACGCTAATTTTTCCGCTGTTAAGTTGTTTGCTTGCGAAGCGTTACTTGCATCTGACAATGTGGCTGTATTGGCCGATGAACTTGGTAAACAACTCTCTTGCATCTGCACATAATTAAGGCGACGCTCTAAACGGTTTAACTGATCTCGTTGAATGATTAAATCGTTTGCTGCATCTTCTTTTAAACCACCTTGTAGCTCACGTGAAATGCGTGCTTGGCGAATCTTTGCTGTCTTGACAGTTGCTGGAAAACAGATATTCGCACCCGCAATAATTAAGCTGTCGAGGTGACGCTTTGATAACTGTTGCTCAAAATAAAGGGCATTTTCCAGACCAATCGGATGGCTTTGTGATTCGCTATAGTTATTAATATAGTCATCGTCGCTACTTGCATCACGGCTATAGTCATGTTCAGCAAAACCACCTTGCCCTTTAGGGGCTGTCGTTGAACAGCCTGCCGTGCTTAACAATATAGCAAGACATAGTGGAGGCATTATTGCGCGCATAGGGCCTCCTGTGATTCAGTAAGGTATTGCATTGGAATTGCAGAGTCCATACGAAGTAGCTGCATTAACTCTTTAGGTTGCCCCTGAACGCCAATAATTTCTAAGTTACGATTTTGTGCCTTTAAACGTTTAAATAGAAACACAATGGCGCCGATACCAGATGAGTCGATAAAGCTGACTGCATTGAGATCGATTATGACGTGAGGCTGTTGTTGCTGAGTTACTTGTTCTAAATCGGGACGGATTTTACTGCATCCTTGCGCATCCATTTCACCGCTTAGTTGAATCATAAGCGCACGATCGTTGTTGTCTAGTTGTATAATATTCATCGTTATCACCCATAGGTTGTTGAAGATATATGGGGTATTGCAGGGGGTGTGCCTAAAATATTATGTTATTTAAAAACAATTGCTTACGGTTTTTTAGGCGTTTTTTATGGTTTTTTAAGGTTAGTTTTTCGCAATTTGCAAATCCTTTTGCAATGATATTTTGTTATTTTTTACATTGCTAATTCGGTGATCACCATTAAATGATCTGATCCAGCTAAACGTTGTGTGTGCTTATCAAGGACTTTAAAAGTAGGGCTAACTAGGTGATGATCGATATAAACGCTACTCAACATGGCTAGCACTGGTTTGGCGCTATAGGACCAACTTGGTAGATAACCAAATCCCTGCGCACTGTTTTTTAAACCACTTGTATGTTGAAACTGTTTAAATGAGGTGGTCCACGGTGAGCTATTAAAATCGCCAATAACGATTTTATTTATGAAGGTCGAGTGGGCAACTTTATTGGCAACGGTTGCTAATGTTTGATTACGTCGCTCCCATAATTCAATGCTTCGCGGGGAGCCTGGGTGAAGCGCAAAAAGCTGTACTGGTGTGTTTATATCACCTATTTGCAGAATAACTTCTAATATATGCCCGCTTTTATAACCAAGATCGTGCACCTGTTGTTCGCTAATTGGCCAGCGTGAAAATATTGCCATACCAGAAGGGGTGGCTTCTAGCTTACTTAATCCAAATGAATAGGGATAGTATTTAGCAAGGGCATTAATGTTCTTATGCTCACTATCAGATGCCTCTTGAATAACCAATAGATCAAAGCTTGAGTTTCCGAGTTTGGGTAATAACTGTTTTAAATTAGGGTTGTTATAATTTAAATTAAACTGAGCAACGGTCAGTGTTTGCGTCACTTGCTGATGTTTATTTTCTGATGTTTGCATAACGGGAAAATACAACCAACTTAAATTATAGAAAATTAACCCGCTGAGTAACAAGCTACTACTCATGCGCCATTGTTTTATATACAACCAGTTAAGCATGATTAATAAGCCACTCAGTAGTGCCCATTGTAGCTGCAAATTAAGCAGGTTATCTAACCACCAGACAGGGATATTATTTGCTATTGCAGGAAGCAGTAACAATAATACCGACAGCCCCAAAATGACTATAAAAATCCGTTGCATAAGCTGGCTTTTTTTAATTAATTTATCCATTGCACTTTAATACCGTTAGTACTGTTTGTAGCAAAATGAACATATCTGTTTTTAGCCAATTAAGAGGGTGGCTGATAGACAGTGAATATGCATGGTCAAAGGCAAGTTTTTGGTCAATATCATCGACACTGCCAAGGTAACTTTGTTTTATTTGTGCCAATCCAGTTAAACCTGGTAGGACTTGGTAGGTCCGTTCACTGAAAAAAGGCATTTTTTTATCGATTGCGCTGGTGAGCTCAGGGCGCTCAGGGCGAGGACCAATTAATGACATCTCTCCACGTAATATATTGATAAATTGTGGCGTTTCATCAAAACGAGTTTTACGTAAAAAAGCACCCACACGTGTAATACGCGGATCAGATTTTGTTGCTAATAATGCCTTTCCCTCTTTTTCAGCATCGATGCCCATGGTTCTAAATTTAATCACATTAAAAACGTTAAGGTTGCCTTTCTGTGATTGCCCTAGTCGTGGTTGCAGATAAAAAACCGGGCCAGTGCTATCAAGTTTAATTGCTAGCGCGATAAATGGTAAAATCGGGAATAAGATGAGTAATGCGCAGATTGAGAAAAGGATATCAAAAAGGCGTTTTCCATATACAACCACAGGGTGAATATAGGTCTCAGAAGTAAGGGGCTTGTTATCGAAACGTTGGGTAAATGTATTCATAATGTTTTCCTTAAGCTATTTTAAGTGATGATTTATATTTTTAATCTGTATTTGTCTTTCTGGTACTTTGAACCGTTACTTTGAACTGTTAACTTTGTGCCAGTGGCCTTTGTCTAAACGAAGCAGGTATCGCACACTGCCAATTAACCCTGCGCAATGACCACTGACTAAATAAGCGAGTAATTTACTGGCTTTATTACTTTGTTGTGGCTTGAAGATGAGCTGCCATGCTGCCATGCAATAAGCGGTTAATTGTGCAATGGCTAAGCCTAAAAAAAGCACATGTTGGCTGGCTAATATTAGTGATCCTAATAATGCACTGAGCATTAAAAAGGGCATTAAAACGCGTAATGCTTTACCTGAGATAAATGAGAATGCTACGCCTTTATAGCGTGGTAACAGTAGTGCTTTTAAACGCAATAGTTGTTGTAAATTTCCGGCTGCAATACGACGACGACGGTGATGATCTTGTTGGTTATCTGCGCTCTCTAATTCCAACGCATTGATCGCTTGTTCGTAATCCGCGCGGTAACCAGCTGCTACTATTTTCATGGGTAAAATAAAATCATCATTGATAGTATCGCTTGCAAGCGGCTCAAAGAGTGCATAACGAAACATATAAAAAGCCCCGTGTGCTCCAAGCGTTGAACCAAGCGCAGCTTCACTTAATTTAATTTGGCTTTGGTAATCCCAGTAGGTTTGCTCGCCCTGTGAACCAGGTGAAATAACTCGATAATGGCCATTTAATACGCCAATGTTAGGATCGTTAAAACGTTGCGTTGCAACTAATAGGGCATCAATGGAGAGCAGTGCAGAAGTATCGGTAAGTGCCACTAATTCACAATCGATATTGCTCAGTAGGTCATTGAGTAGGGCAACCTTTCCTCGGTTTTCTTTAAACTCAATAATGTTGATATTGAGGTGTGCACACTCTGGCTCTTTTGCGGTTGATGTTGCTAATGCGAAAGTATCATCACTGCAACCATCACAACCAATAATAATTTGTAGATGGCTAGCTGGGTAATCTAAGGCAGCCAGGTTACGAATTTTTTCAGCAATCCATTGCGCTTCATTATAAGCGGGCATCACAATAGCAATATCAGCAAGTTGCGCATCTTCGTCGGAGTCAGTGTAGTGGCGATCTCCTTTAATCGGCTCTGTTTTGTGCTTTGTTTGTAAACGCTGTTTCGCTAACAAACGCAGCATTAATGGGTAGCCAATGTGATGGTAAATCACTAATAAACCACTGCCTAAGGTAATAACAATTAAAAGTAAATTACTCATAACAGACTCCTGTGAATTGTGGCGAATGACGAAGGCTAGCGTAGGCATTAATCATGCTACGCAGGTTGCCATGTTGCTCAACAAATGTGCGTGGCGAGCATTCATTGACCGTCATTAGCATTTCTTTCAGTACTTTTGCCATCGCGCTAGCGTTATTAGGCACTACATATCGCCCTGTAACTGGGCAAACGGTTTCTTTACTGGCACCGACATTGGTAACCAATGTTGTGATATTGCAAGCTTGTGCTTCCAGTGGTGAAAGTGGAAAACCTTCATTTAAAGAGGGTAAGCAAAAAATGTCTAAGGATTGATAAAAACGGGGCATCTGATCAACATGACCGAGAAAATGAACTCGTTCGTTAAGCGCAAGCATGTCGACTAATTCACGTAGTGCAGCTTCAGTACTACCACTCCCTGCAAAGGCAAGGTGTACATGCTTCGGTAGGATACTTAATGCGTTAATAAGGACACTTTGTCCTTTCACTTTTTCCATTCGTCCACTACAACCAATGATCACTTTATCTTCAGGCAAATCAAAGTGTGCTCTGGCTGATGGTTTGTTGCCCGGGGTGAAGGTTTCACAGTTAATACCATTGCGTATAACGCGGATCTTATGTTTGCTTTTAAGGCGTATTTTCATCTGCTCAGCAACGGTTTTTGCATCCGCTATTAAGGTGGGGTGTAATACCTTAATGGCGTTACGTTGTAATAAACGACGTTTTTTATCATTTAGGTGCCAAGCATCATGCTCTGTATGAATAAGGTGTTTAACTGAGCTTAAACGCGCGGCTAAGCCTGCGTATAATAGTGGCCCAATATGGTGAGTATGAACCGCTACCGGCGACATGTTTTTGAATAACTTTAATAATGAGAAAAGTAACGAGTAGCTTAGGCCAGGCTGTTTATTTAAAAAGATTAATTGTTTTTCAAAGGATGCAAGTTTCGGCCATTGTTTGATTGCTGAAGCTAAATCCCCCTCTAAACTAACAATGAAGTGCTGTTCATCCTGCGACGCAAAAGAGATTAGATCCAGCGCGATCGTTTCGATACCGCCTGGGCGTAGGTGCTGTACAACTTGAAGGACGGTTTTCATGCGAATTCTCCTTGAGCAGAATTATTGGAAAGGTGGTTGTTGCTAACGGGGTTAACCATGCGTTCATTGTTTAGTGAGTTATGGATACGTGGTATGCGACTAAATACCGGTGCTCCGGTTAAGCGGTGTAGATGTTCACGAGTGCGCAGTGTGCTATCACTTAACTCTTGAATAATGGCCAATCCACAGCCGAGTAAAATGCCACCGATGAGACCACTGATGATAAATAGGATTAAAGGTTTATTCGTAGAGCGTGTTGGAGTGAAAGGGCGGTCAATCACCTTCACGCGTTTATCTTGTTCAAAAACCCCCAGTGAAGAGGTAATTCCTGCTTTTTCAAAACGTACTAACATGTCATCGTAAAGATCGCGTTTAACGGCAACTTCTCGCTCTAACTTTGAAAGCAGACTGGCATTAGCACCATAACTGGCAATTTGTTGTTCAATTTCAGCAATCATGCTTTTTAAGCTTTTTACCTCTTCAATTAACCCCTGTACCTTGCCACTGGTCAGTTGCATATTTTCTAACTGCGAAATAAGAAGGGGTTGTTTGCTGGTGGCGTTTTGTAGTTGTGAATTATTAATCTGGTAATTATTACCAATCGCCCAGAGTTTCTCGATACTTAAGTTTTCATCTTGGTTTGTTTCGATAGCATTAAGTAGTTTTTGACGCTCTTCTTGCAGAAGATTTAAGTTTTTCACCGCAGTGACCACTTTGCTATGCTGATTTGTATAGCGACCTTGTAATAAAGCTAATTCGCTTTGTAATACGATAATTTTCTGCTCAATAAGCCCAAGCACAGGATTTGTTTTAGACAGTTGTTGATTGATGCCACCTAAGCTTCGGCTTGCACCATCAAGTGTTGCTTGACGTTCAGCAAGGCGTTGTTTCATCTGAGCAAGGCGAGAAATGTTGGTAAGGTAAAGCTCTGGTAACTCATTTGCGTTGGCATCTTTGTATTGCGCCATTGCCAGTTCTGCTTTATCAAGCTCAATTTGACGCTTATTAAGGTGCTCAGCTAAAAAGCGACTTGAATCATTCATAGAAGATCGCTCAGGCGCGAGTACTTGCTCGATAAATTGCGTGCTCACTGATTCCAACATCTCCTTCATACCCAGCGGTGAGTTTGATTGGTAATCGATACGAATAAGATCTTTGCCCAACATTTCAATACTTAACGCATTTGATAATTGAGCGATAACGTGATCGTGCTGCGCCGCGGTTGTATGCTCATCAACCAGTCCCTGTTCAGACGCTACAGCGCCTAAAATATGGCGACTGTGGAGTAGTATTTTCAATGAGTTGATGCGCTCTTTTAGCATTGATGACACCGCTAAATCTTCCAAGAAAGGGTTAAGTTTTGATGTTTCCTGAATTAACATACTGGTGTGCGATGCATAGTTTTTAGGGCTAATAAAGCTTAATAAACTGGCAAGCAATGGCAAAATGATCATTGGTATCAGAATGCTGTAGCGACGACGCCAAGCGCCCGCTAAAATAAAATAAAAACGGTAATTTAAGCTATTCATAAACACTCCAGCCAATGATTAACCTCTGTCGCGCGTGACTCCCAGCTTTTGTTGATTACTTTACTTTGTAACGCATCACTAAAATGTGGCAGTGTTTGTAACTGCTCACTCGCATTTAGGGCTTCTACCATCGCATCGACGTTATTGGCAATTTGCACTAACCCTTTATAGGGGGTGATGGCCGCAAAATCGGTACTAATAATAGGGCGTCCCGCCGCTAGGTATTCTTTTAATTTAAGGGGGTTACAAGCTTGAATTTGTGCATTATCAACAAAAGGTAATAATGAAACCGTCCAGTGTTGGCAGTATGAAGGTAGCTGACTATGATCCCGTGGGCCTAAGAATGTTACGTTTTCAAAGATGCTTATTTTACAAGTATCTACAACCGTAGCGCCAATAAATACAAACTGCCAATGTGGCATTTTCTTTATGATGGCTGCTAATAGATCAATATCAAGCCACGCTGAAATACTGCCATAGAAACCAGCAATAGGACGGCCGTTATCTGGTAAGTCATTTGCGCGAGCCACGGGTGTTGCGAATAGCGTAAAATCCACCCCATGAGTGAGCAGTTGTGTCCGAGATGAGGGAAATTGCTGTAGAAGTTTGTCACTTGATACCATGATCAAATCTGCTTTTAAGCTCAGTTCATATTCGCGCTGTGCAACGGTGGCATGATCAACCCCTGCAAGGCCAGAAAAATCATCACCACAGTAATATACTAATGCGCTCTCATTGAGGTAACCAGCCACATCAACAGCAGTAGGAAGGGATGTCCACAGAATAGGATCTTGTAACTGCGCTTGTTTAATAATTGGTTTTAACTGTAACAACAAGAGTTTTTTGGCTATAAAACGAGCAAAATGGCTACGTGGCGCAGGTAACGTGCGTGGATTAATAATCTGAAAATGAGGATTAACAGGCACGCTAGTTTGTGGCGTTTCGCTATCCACTTTTGTCGCTATTAACTTATTAAAAGCACGTTTAATGTCACGAAGAGTAAAAGTAGGTTGACGTAAGCCGATAGAGTTTATCCAAATTACTTTTCGTGTTTTAGCAAGCTGTTTGATCAGGTGTTGTGTGCTACTTGGTAGTCCACCCCAATCCTCGGCAAATACAATCAGATCATGATGCATGTTATAGCTCCTGGGCTGAATTATTGTGGGCAAGAGAGCGAATAACTTTAGCTGGAATGCCTGCTGCTAATACCATTGCTGGAAGATCATGAGTGACCACACTACCTGCCGCGACAATGGTTCCTTGTCCAATTGTTACTCCTGCCATGACTGATACACCAGTGGCTAACCAAACATCGTCTTCCAAGACAATGTCACCAACTTGATCATCTGTTTCAGGTAAACCTATTGCACGCGCTTCAGCATCAATAGGGTGCCCAGGGTAACCGGCTAATAGAGCGCGACCAGCAATACGTACATTATTGCCAAGTTGAACACGCGTAGCGACTGCAATGGTGGTCATCCAGCCAATATCAATGTTATCGCCCAGTATTAATTGTGGTGTTTGTGGTGCACAACTTCTGCCCGTCAACGTCGATTGGCCTGATATACGGCAATTGTCTCCGAGAGAGATTTGTAGTGGCCCACTTATGTAAGGCAAGCCTCCATAGAGGTTAAGGTTCTCACCAAATCGATGGAGACGACCCTTTAGTAATGGGGTCCAAATAATAACGCGGGTAAAAGTGAGAAATAGTTGGGTACTGAACTGGTAAATAAAATACATTGGACGCAAAATGAATTTAGGTGCGGGTAGTTCAAAACGAAATAATTTCTTTAGCTGAGAAAAGATCATTTTGGCCATTGGGTGTTGGCTAGTTTTAAGCCACTGCTTGGTTTGGTTTAAAGTTAATGCTTTCATGATCGTGCTCCCATCTGATACTTTTCGATTAGTAAGAGGGATATTGCACAGAGTGCGCCAGTTTTTTATTTTATTTAAAATCAGTGTGTTAGTGTTTTTCTTCTCTTTTTTAAATGAGATGAATTGTATTTATTTGCAAAGTGCATTCGCATTTTGCGAATAGCTTAAGGGGGAGAAGGTTTATCTACTTTTATAGTCGGTTTTTATGGATGCTATTTCAAAAGCCAATATTGACTGTGTTTTTATTGTTTCTATACTCGAGCGGTACAAAGTGTAAATGTTGATTTTTTATGCATTTCGATACGAATTGTTTTAACTAAATTAGAGATAATGCAATGGTCAGATTCTGTTTTACAACCTACCTACCACCTATACTGCTAATACTTTTTTGTGGAAATAGCTTGGTACAAGCTACGACTAAAAAAATACAGGGGAGTGCTGGTTCGCAGATTATCTCAGAGGCCTTTGCAATATTTCATAACCCTTGGGCGATGAGCTTCCTACCGGACGGCGATCTTTTGATCACAGAGAAAAACGGAGCATTATTTTTATTTTCTCCTGATTCTCGAGCCAAAGCCTCTGTGATGGGCGTACCTGAAGTATCATTAGCAGGGCAGGGTGGATTGGGGGATGTCATTATTCACCCTCAATACCATAAAAACAATTGGATATATCTATCCTACGTTGAGCAAGATAAAGCAGGAAATAGAGGTGCAGTGGTGCTTCGAGCGCGGTTAAATACTCAAGTAAAACCTCTGAAACTGAAAGAAAAACAGGTTATCTGGAAGCAAGAACCTAAAGTTTCTGGAAGTGGGCATTACTCCTATAGATTAGCATTTAGCCCTGATGACAAGCTGTTTATTACATCTGGTGATCGTCAAAAACAGGCCCCGGCCCAAGAGTGGACACAAAACCTTGGTAAGGTGATTAGGTTAAATGATGACGGCTCGTTACCATTGGATAACCCTTTTCAAAACAAAGGCGAGCTTGCTAAAACCTTTTGGTCACTGGGTCACCGTAATGTATTAGGTATTGCCTTTGATCAACAGGGGAGGCTATGGACCCATGAAATGGGCCCTAAAGATGGTGATGAACTTAACCTTACCCTAGCAGGAGGTAATTATGGCTGGCCACTTGTGTCATGGGGAGATCAATATTCAGGCATTGCCATTGCAGATCATGATACTCGGCCAGAGTTTAATGCCCCTGAGGTTTATTGGATACCGACCATTGCACCATCCGGACTTATCATCTATTCAGGCACTATGTTTACAAAGTGGAAAGGTAATGCGTTGATTGGTGGACTAAGGTCTCAATCATTAATACGAGTTGTTATTAAAGGTGATAAAGCTTTTGAGGCAGAGCGTTTTCTCTTAAATAGTAGGATTCGAGAGGTGGATCAAGATGATAATGGGGCAATATGGATTCTTGAGGACAAACAGGGGGCGAAGCTACTAAGACTTACCCCCTATCGTTAATTTACCGCATCTGTTTTGTGTGAGGCATATTAATAAGGTTAATAATGTAATCGGTTTAGCAATAATAAGTCCTGCTTAACAGGGTGTTTATTTTTCATTTGGATTTTGATGTAAATAAGCCTTTTTAGCCAAATGTTGATTTTGAGTACTATCTTTCATCTTAACTTTATAGTGCAGGCCTGCTTTTGCGAGCATATGTGCCGCCACTGGTGCCGTGATCAACAAAAACATGCTGATTAATAACTCTTTAAAGTCCACATGTCCGATTTTTACACTGAAAAATATCATTGATGCGATGAGAATACAGGCAACTCCGAGAGTGCTCGCCTTGGTTGGTGCATGTAAACGAGTGAAATAATCAGGAAACTTTGCTAAACCAATAGAGCCTATTAGCATCACAATCGCACCGAGCACTACTAGTACACTTACTATTACTTCTAAAAATACAGTCATCTGAGTTCCTTACTCGATTATATCGCCACGTAATAAGTACTTACAAAATGCAGAAGTACTTACAAACCCAAGCAGTGCAATTAATAATGCCCCTTCATAGTAACTTGCTGAACCTTGGTAAAGGCCTAACAATATAATCAATGCAATACTATTAATGTACATGGTATCAACGGCAATAATTCTATCTGGTGTTGTTGGACCAATGATCAAACGCCAAGCATTTAAGGCCAATGCACTACAGATTAGGCCACAAGCGATGAGAATAGCGTAACTTAACATCCGAAAATCTCCTTTAAAGGCATTTCATATCGTTTTTTAATAAGGTTAATTAATTGTTGTTCATCTTCAAGGTGAAGCACATGAACATATAGCCACTGTCTATTATCAGACAATTCGACACTCACGGTTCCCGGTGTTAATGAAACGCTACTAGTGAATAGAGTTAATGGTAACGGCTCACTAATGTCTAATGGCACAGCGATAAAAGCAGGCTGTAAGCTGCGATTACTTTGCAGTACACGCTTTGCAACATCATAGTTGGAAACAATGATGTCAAACAGTAACCGCAAAGTATAAGTCAATAATTTTAGTGGCTTTTTAGCCACCGATTCTTTTTCACTTAGGGGGGCAACAATCCAAGGAATAACAATGGCAAAAACCGCCCCTAATATCATGTGACCGCGACTAAAATCATGCAGTATTTGCCACACTAACCACAGTAGTATGCTGTGGTAGGGAGTAGGGAACCAAATAAACTTACGTACCTTATCCATTATTGGGCTACCTCATTAAGTTGTTGCAGGGTTAAACCCGTTTTGAGTTGCTCTGCTGCTAGTTGAGAAAAGTCACTGACTGCACCACCAAAAATGACCATCAGCGGTAATATCGCAACCAATAAACCGATGGCAACATATTGAATAGGTTGCCCCTTTAATTCATTTGTACTCTCGCCACTGGTTCGCCAAAATAGTGAAGTACCTGCACGTGACAAGGCGATTAAAGCGATAAGTCCAGCAACAAGTACTAATGGCCAAACCCACATTGCTTGGTTAGCATTTGTGACTGATTGTAAAATTAATGCTTTACCCACAAACCCAGATAACGGCGGCATGCCAATTAACGCTATCGCTAATAAGGCAAAAACAAACCCTAAAATACCTGCTTGTGGCATTGCCCGGCTGGCAACGAAGCGATCTTCCGCTTTACCGCGTTGCTGCTGAATTAATCCCGCCAGTAAAAACATGGCTGCACAGGCAATGGTACTATGTAACAGGTAGTAAATACCTGCTGCTGTTGCTTGTACAGTATTTAGGCAGATAGTGACCAAAAGCGTACCTACAGATACCACTACTAAGTTACTACAAAGTACTCGTAAGCTTTGACTTGCCAATACTGCAATTGCGCCAATAGCAATGGTTAATAATGCAATAGGCCATAACCAGGGCAAGGCGATGTTAGCTAGTTCACCCGCTTGATCAGCAAACATTGCACCGTGTATGCGCCAAATACTATAGATACCCACTTTAGTCATGATTGCAAATAACGCGGCGACAGGTGCACTTGTACTTGCATAAGCTTTGGGTAACCAGAAATGCAAAGGTAGCATTGCTGCTTTCAAACCGAATACGGCCAATAGCAATAAAGCGCCTGATTTCGTGATCAATAATTCGTTGTGTGAGAGTAACGGAATTCTATCGGCCATATCTGCGAAGTTAAGTGTACCTAAGGTGCCGTATAACGTACCAAGAGCAAACAAAAACAGAGACGAGCCAATTAGATTAAGAAATACGTAATGGATATTCGCCTGTATGCGTTGTTTTCCGCCACCATGCATTAATAAAGCGTAAGAAGCGATGAGCAGTACTTCGAAAAATACGAATAGATTAAAGGCATCACCAGTTAAAAAGGCGCCGTTAATTCCCATCAATTGAAACATAATCAGTGGGTGGAAAAAGTCACCGTTTTTATCTTCGCCTGCACTCGCATATAACGTCACTGCTAAGCCTAAAATTGCACTTAAACAAACGAGTAGTACTGAAAAAGTATCTGCGACTAAAACAATACCAAAAGGCGCACTCCAATCTCCAAGAGCATAAACTTGGATCCCTTGTTCTTTCACTGTGAAAAGTAAAGTAAATGCGATAACAACCATTAATATATTGGCAGTGATGGTTATCACTCGTTGTCGTGCTAAGGAATTAGTTAAACTTGGCAGAAGCAACGCAACTGCGATGAAAAAAGGGACTAATACGGGAAAAATAACTAAATGGTCAAACAAGCTCATTAGGATTTGTCCTCTGCAGCTAAGCGATCAAAGGGCTCAGTTCCATCCACATGGTCATTACCGAGTTCTGAGCGACCACGCATTGCTAAAATAACGGCAAAAGCGGTCATCGCAAAGCCAATTACAATCGCAGTCAATACTAGAGCTTGCGGTAGTGGGTCTGCATAATTTTCACTGCCGTTTAAAACGGCAGGCGCGCCGATGGTTAAACCACCACTGGCAAATAAAAATAGGTTAACGGCGTACGATAACATTGTAAGGCCAATCACTAAGGTAAATGTATGGCCACGCAACATTAAAAAGATGCCACAGGCACTCATGAAGCCGACACACACGGCGTAGACTAATTCCATTACCTTTCTCCTTCTTTAACACGTTCTTTAGTAGTTAGCTTACCGAGGCTCGCTAAGATAAGTAGGGTGGCACCGATAACGGTAAAGTAAACACCCAGATCAAAAACTAATGCGCTGGTAAGTTCAAATTTCCCTATCCAAGGCAAAGACACATATTCAAACCAAGAGGTTAAGAATGGTCTGCCAAACATCCAACTGCCTAAGCCAGTTAAGCCTGCGGTTACTAAACCAATTGCTGTCATATAGTGATAGCTAATACTTACTCGTTTAGTCATCCATCCAACACCATGTGCAAGGTATTGTTGAATTAGCGCAATAGAGGTGATTAACCCAGCAATAAAGCCACCACCTGGAAGATTATGTCCGCGCATAAAGATATAAGCAGAAATAAGCAAGAATAGTGGTAATAAGCTTTGCGAGACAACAGAAAGTAACATCGGGTATTTATCGCTAGCCCAGAGGCGTCCATCGTGATCTTTAGTACGCATTGATAAACGCATACCGGCGATCAGTTTGTGAATACCTAATGCTGCAATACCTAATACGGTAATTTCACCAAAGGTATCAAAGCCACGGAAATCAACTAAAATAACGTTAACTACGTTCGTACCGCCACCGCCAGTTTTTGCATTTGCTAAGAAAAAATCAGAAATACTATCTAAAGGATGGGTCATTAAAGCAAAACAGATGCTCCCGATAATACAACCAATTAAGGCTGCTACTGCCATATCACGGACGAAATGACTCGGACGGCTTTTACTGGTTGGGGTATGTTGTGGGAAGAAATACAGCGCGAGCAACAGTAAAATTACCGTTACAATTTCTACCGAAAGCTGAGTTAGCGCTAAATCAGGCGCAGAGAAGTAGGCGAAAGTAATCGACACGACTAATCCGACCAACGACAGCATTAACAACGCGATTAAACGATAATGACTCCAAATAACCGTTGCCATTGAGCCCGCGATGATTAAAACAGCCGCCACAATAACCGCACCATTAATTGGTGAACCTGCCAAGCTACCTCGTGTTGAATCGAGCTCTAATAAAGGTGGAGCTATTAATAATAAAGCGAAAAAACACAAACAAAATGCGTAGCGTTGTAACGAGCCCGTTTCTAATTTCTCTGTTATTTGTTGTGCCCATTTAACGCAGATTTGTATAAAACCTTCAAACTCTGCTTTTGCATCAATGATTGGGAACTTTCCTGCAAACTTAAATAGATACTGACGGTTCAAGTAAATGGCTAATCCACCCGCTATGGCAAAACCACTCATCATCAATGGAATATTAAACCCATGCCATAAAGACAAACTGTAGTTAGGAACTGGATGGTTGAGCACTGCTAGAGAGGCACTTTGTAACATTGGTCCAATGGTATCGTGGGGTAATATGCCAACTACGAGACAAAGAGCCACTAAAATTTCCACTGGAACGCGCATATAACGTGGGGGTTCATGCGGTGTTTTAGTAAGCCCTTTAGGTTCGCCGTTGAAAAACACATCGTGGATAAAGCGCAGTGAATAGGCAACCGCGAAAGCGCCGGCAATTGTAGCTAACACCGGGATTAACCATGATATTGACCCTAAAATACTTTGGTTTAGAGTCTCTGCAAAGAACATCTCTTTGGATAAAAAGCCATTGAGTAATGGCACACCTGCCATCGATGCAGAGGCAACCATCGCTAAAGTTGCTGTGATCGGCATGTATTTCCACAAACCATTTAGTTGGCGCATATCACGCGACCCAGATTCATGGTCAATGATACCTGCTGCCATAAATAAAGAAGCTTTAAAAATAGCATGATTCATGATGTGGAAGATGGCTGCAATAGCGGCTAATTCGGTATTTAAACCGAGTAACAAGACAATTAAGCCAAGGTGACTAATAGTTGAATAAGCCAGGAGGCCTTTTAAATCATGTTTAAATAGTGCTGTATATGCGCCCAATAATAGGGTGAATAAGCCTGTTAATGATACTACGACGAACCATGTTTCTGTGCCAGCTAATACTGGATAAAAACGTGCCAGTAAAAAGATACCTGCTTTAACCATGGTGGCAGAGTGTAGGTAAGCACTTACTGGTGTTGGAGCCGCCATTGCGTGTGGAAGCCAAAAGTGAAATGGAAATTGTGCTGATTTAGTAAAAGCACCAATCAAAAATAGCCCTAAAATAGCTAAATAATAAGGATGCTGCTTGATTAACTCGCCACTATTTAATACTACATCTAGCTCATAACTACCGACTACTTGTCCCAGTAAGATTATGCCTGCTAATAGTGCTAAACCACCGGCACCGGTAATAGTAAGCGCCATTCTTGCACCCTTACGTGCGTCACTACTATGCGACCAAAAGCCAATGAGTAAGAACGAACTAATACTGGTTAATTCCCAATAAAACCAAAGCTGTAACATATTGTTTGACATTACAATGCCGAGCATTGCCGTCATAAACATGATTAAGTAGCAGTAAAAGCGGCCCATATTATCTTTTTCAGATAAGTAGTAGCGAGCATACAAAATGACTAGTAAACCAATACCTAAAATTAGCAGGCTAAATAGTGCAGATAAGCCATCGAGTCGAAATGACAATGCCAAGCCTAACTGTGGGATCCACTCAATACTTTGGTGAAAAGCGTGCCCTGCAAATACTGCTGGTAAATCCAGTAAAATTAAAATTAAGGCTAAAGCCGGAAGTATTGCAGTGGCCAGTGCACAGGCACTGCGACTAACTTTATTGGTCAAGAGGGGAATGATGATCCCCAGCATGGGTAAAAAGGGTACCCAAAAATAATACATTTCAGCAAAGCTCCATTAGCTAATGAGTTGGTATTTGTGAACAACAATAGTAATTAATTAGATAAAAATCAATGTCTTGTTAAGTTCATCACATTTAAAAATTTATTTGTACGATTATTTTAACTGAGCTTAGCAATTTTTATAGTGAGATCGCAATCATCACTGTAAATCTTTACTTAAAATTCAATTTTAAGCTGAGGAGTATGGGGTTGTTTTTTAGCGTAAGCATTTCAGAATCGGCCCTGAAAATAAAATCGCTAGATTACAGTAAACATAGTGAATAGCTGGTCTATTTTACTGGTTTGAATAACTTATCTCTTAATTGAAGTTTTCGCAAAGAGAAGGATCGTTTACGTTAAATTTCACCTCGAAGTTAAGTCACTCTTCCTGCGCAAAATTTAGATCACATATTTAATTCGATTGGTAAAAAATGGATCTAGAAAGGGGAGAAAGTATAAACTTTCTCCTTAATATTGGGCTAGTGAGTTAATTTAAAGCGCCTGTTGCAACACCACCGCTAGCAATAATATGGAAATCATTGAACTTGAAAGTGGTGCTTTCATCCTCTGAATTATTATTCATTTGCAGTTGTGATGAAAGGACATCACAAACTCCATCCATTTCTCCAGTGAGTACCTTATCAGGATCATCAGTGAAGATTGCGTATTTTTTACCTTCTAAATCAAAAAATATAACTGGACTATATAAGTTCACGTTCAATTCAACGTTTGTTAATGTAATCATAATAAATATTCCTTTTTGAGGGCGCTTTAAATATCGAACTAATTTCGATTTTTCCATCGCTCCAAAACTTAACACCGATAAATGACAGTTTAGTTAAAGAAATATGAATTTAGGTTTGCTTTTTTAAAATTGTTTATGCAACACAGATAATAGCAAATGAAATGAATTACAGCTCTATTCTACCGGTTAAGGTGATTTGTCTCATTGTTAATTTTTTGTTTTAAATCATGGTTTTATGTGTTTTTTGATTGGTTGAAAACATTTTTCCTTCGCAAAAGTTAGCGACACCTTTAAAGTGATTAGTATAATTATAATATTTTACCCTTGAGTGAAGTATAGGGGCGAACTTGAAGGTGATAGCTGAATAATCAGATATTTTATTTTACTCGGCCTGCTGATTTTTGTTGTTTAAATTTTTTAAGTTCGGTGTACTTTAGGAGGAGGCGAAATGAAACTCTGTCTTGCAAAAATAGTTAACAAATTGTTGTGAAAACATACTCGCAAGAGCAACCTCTCCTAGTGCTGCTTTTATGGATAAAGAGGCTTGAATAAATAAGTAAAATAGAGGAAATTAAAGAAACTGCAATCGATTGAATATTAGCGAGGGGAACATAGCTTGAACAATATTAAAACCATGAGAGCGTTGGTTAGTGCATTACTCATTTTTGCTTGTTTTATAGTGACGCTTGTTTTGAGTATCTATTTTTTATCTGACGACACTAGTGAGGCTGAAGAGATGACTGTGCAACATATCATTTATCAATCTATTGGTGAGTTAGGTGGTTATTCAGATCGCGAGGGAACACTTGTAAAAGCGATCAATGTTATTGACGATAATATAGATAACCCGGAAGTAGAAAAAATTATTAACTGTTATACCAATAACAGCGTGAGCGCTTTTCGTGAGTATTTAAAAGCGGTCAACTTTTCTCAGGGACAATTTTGTAAGGTTCAACAAAACATCCAAGCTGTATCGAGCTCGCATCAAAATAACGCTGACCTAAATAACAACGATAGATGCATAGCGCCTAACTCGATCATTATGAACGAAGCAACCCTTAAAAACTTGGGGCGCCAATATAGCGGCGACTTTGCAAGCGATTTAGCCAGCTGTAAAATTTAAGTAAGGTGCATGAGGTTTAACAATTGAACTTGGCTAACCTCGTTTATACTAAATATAGTGAAAGGAATAAATAGATGACTAATGAAAAACAAACTATAACAAGTGCTGACTTGATAGTGGTAGCCAATGCACAGCTACCAGAGCATGAAGACTTTATTGAAGGTGTTAAGGTCGAGAGTGTTGCTGAGCAACATGGTGTGATCACCTTTAAAGGTGAATCCTTTTTAGATGGGAATGGTTTACCTACTGCAAAGAGTATGATCGCGTTCAATTTGTATAAATGGCTTTGCCATCATTTATCAAGTAAATACACGTTAGTTGATTGAAGCGAACCACCACGACAGTATTTTTGATTTAGGAGAACAGTTTTTTCTAAATTAAAATAGCAATATTTATATTGAACATTTTTATCAGCTGTTTCTAGCGCTGTTGATTTTCCAAATTCATTTTTGCGACAATTTGTTGGCTATCAATACAAGGTTTAATCAATGCCATGCGTTTATTCCACTTCGATAGGAAAAATGGGTTTTGTGAACAAAATTGAGGTGGGCAACAAATCTTGCTCTGTTGTGGCAGCACAGCATTAAACAAAACTAACAAGTTGTTTGAATCGCTATGCGTCATTTACCATGGCGAACGATTGGTTTTTTAAAGCGATGTTAATAAACAATAAAACTTACCTGAGAGTGTTTTATGTGGGATAAAGAATACGATAGAGAAGAATATGTGTACGGAAAATTGCCAAATGATTTCCTTAAAAGTCATTATCAAGCGATTCCAAAGGGAAAAGTATTAATGCTTGCGGAAGGGGAAGGACGAAATGCAGTTTTTCTTGCTAAATTAGGTTACTCAGTGACAGCTGTTGATCTCTCCTGTGTAGGTTTGAAAAAAGCAGAAAAGCTTGCTAGCGAAAATAACGTCAAAATTGAAACCATTTGTGCTGATCTGGCCGAGTTTGATCTTGGTGATAAAAAATGGGATGGCATTGTTTCTATTTATTGCCATTTGCCACCCACAATTAGGCAGGCTTTATATAAAAAAATTGAACAGGCAATTAAACCCTCTGGCGTTTTCTTTTTAGAAGGTTACCGACCTGAACAGTTAGACAATAAAACAGGTGGTCCTCCCGTTGCCTCGATGATGGCTTCAAAAGAAACCCTAGTAAATGAACTTCCCAAGTTTGCATTTAGCCATTTAGAAGATGTTGATCGTGTTGTAAATGAAGGCATCAATCACAATGGCTTAGGGGCTGTAATTCAAGCTATTGGCTCTTTAAAGTAAGCAGATAAGCAGAACATTAAACTGAAAATTGTTACTGCAAGCGAAAGGAAGCTAATTATAACCAGCCACATTCCCTCTGCCTTGCTTTCAATTAGTTCTTTTTGTCATCGTTAAATGTTGTGCATTGTATTGTGCGATTGCGATAACGAAAGCCGCTAAAATATAGATTGGCCAAGTAAATCCTTGAGTGAGAAATGTTGCTGATACGATAGTGCCTATCAATCCAGCAAATACGGCCTGTGCACTGGCGTGAATATCTGCTGCTACGCGCTTTACTGCTCCCTCTTTATTAGTGCTATGTTTAATTTGTGCTTCAATATCGTTCAGGCTACGCATTGATGTTCGCACTAATGAATAGATACAGAGGACAAAAACAATTAAGCCTAAAAAGCCTGTTTCAGCAAGTACGCCAAACCAAGTGCTATGCACTGCATGATTAAGGCCATCCCAATGCGGGCTGTAATAGTAATAATTTGAATAAAAATTATTAATTCCAACCCCGCTTAATGGGTTATGCACTGCCATGCCAAAGGCCGCCTCCCACGCATATAAGCGCCCCATTGCAGAAGCATCAATACCTGCTTCTGCGGCTCCCCCAGAAGCACGATCAGAGATACCCGCAAACACAAAGAGGGCGATGGCGACGATGATACCAAGACATATAAATAATGTTTTTGATTGAATACGGCGATAACCAAACACCGCAAAAATTGCCATCATACCCAGTAATCCACCCCGGCTTTGTGTCGCAATGATAGCTAAAAAAAGAATAATGGCACTTAGCCAGCCTAAACATTTACTGTAAGTACCAATGTTTGGCGTTATTATCAAACTACAGGCAAAAGCGACTGGAAACATTAATACCAAGGCTAAATCGTTCGGATCCCCTAAAACTGAGCCGATATCTCGTCCGATTGTGACCCGTGTACCTTCAACTAAACCCACTCCATTCACCTGATTTGCTAGTGCAACAGCACCAACAAGCAAGCCAAAAAAGGTAATTAAACGTGATGCGAGTGCAAAGTCTTTTTCAGTGCGCGATAACCAAGCAATTGCAAAAGTCATGAGGATAATCTTCCAATATATTCCCTTGAAGTATTCAATTGCAATCGGGCGGTTACTCGCCAATAACACGCCTGCGATAACTAATATAAAGAATATGCTGATAGTGGTAAATTCAGCGCTCCAGTAAACACGTAACTTTCTACTTATTGCTACATGCCAAGTTAATGCGCCGAGCGAGGCGAGTGATAAAAGTAATGGAATTTTAAAATTATAGAGTTGCGGAAACACTTCATGAATTCGAAAAAAAGAGAAGATAACAAACAGTAATACAAAGAGAAAGGGTTGGTGAAGCACCACTAAGATAGCAATTGGTAGTAAACCAATGGCAATAAAAATAATAGGGTGAGGAACGAAAAGCCATAGCAAAAGTAACAATGGCGCAACGACGCCACACAAAAGTAATGGTAACAACATATTTTGTTGAAACTTTCTGCCTAGGCAATACATTATTGAGTCACTCGAGTGAGCATAGTGTGGTTTAAGTTAATTAGACCTAAGCGTTGTGCAAACCATAGCAAACTGCTGGTTGCTACAATTAACAGTATGATTGATTGCCCTAAACCCTGTGCTAGGTTTTGTATCTGTGATGCCACGATTAACCATAACGCACTCGCAATACTTAATGACAATAGAGCGCGGATTGGATAGTTGAGGGTTAAAAAATACTGGCTAACGTAATAAAACATGAGTAAACGTAATGATTGTGCTAACAATAGTGCCAATATCACCCCCCATACTTGATAAATCGGCGCTAAATAAAGCATGCTTGTCATGCCTACGATTGCCCCGATAAGGTTAATGATTAATTGGCTGGATGTAGTCTCACCATTAAAGCAACCAATATTAAACAGCTCTACAAGTTCCTTTAATAACATGATTATGGTAATTGCCACCACATAATACGTCGCTTGTTGATAGCTTGCAGGTAAGAGAGTCGTAATTAGTGGCGGTGAAATAATAGCGACACTCACTGTGATGAGCAGTGCGATAACGCAACCGATGGCGATATAATGGGATACTTTTTGTTTACCATTTTCTGTATTTAATACACTAAATCTACGTGGTGACCACCACATGCCAAAGGGCTGCATTAACAGTACCATTGCTAAAGCAAACTTAGCTGCAATCGCAAATTGTGCGACGTCGGCTAAACTGGTTTGCTCTGCCAGTACCCATCGATCCATTCCGTTAAGCGCAAAGGCGACCAGCCCACTCGCTACAATAGGTAAGCTATAGATAAATGCCCGTTTACAAGTGGCAATATTAAATCTTATTCCTGTATCACGTAGTTGCAATACTGTTAAGAATAACATTTGCGCCACGGTTGCAATCAAACTTGCCTCTAAAATACCACTTACACCACGCTCAAAATATAGGAAAACAACAACTAAAAAGGCTTGTAGTAAGGCTCGAGCAGTGCTGGCAAAAAAGAAAGAGAAGGCATGATTGTTCATACGCAACCAACCTAGTGGTATAGCAATGCAACCCTCTAAGGCTAAAACGGAAAGGACTAAACGTAATTCATAAACTGTCGCTCCTCCTGGAAAAACAGGGCTTAATAGAGGGGCAACAAACCAACTAACTAGTAGCGTTAATAAACCAATTAAAAGCGTTAACGTAAATATTTCTGCACTTATTTTGGCGCGTTTATGAGTGCATTTTTCCGTTCCAGCAAAGCGAAATAGTGTATCTTCAAGACCCATACCAACTAAAATACTGCCGATAACTGCTAAGGTGCTGATCACCTCTAAGCGACCAAATTGGTCTGCTGTAATATGATTGGCAATAAAAGGAAGCATTAATAATGATGTGCCTTTCATTAACGCGATGCTGGCGCCGTAAAGCATACCCTGTTGCATGGCAGGCGAAAGTTTATGAGTCAAAATCTTCATTATACGCTCCCTGTTAATCTGTTACTTGCCGGGTACTTTAAAAGAGCGTTTTCAATGCCGTTAATGACGGGGCGATATTGTTGTTCTGCACGATATTGCAGTGCGACGTGTTTCGCTTGCGCACCTAATCGGCGTATTAAATGAAGATCGCTACTGAGCTTTTGTAATGCCTCTTTAAGATCATGTTCATCATTCGTTTGGTATTTAATACAGTTTACGTTGTGTTGTAGCTGTTGGTCCCAGTACGCACCATCTTTTGGAATAACGACCGCTTGCCCGGCCGCTAAGGCTTCTAAAATAGATAAACCGAAGGGTTCGTTGATGCTGGTGGACACAAAAATATTAGCGCTAGCGCGAATGCTGTCTAATTTGCGTGGATTTTCATACCAGTTAATCTTAGGTATTTTTATAGGTGCCTCGCTGATCGGTAGCTGTAATCCCTGTGGCTTTATGTAACAAATGTGTGTTGTCGGGCGCCTTTCCTCTGGCATTAACTGTAATGCGCCGAGCAACTGCTCCAAACCTTTCCACTTTAATAATGATGCTGCCCAAAAAATAGAGGCTGAATGCTGCTGACAAGCTGTTGGCCAATGTTGTGTTGACAAGCCATTTTGTAAAAGTTGAAAGTGGCTCGGTAGTGTTTCTTGTGCGTTATTAAGTGTATTTAGGGCAAGTAGCAAAGAGGGCGCTGATGTTTGCAGGTAATGAACTTGATGTGCCACTTTTAAACAGCGTGCGATTGTTCGTGAGGGCGCAACAGGGCCATGGATCAATTGAATAATGGGAAATTTTAGCACTGGTCTTAACAGGTAAAGTGCTAAATCCACACCGGGCCCTGACGCGCCGAGTGCGATATCTATATGTCCAAACCGTATACGTGTTATCAGTAGCATTAAAGCAATAAAAGCATGGCGAAAAAAATAAGCAATACCTTGCTCTTGTTGAGCTAACCAAGAGGGCTCATTTAGCGAGACACGTCGAATGTTTGCGTGTTGCCACGAGCTGTTATCTGCAGTTAAGACTGTAATGCGAATGTTGTCTTTATTGAGCAAAGCTAAAATATTTTCGGTGGCTACTTTTGAGCCACCCGCAAAAGCCGTTGGGTCAATAATAATAAGGTGATGTTTATTTTTCATGGAGTAATCCTCCGCCAGTGTTCGATATTGTCTTGTTATTAGGTGCATCACTACTGAAAGGGTTATCGTTTACTGCTTGATGGGCTCGGCGATAGGCATTGAGCAAAGCGATGCCAATGCTCCTTATTTGCATTCCTGCACCGAGTAGTTGCTCAGATCTGGATACTTGTACTGTTTTATTCGTTAATAATTGTTGGTATAGGTCGCTGAATTTTTTGCAATTTTGCTCGATGGTAAAGTTTTTTAGAATATGTTGTTGACCATTTTTACCAATAGCATTGCAGCGAATAGGTGAAAAATAAAGTAATTCAACTGTTTCTGCCAGAGTGCATATAAAATGTTTATCGGTTGAATCGGTAATTAAAATACCATTTTTTTGCTGCTGTACAACTTCACTAATCCCCCCGATATTAGGGGCAACAATTGCAAGTCCTGCAAGGCTCGCTTCAGCAAAGACTAAGCCAAAGGCCTCTTCACGCGCACCTGAAACAAACAGGTCGGCACTACCTCGTAAAATACCGTGGGCATTTTCACATTCGCCAAGCAGGGTGATGTGTCGCTGTAAATTAAGTGCCTTGATCTGCCTATTTAAATTTTCAAGTTCAGGGCCATTACCGATTACAACTAAATGAACGGGGATCTGTTTCTTAATTAATATGGCAATACTATTAATAAGTCTATCGACACCTTTACGTTTGATTAATGAACCAACCGTGGCGATCACAAAATCACCGATACGTACATTACCAGTAGCACGAAGGTTTACTTCTGGCTGTGAAAGTAACCTTTGTGTATCAATACCATTTGCAATTACTTTCAGCTGCTGATGAGGCTTTTTATCTTTGTATAAAGGCGCAACAACATACTGGCTTACTCCCACTACCATGTCGGTTTGATATAAACCAAGGGTGAGTCGGTCACGGAGTTGATAGAGCGTGTGCAGTTGGCAAAGTAGAGGAACGGCACATTTTTTGGCCACAAAATTTAACCATTGGCAAGGTGCTGCACTGTTTGCATGAATTAACTTAATGTCGTGTTGTTTGATTAATTGCTCTGCTTGTTTAATTAGATTGTAAAAGCTTTGTAGATCAAAGCGAGGTGCTTGCCAGCCAAATAAAAGTGGAAAAGGGGTGCAAACGACTTCTATTCCAAGTGCTTTTGCTTCGCTTTCCATTATTGGCTGATTGCACCACAACAACGGTTTAAAGCAGGTTTTATCAAGGTGCTTTAACAGGTCAAGTAAACATCGTTCACTACCACGGATCCAATTATCACCATAATGAGTGAAGAGAATAGTTTGCACTTGCGTCTCGTGATTAACTGTTTTCATGGTGATATTCCTCGCTATTAATTTCGCGTTTGGGGTTGTAGTTAGGAATACTGCAAAGGTTAAGCCATTTTTTTAAGTTGCTGATACTATTAAGTTGTTTTGTTTTTTGTTGGTGGTGAATCAGGTTTTAATGGATACGATTATTATCTTGCATTGCACTTTGCAATGGGAGAGTAGTCACCGAAATAAATAGGACAGATATAGATGTGATTATTATACCAAATCCACTAAATAGTGGATCAATCTAACTGGTTAAAAGAAGCTATTTCAGCGTTAAAAATTTCATAAAGGGAACAACCATTTGCATCAAATTTCGCCTTGCACTAACTCCTTTTTCCTGCGTAATATTTGATCACTATATTAGCGGAATTGGTATTATTAGTCGTTTGCACGAGCTGCGTGGTGCGATTGAAGCGTTTTTATTATACCCAACCATTGCACCACTGTGTTTGGGCTTATCGTTTATCATTGTATTGTTGTAGCTTATAGTTAGTGTTAATTTGCTGTGGCTACCATGTGATAATTTTCGATCAGATCTGGAATGGCGACATCGCTACAATATTGTGATGCAATAGTTTGCTGGCATGCTAGCTGTACAAAGTGTTTATGCTGCGGACTAGCTTGTTGCCATTGATGAATATACTTTGCTAACTCGCTTAAATTACCCGGTTCCACTAACCAGCCATTGCACTGATGTTCAATCAAAGTATCAAATGCGCCAACATTAAAAGCAACCACAGGAATACCTCTTGCCATCGCTTCAAGCGCCGCCATTGGTAATCCTTCGTAGCGAGATGGCATCACTAGTAATCCGATTTTAGGCCATACTTTAGACATATCATCTTGTTGTCCATGAAGTATCAAGTTACTTGGGCAGTGCGCTTGTAGTGAAGCTAACTCTGGGCCATCACCGTACAAATGTAAGCGTGTGTTGGCAAAGGTCGTTGCGAGTGCCGCAAAATGATCGGGTCCTTTTTCTGCACTGACCCGACCGACAAAAGCAATTTGATTTCCTTGGGAAGTCGTAAGGTTATGGTTATTTACAAAGTTCTTAAACAGGGAGGTTTTAGCGGGTAAGCGAGAGGCTATTTGCGGACTGACCGCAAACCGATGATCTGCTAAGCCGGCGCTGATTCTATCTAGCCAATCATAAAGGGCCAGTTTACCAGTCGCTATTTCCCCCGCGTGGAAGGTACTAATACAAGCAATAGAGTTCATCCATGCAGCGAGCCGACCTAAAATACCTGCTTTATAACCATGAGTATGGACAACACGAGGACGCGTGTTTTTTAAGGTGCGCGTTAACATGCTAAATGATCCATCTAAGGTACGGCTATTAATACCTTGTTTTAGCAATGCATCATGCATCGGGTGCTTACCGTAGTTGCTCAAAAAAACCACTTCAACCTGCTCTCCATGCTGTTGTAAACCTTCAGCAAGTTGCATCACATGTGACTCAATCCCCCCGCCTTTACTGCTATCGAGCAGTAACCAGATTATATTGTTTTCCATCATTCCCTCCCGCACTATTATCAATGCTGTTATCTCGTATCGGTGTTGTCATGAAACACTGCAAGTTTGATGCCGACAGGAAAGGCTTTGAATGAGGGCTTATAGCAAAAGAGTTAAAGGTGATCTGTCTTACTTGTTAAAATTTACGCTACCTGCGTTGTGAGCCCTGAAGAGAGAACAACTAATTTCTACAACTCACTCCCTGGTAGTTTAAATTTTTCCTCCGCAATACGAGATCACTTTATAAATTGCATTGGTATTACATAACTGCATCTGTAGATAAAATGCGAAACATTACGCAGTTCGCGTTGCAAAATGCAAATAAGGGCGCCGTTATATCACTTTAATTCGTGAAAATATTGAATTGTTAATACTGATTTTTATGTTGCACTCCTTGTGAACTAAGGGCTCACTAGTATTGTTTTTAAAAAAAATTGTGCTTGGCACAACAATTGACTCTCTTCTACTGATTACGCAGAAAATAAGATTGCATTTATTTAATCAAGGAGAGTCACTATGGACTTAAATCAGCAATATCAAGCACCATCATTTATTCACCGTTTGATGTGTTGTTCACTACACAGGCTGGGCACGGCAGCGTTACTACCGTTACTGCTGAGTATTCAGTCTGTTTATGCCTCGCCATTTAGCACTTGTCCAAGTAAAGCATTCCTTTTTCAAGGAAACCCTGTATCCACCTATGGTGTTAATTTAGTGACGGGGAGTTTTGCGTTAATTGAAGATGATTCAGGTGTAGATGCTAATATTAATGGCCTTGGTTTTGATGAACAGGATAGATATTTATACGGTTTTAATACCAGTGATTTAACTGTGGTGAGATTAGATGGTGATTATCAAGCAACAGCGCTTAATGTGACAGGCTTACCTGCTTCTACCTCTTTTTTTGTTGGTGATATTGCTAACCATTATTACTATTTATACCGTAAAAATGTCGGTTTATACCGTATCGATTTAACCCCTTTAGATAATGATATTAATGCTTCTTTAACTGCGCAGTTAATTACTGCAAACGCATCGGTTAATCTCACAGACATTGCTTTTCATCCTAACGATATGATGCTTTATGGTGTTGATAATGGCAGCGGTGATTTATATCAAATTAACCCTGAAACAGGTGCCTTTAGCTTACTTGGAGACAGTGGTGAAAAGGGGACTTTTGGTGCGATGTACTTTGATGTAAATGGTTATTTTTATTTATCACGTAATCAGGATGGGAAAATATATCGAATTGATTTGTCGATGCTTAATAGTGAAACAGAGCATTCGCAAATCAGTGAGCTAGATGTAACTGCTATTCATTTTGCTGATGGTCCAAGTTCAAGTCAAAATGATGGTGCACGTTGTGCTTCTGCACCACTGATAGATGAAGATACCCCCTCTACGATTGATTTTGGTGATGCGCCAGCAAGCTATGCGACACTCCTGGCTGATAATGGCCCTCGCCACCTGCTAGACAATCAAACCTATTTAGGACTGAGTGCTCCTGATGGTGATTACGATGGTTATACAGGCGCAGACTCGGATGATAGTAGCATCGTTAATGTATTGAGCCTTGATGATGAAGACGGTGTTAATTTTGTGACAGCCTTAGAGGTAGGCTTAGATTCAGTGATCACCGTTTATGCATCACGTGAAGGTATTTTAAGTGCATGGTTTGACTGGAATGGTGATGGCGACTTTGCAGACTCAAATGAACATACTTTAATTGATATGGCGTTGCAGGAGGGGGTAAATATTATTTCGCTTCGTGTTCCTGATGATGCGGTCGCGGGCAACACTTGGAGCCGCTTTCGTTTTAGCGAGCAAGCGGGTTTGAATTATTTTGGTGGTAGTAATTCTGGTGAAGTAGAAGATCATCCTGTGACGATAAGTGAATCTGGTATCAGTTACCGTTATTACCCAAGTGCCAATAGCTGGGTGACTTTGGCCTACGAAGATCAGTGGCCCGCAAGTGATGATTACGATATGAATGATGTAGTTATGCATTATCGCACGGTAGAAGTGATACGTGATGGCCAAATTGTTCGTATCGACATTATTGGTGAACTACAGGCGTTAGGGGGGGATTACCACAATGGCTTTGCTGTGCAACTACCTGATGTTGCTAGCGATAATATTAATCAGCAGAGTTTGCGCTTGTTACATAATAATGTGCAACAGCAATATAGCGGGACTAATGGTGCAACCACTTACCCTATTTTAGAGTCAGGTAACCGTAATGCAGTATTAATGATTAGCCAAGATCTCTGGAAGCAAGTAGATACAGTTTGCCAATATCACCGCACTGAGCAAGGTTGTAAACAAGCGCAACAATTCGATTTTGAATTAAGTATTCCTCTTATAAATGCCATTGATTTAGACATACTTAACGCGCCCTATGATCCATTTATTTTCGCCACAGAGGGCTTATATCATGGTGATATATTTACTAGCCACCCAGGAAGAGGGCTTGAGATTCATTTAGTTGATCGCGCGCCAACAGACAAATTTAATACTGACTTTTATGGTTTAGCTGATGATAGCAGTGATCCATTAATCGGGCGTTATTTTCGAAACCGCAATAACTTACCTTGGGCATTAGAGATCACAGAGCCATGGCAGTGGCCAATGGAACGCACTCCGCTGCTGCTTGCTTATCCTGCGTTTCAATTTTTTGTTGAGAGTAACGGCGTTCAAAATAGTACCTGGTTCAAATCCACGCTAGCTAACGCTTCACACTTATTTTAATTTTAGGAGGACTTATGAATAGTAAAATAGATAAAATTTTCGCTTTCGCTATTGTCACAACTTTAGCCGCTTGTGGTGGTTCAGGTGGATCAGGTAGCGCGGTGCAGAATATTACCGAGCCTGCTACGCTAGTGACAAGTAGTGATTCAAAGCCACTGGTTGTTGGGCAAACCTTATTACAAATAACGCCAACTCTAGAGCCTGCTGTGATGAAAATGAATGATTTACAGGCGGATGACAGCTTTAGTTTTAGTAGTAAACAACAGGTACAGGTAAGTGTTGATCTACAATCGTTATTGGCATCTCAGCAACGAAGTGCTTCACGTGCCTATTTATCGGTGTATAGCGATTATACAGAGCTTGATAGCGGACAGTTTTATGCAAAGGCTTCAAGTCGAATTTTAGCGGGTGAGTTGAATAATGGTCAGTTTCAGCAATCTTTTATGGCATTAAATGATCAATCTCAGTATCTGATTGAAGTATGGTTTTACAACGGGGATTTACCCTTGCAAAAAGAGCAAACCATTGTTGCTAATCGGTTGCAGTGGTAGCCACATGTCGTCGGTCATATAAAAACCTTCTTATAATGTGAGTTATTTTTGCGAGTCACTTTTTATCCCCAAAAGCACTGAACTGTTTTTTACTGACCCTCGTATAATAAAGCGCGTGTTTAGTTTCAAGTTTTTGCCTATAGTTAGTGGGCTTAAGCGTCGCGCTTATTATGTAGCAGAGAAATTAAATTTAGATGTTACATTTAGCGACGGAATTTACGCGAAGAGCGTCGCTACCCATTATTTAACCTCAATTCAGATTGATGTCAGCGATATTATTTATTTAAATCAAACAGTTAAATTTTCTACACCGTAGTGTCAGTTTGCGTAATTCTATGCCAATTATTTTCACAAAACGGTTTAGTTGTAGGATATTTAACGTCTAAGTTTTCGAAAATAGCGGTGTTATATCGCTTTGATTATTCGCAATGAAGGTTATAAAAAACAATTCAAAAGGAGTCACAATGACAGATAAGTTTATCAAATCTAAAGCCGCCATCGCTTGGGGACCTAATCAACCTTTAACGGTAGAGGAAGTCGATGTGATGTTACCGCGCAAAGGTGAAGTGTTAGTGCGAATTGTGGCGAGTGGTGTTTGTCATACTGATGCTTTTACGTTGTCAGGTGAAGATCCTGAAGGTGTATTTCCAACAATATTAGGCCATGAAGGTGGTGGTATTGTTGAACAAGTTGGTGAAGGTGTTTCCAGCGTTGCCGTGGGCGATCATGTTATTCCACTGTATACCGCTGAATGTGGTGAATGTAAGTTCTGCAAATCGGGTAAAACAAACCTTTGTAGTGCAGTACGAGAGACCCAAGGTAAGGGGTTAATGCCTGATGGGACTACTCGTTTTTATAAAGATGGGCTGCCAATTTATCATTATATGGGGTGTTCAACTTTTTCTGAATATACGGTGTTACCAGAAATATCGCTTGCTAAAGTCAACCCAGAAGCACCACTTGAAGAGGTCTGTTTATTAGGCTGTGGTGTCACAACGGGCATGGGGGCGGTATTAAATACGGCTAAGGTAGAAAAGGGCGATAACATTGCTATTTTTGGCTTAGGCGGAATCGGTTTATCTGCGATTATTGGCGCTAAAATGGCGGGGGCAAATCGAATTATTGGTATTGATATTAATGAAAGTAAATATGAACTGGCGAAAAAGTTAGGTGCAACAGATTGTATTAATCCGCAAGATTACGACCGTCCTATTCAAGATGTCATTGTAGAAATGACTGATGGTGGCGTGGAATACTCCTTTGAATGTATCGGTAATGTCGATGTGATGCGTTCTGCGCTAGAGTGTTGCCATAAGGGGTGGGGCGAGTCAGTTATTATCGGTGTTGCGGGGGCTGGTCAAGAGATTTCAACGCGACCATTTCAGTTAGTGACTGGTCGTGTATGGCGAGGCACTGCCTTTGGTGGCGTAAAAGGCCGCTCGGAGTTACCTGATATTGTTAATCGATACATGGCGGGTGAGTTCGCATTAGATGACTTTATTACTCATACTATGGCGCTTGAGAAGATTAATGAGGCTTTTGATTTGATGCATGAAGGGAAAAGTATCCGTAGTGTGATTCACTTTGCTAAATAACCTTAATGCTGGTTAATGGGAACGCCATTATCAATTTAACGCAGAATAACGCAGAAATTCGCATAAATAGCGGTTTATTAGCCCTTTAACTTTCAGTTAAGGGGCATAGGAATTTTTATGAACTTACAACGTATTAGCCAGAATAAAGTTGCAGAGGGGTTGCATCAGCAGTATCAACATGATGCTCAAACGGTAAATTGTCGAATGCAATTTGCTCTTTTTTTACCGCCGAATGCCAGCGAAGAGAACCCTGTGCCGGTATTGTATTGGTTATCGGGATTGACCTGTGATGACCAAAACTTCATGCAAAAAGCGGGAGCGTTTAAAAAAGCAGCCGAGCTGGGCATTGCGATTGTTTGCCCAGATACTAGCCCGCGTGGTGATGGCGTTCCTGATGATAAGAATGGTGATTATGATCTTGGCTTAGGGGCTGGTTTTTATGTTAATGCCACCCAATTACCTTGGAGTAAGCATTATCAAATGGCGGATTATATTAGCCAAGAGTTACCACAATTAATTGAGAAACATTTTCCAGTTAGTGCACAAAAATCGATCGCTGGGCATAGCATGGGCGGACATGGCGCTTTAACATTAGGTTTAAAAAACCAACAAAGTTATCGTTCAATTTCTGCTTTTAGTCCTATATGTCATCCAATAGGTTGCCCATGGGGAATAAAAGCATTTACGCATTACCTTGGTGATGATCAGCAGGATTGGCTTGCTTACGATGCTGTAACGTTAATCAAAACGGGTGCTAGCTTGCCTATTTTGGTTGACCAAGGTGAAGATGATTCGTTTTTATCGACCCAGCTTCACCCTGAATTATTAGTGAAAGCCGCTAAGGAAAATAATGCTGACTTACTACTAAGGATGCAGTCTGGATACGATCATAGTTACTTTTTTATCAGTAGCTTTATCGATGAGCACTTAATTTTTCATGCTGGGCATTTAAAAGGGGCTTAAGGTCTAATTGTATAAACGAACCTTTTTAGCTTGCATCATATAAGCCGTATTCACTGCTAACTCGCCATCGGAAAGCTGTACGTTAGGAAGGTTACTTTCGGCGTGTAGCGTTCCTTCAACCCAAATGGGAGTATATAAACCAACCATTTCAAAACCGCTAGGAAAATCAACCAAAATTATTTGATTCGCTGGTGGTGGAGGGCTATGTATGCAGGCTCCTGCGGTAGGAACCAATAAAAATTGAGTGATTTTTTCCCCCGACAATTGTAAAGGAACAAGGTAACCGGCTAATTTACCCTGTTCACCTAAGCGTGCTTTATTGACCATTTTTGCCGCTGTTTGTCGTGCTTTTGCCGTTTTTTGTTGTTTTTTGATTAGCGGTAAAATATCGATACCCGCATCTTTAAACCGTTGTAATGAAATCTGTGATTCTTTCTGTAATTTCTCATTGTGTGGAGAACGTTGTAGATTACTGATAATCAAAAGATCGTAGCGTTGGATAGAGGTAAAGTTGGCAAAGGGGTTACTCGCTTGTTGCGTATTATCAGGAATCAAATCGCTCCATTTCCATTGTGTTGTTGCAACGCTTTGTGCGCTTAACAAATAGATGAAAAGGAAGCAGGTGATCCCTTTTATAGATAGTTTTTTATTGTTGCTCTGTATGTTCTTAGCCATATAAGTTATCGGTTCTCGAGGCGGTTATAATCGAATAGGCCATATTCGATAGGATTTTTCTGTTGAAAGGTTTGATGTAATTGATCGCTGACTTTCCAAAAATCAGGATCGGTACGTCTAATTGCAAAGCCCGTTAGGAATTGCTGATATTGGGAATTATTTTCTACCTGTTGTAATTGGCTAATAAAGGTGTCTAACTGTGTCTCCTCTATACTGAAAATAACCTGCGGATAACTGCTTAATACCCCTTTAAAAATTTCTGCTTTGTCTTGCTCTGGTAAGCGTGTTTTATGTTCTTTTAATAAAGTAGAGACATTGGTTCGTTCATTATGACGTAGCAAACTATAAACTGAATGTTCACCTTGCTGATTCTGAACCATGATCATACTCACCTGTGGGAGTTGTTGAATAGCAGGGCTTGGCAATCTGTTTAAGGAGGCTAATGGCTCATCATACACATCTAAGTTGTACTGTTTAGCGGTTTTATACTGCTCCTTTAGCATCGAAAAAAGCGCTTTTTTCGCATCTTTGCTTTGATAGACGATATTATTTTTCTGAGAAAAAATGATGTCGTTATCATGGATAAATGTTTTTAAATCTGAGGTTGCATCGGTATACCAATAATCGAGCTCAGCTTTACGATCTTCTGCTGGTAATAGGATAAGAAATGCCATTTCACTCTCAATTCTCAGAAAGTCCATGTATAAGCGGGTGATCAATTGATGCTTGATAGAGCCAAACACATCGTAGCCAGCAACCAATAAGTAGTGAATACGCTCTAAAGAAGGGTAGTTAATGACCCATGCATTTTTGGGCGCTTCCCCTTGTAGTCCTTTCACGACTTCTGCGCTATCGAAATGTCGAAATATCGTTAAACTAGCGTTATCACTCCCTGACCATAATTTATCGATGCCAATATACTGTTGTAAGTTTTTACCCTTTACCTGCCCAAGAACTTGTTTTTCCGCATTAATAAAGGCTTTCTCTCTTTTGGCATATTTGTACCAAGAGGTGATGGCAAAGTTCGTTGCACTGTAATCTGAGGGGAGCTCTAAGTTATCAGCTTGTTCGAAAATAAACTGGCTGTATTTTTTTGAATGCAGTGTTTCAGGTGAAGTAAAAAACACCCAAAATTTATCTTGAATAACATCTAATGCGGTTTGTCCTCGACAGACAGGGCCTTTGATAAAGCCCATGATGGTGTACTGTGCTTCATCTAATAGAAATTGATGGCGCGAAGCTGTAGGAAGTGACACAAAGTTCTTAAATGGATTACTACCATTTTGATACCCTGGTAGGGTATCAACGCTAAAAGGCGCGTCATAAAAGAGTTCATTCCAGCGTTGTAACCTTTGTGCATTTAAGGCATAGGGCATATGGGTTTTATTAACAATAGTGCCAGTGTATTGCCTTAGTCGATAATAGAATGTTTGCACTTCTGGATCATCATAGGGGCGTCTTGAAGGGATCACTTGTATTGCTTCACCGGGTGGAGTCGATGAACGCACTAAATTGAAAAAGACTGGCCCTTGTGAATCTGAAAAAGGCTCCTCCGAGAAATACAGGTGTCCGAGGAAAAGGTGTTCATAAAGGTAACGATTGATAAGTTTAGATTTTTTATCTTGCTGATTAAAGATGTTTTCCCACTCTATGATGCGTTGTTCTACGCTGGCACTAAGTGGGAGAGGTTGTGCCATTGGAGAGCCCTTTTCAAGCCAAGACTTTAATGTGTTGAACTCATTATTATCAAGCCCTGGTAAACCGTAAGGCATACCAGCTAAAGGCTGTTGTTGCTTATAATCATCAATATTGCTCATATCTGGGCAGGTTTGCTCGCGATTAAGCGCAAAATCAAAGTCTTTCCCTGAGAGCGTTTCTGTTTGAGGAAGTGGGTTATTCTTTTTTAGTTCAAGCAGATGATAAAGAACACTTTGCTCAAGATTGGCTTGTGGAGATTGATCGCGCTCGTTTAATACACCCTTATAACCTTTTTCTCGCCACTGTTGTGTTGTTTGTGCATCGATAAATAAACGCATCGGGTCGGTTTCTTTAAAACGCGTGCCATACACAAGCTCAGGAGAAAAACCTCTGTCTATTCCTTCTGGCGATGAAAGTTTTAATTGGCAAGGTGCATCATAGCAGGCGTGGCAAACCACACAGCGGTTTTCAAGCACTGGTTTCACCTCTTCATGGTACTGCTTGGCAAGAGGGTCTGCATGATCGACGATTCTATCGCGTACTTGTAGAGAGCCATGTTCAATCGTCGCTTGTTGATTTTTATCTGAGCATGCAAACAATAACATTGCGAAAAATGAGAGAAGAAGTAGGCGATAATTCATAAAAGATTCCTATCTGTAAAGCAAGTAACGATACAATTCTTAGAGGCTATTGAGCCTACATAACAATGCTCATAATTTTAGCTGTATTTTTTCTATTTAATTTTGTAACAATAAACTCAACACTGTCATCGTCACTAACTTTGCAGGATTTTAAGCGGTAAAGCCAATATCTCATCACCACTACTTGCGAAGTACCAGATAATTGCAATTAAGGCACCGACAGTCAAAAAATACCATAGCGCGGAAAAAATTTGTCCGTATCTGTCTAGCGGTAATAAATGGCTTTGATGTCGTGTTTTCCATTCAAAGACTATCTCAAGGCTACCGATTAATAACAGAAAACCTAGTAAGGCTAAGCCTAAACTATAGCTTAAATACACCCCAATTCCTGCCCCTGCAATACACGCGAAAAGCCCAGTTGTGCTATTCATAGAAAAGCTGATACTTTTAAGAATATGGCCACCATCAAGAGGTAAAATTGGTAATAAGTTAAATAGGTTAAGTAGTGCATTGAAAGCCGCTAGACCAGCAAAAAATGACTCACCAGTCAGCCAATAGGCAATCAGCGATGCAACCGACATGAACAATCCAAAACAGGGGCCCATGATAGAGATAACAACATCTTGCCAACGAGTATTGATTTTTTCATCACTCATTGCCAATCCACCCATAAATGGGATCAGATAAATACCCTTGGTTTTCATTCCAAAATGTTTCATCGCTTTAATATGGCCATACTCGTGAAACACCAAACAAGCGATTAGGGCGAGTGCAAATTGTAAAGAAAATAGCCATGAATATGCAGCCACACTCGCTCCTGCGAGCACCACTTTAATCACTTTTGCGCTTTTGAGTAGTTTAAAGCCCAGTGAGGCAATGCCGACTAAACTAATTTTACGTTGAACTTCAACGGGAGTAACTGGAACTTGTTGTTCTATATCTTTAGTATTTCGGCTACCTTCTGTAAGCAACTCTTGCCCATTAAATAGTTGGTATTTTAAGTTAAAAGGTTGCCATTGCAGGTCAATTTCAAGACGAATAGTGGTTGTCTTAGTTTCTGTACTTTGTGGGATTTGACTGACTAATTCAAACTCATGACGATAAGGGCCTTCATTATCTGCACTAGCATGTTTCACTGCAACAACGGTGTCACCCCAATAGAGCTGTTGCCAACCGGCCATAGAGCCCTCAAGGCGAAGCATTTTTCCTAGGCAGTCAATTTTTAGTAGTTCCACAAGTGTTCTCTTTTGCTTATCAAATAGGTAAAGCGCGATTATAAGTGATAGCAATGAGAGTTCAAGCAACAACAATGTTCAAACAGCAGGAAGCGGAGTGCCCTTATTGATTTGCGCACCTCTATGATAAAGATAAGTTTTTCGTCAAATTTTTACTGCACGACTACACTTTATTGTTAATCATGTACAATGCGGGCTTTAGCCAGATCTGAACAACGAATAAAATAAGGTAGATGTAAATTGAATACTAAAGATTGTGTGATTATTGCGATTGCAGGAGCATCTGCATCTGGTAAAAGTCTGATTGCAAATACTATTTACAATGAGTTGTGTGCAGAGCTTGGCACTGAGCAGATAGGTATTGTCTCCGAAGATGCCTATTACAAAAATCAATCGCACCTTTCAATGGAGCAACGTGTTTTAACGAATTATGATCACCCTAAAGCGTTTGATCATGATCTGCTTTGCGATCATTTAAAAGCACTTAAAAATAAGCAGTCGGTAGATATTCCTGTTTATAGTTACACTGAACATACCCGTTTAAATGAAACAATAAAGTTATCTCCAAAGAAAATTATTATTTTAGAAGGAATATTGCTTCTAACTGATGCCAGTGTTCGTGAGCAGCTAGATGCAAGTATTTTTATAGATACACCACTTGATATCTGTTTAATGCGTCGCCTAAAACGTGATATTGAAGAGCGTGGTCGAAGTATGGAATCGGTTATTGAACAATACACCGCGACGGTGCGCCCAATGTTCCTGCAGTTTATTGAGCCTTCCAAGCAACATGCTGATCTGATCGTTCCGCGTGGTGGCAAAAACCGTATTGCTGCCGATTTACTTAAATCGCGCATTCGCTGTTTATTGGGGTGATAAGCGAATTTAAAAATATCAAACGCGTAGAGGTATGATATACGGGGGATTTCCCCTTTTACCTTTTCCTATAGCTCACCTATTCCCCCCCATTGTACTTATACCATTACACATCTTATTGTGAGCAGATCTTGTTGATGAAAAATAATGCAGAGAGGAGCGCATGATTGCGTAATTGCTCGCTAATACGATGGAAGGCAACGTCATTATCTATTGTTTTAACAATCAATTTAGATCAAATGCTTATGCGGATTAGTAATCGTTCTGAATATTAAATTACGGGTTTATATTACTATTTTAATAAATCTTTTATGGAAGAGTTTGACAATATGAACCCGTGCTATATTTTTATGTGATAAGAAGGTGATCTAGCTAGAAAGTTAAGCGAGTAAAATGATAATTGCAGAGCTAGATAGGATAGATGTATTACCCTTAAAAGAAAATACGATAACTAAAATGGGAATCTTCTCTTTATGCAATTAGCTAGTACATTTAAATCAGGCCAACAGTTTACTTGGCAGTTCAATTTATCGAACAAGATATTTAATTGTGATCCTTTGCTACCTCCCTTTTTAGGTTTTGAAGCGACTAAAAAAATATCATTAGGGCAATTTTTTAGTCGCTTTGAATCGCATCAAGCAAGCGTTATCAGTCAAGCCTTTAAAGAGGTTATTGCTTCTCAAACACGCTTTGATACTCAAACATTAATTAATAGCGCTGAGCATCGTTATATTGTAGATTTTTCAATTTTCTTAAATGAATCTAATCCTCATATTGTTGAAGGATCACTTTGTTATGTGCAACCTTTCCCAAGTATTGATTTGGAAAGTAAGTTTTTAAAAGAGGTTTTTTTACAAGCAGATAATGCACGTATGTTAGCAACCAGTGATCACCGTGTAGTTATGGCTAATAAAACTTTCTGTGCTGAAACGGGTTATAAAGAGCATGAGTTGGTAGGCCAAAGCACTCGAATCATCAAATCTGGTCAATATGAGCCAGAATTTTATGCAAAACTATGGGAGACCGTTGATACCACTAAGCATTGGCGCGGGGAGCTACTAGCAAAAAATAAGCAAGGGGAAGTATATGCGCGCGATATGCGCTTACAGCGTTTTGATATGGAAGATGGTTGTCATTTTTACTTTGCTAGTAGCGTCAAACTAGACATCCCTTCATCACAGTTAGATCTCCAAGCACCCGGAGATCACCCTTCAAATGTGCCTGATAAAGATAGTTATGTACAAGCATTACAAAAAGCTTTTAAAACGCTGAGTAGCGACCAGACTATTGTGGTTGCCACTTTTAAAATTAAATGGTTACAAAAAATAAGTGAGTTTACGGAAAGTTGGTTGATATTGCAGCGGTTTCAACTTTCAAAACAACAAGGTACATTGGGGGAAATTAGCAAAGGGATATATTCTATTTTCTGGGCTGAAGATAAAAACCCCGATAAAATAGACGGCTTATTACGAAATTTATTAAAAATATTTAGTGATGGTTTTGATGAAAGTGGCTTTGATCTTTTTTCGAGTGTGAATATTGGTGTTTCCATTCTCTCTGTTGATGCTAAAAAGCCTGCACAGTTGATCGCGCATAGTATGCAAACATTAATTGCAAACCCTGCTAAGGATTACTCATCAGTATATTATTTTGACCCTCGATTATCTAAACGTTTTGATCGCAACCAAGTACTGGCTAGCTTATTAAAAAATGCGCTAAAAGAAAAGAAAGTAGAGGTTTACTATCAGCCTATTGTTGCGATCCCATCGTTGCAAATTGAAGAATTTGAAGCTCTATTTCGAATCAATTTAGATACTGATTTAGATTACGATACGCAAGAGCTTATTGGCATTGCTGAAACCTATAATTGGATTGATGAAATTGATGCCATGGTGACTAAAGTAGCTTTGGCCTCTTTGCCTAAAATTCAACAACATTATCAGAATGATAACATTGCTATGGCGATTAATCGTTCGTTAGCTAACGACAGAGTCACTCATTGTTGCTTACAGGACACGATTGCTATTTTACTTGATTCTAAGGCAGATCTTAGCAAAGTAACGATAGAGTTAACTGAGTCAGCTGTTTTTGATAATTTTGATCAACAAAAGCAATGGGTTGAAGCACTTCAAAAACAGGGGGCTAAGGTTGCTATTGATGACTTTGGTACTGGTTACTCTTCCTTTGCTTACCTGCACAATTTATCGGTAGATTATATCAAGATTGATCGCTCATTTGTTACTGGTTTAACCTTAGAGAGTAATGAATATACAATGATTGAAATGCTCTGCAAACTTGCCCATAAAATGGGGGCAAAAGTAATTGCAGAGGGCGTTGAAACAGTTGACGACTTTAGGTTACTGTCTCGAGCAAAGGTCGATTTATTACAGGGATACCTATTTAGTCGTCCTATGAGCTTAGAGACGTTATTAGCGTCGCCAATCACACCCTATTCTGAAACGCTTGCAACGAGTGTTTATGAGATCTATCAACCGACACTGCGTGATATTTGTTGTAAAGAGTTTACGGTCGTTGAGTTTGATGAGCGCCTTTCAAGCATTAAAAAGCGTTTTGAAAATTGTGAGGATCAACATTTTATTATTCTCGATAATAAACAGTGTGCGGGAGTATTATGCCGTGAGGATTATCATGCGGCTGTCAGTCCTTATATTGGCACTAAAGGAGAACAAAAAAGAGATTTGCTTACCTTAAGTAAGCGTGCGCATCAAATTATGCGAAAAGATTTTTTCTGTTTACACATTGATGCCCCCATCGAAAAAGCGCTACATTTTTTTGCGCAGCACCCCTCAGATGTGATCATTATTAATAACTACAACAATACCTGCTTAGGCATTACAACAGCACAAGCTTTACTAACGTATCAACTATCAGAAAGTGAAAAAGCAGACCATTAAGCGATTTGATAGTATCAAGTAGGGTGACTGCTAATAACATACACACCATAGCGAATAACTTTTTAACCCCTAAGTTAACGACCTAGTGCTTAGTTTTAACTAATTTTTTGAGACATTCTATGCCAAAATGATAGGGTATATTATGTCATTGTCGATGTTTTATCCCGCTTTTTACCAATTGAATTAAGTCTGAGCTCTAAACTTTGCCCAGAAAAATGAGTCAATTCAGAGAAAGGCAGACGTAAATGGTGATTCCTTTTTTAAAGCTTCAACGAACAGATAAGCCATTTTAACCCGTTATTACCGTTAGGAGTTTTTTGCATTAATGAAACAGAGCTTACCTTTAATTCTAGCTGGACCAATAATAAGAAAAGTCAGTGCTAGCCAGATTAGTATATGGCTCACCACTTCAGAGCGCCTTGAAGGATATACGACTTTTAATTGTGGTCAGGATAAATATGACTTTGAAATCAATGATAATCAGGGCATTCAGTTAGGTAAACATGCATGGGTTTATTTATTACAATGCGAACAAACGTTTCCACTCAATAGTGTTATTTATTACGATATCTCGACGCAACATGGCACATTATCGCGTTTATTACCTGAGCTTCTTTACCCAGGAAATGACCAGTTTTCTTTGATTATTAAAGATCAGGCTGACTATATATTGCATGGCTCTTGTCGAAACCCGCACTATCCTAGTAAAGATAGTTTAGTGGTCGCCAATCAAAAATTGAAAAAAAGTGAGATTATAGATCGTCCAAGCATGTTGATGATGAGCGGTGATCAGATATACGCAGATGATGTTGCTGGGCCAATGCTGGTGGCAATTCAGCAGATTATTAAACAGTTAGGCTTATTTGAGGAACATTTGCCTGATGATAAACTCAGTCATTGTTCGGCACTTTATAACGATGCCTACAACTTGTATCATCGCGATAAAATTTTACCTCATTACACTGATACGACTAATTTCTTGTCACGGGTTAACCTGTATCGTTCACGCCCTATTTTTAGCGCGAGCGAACACCAAAATCACCTTATCACCTTTGCTGAGTTTTTTGTTATGTATCTGTTGGTTTGGTCGCCAACGCTTTGGGAGTGTGTGACACTCCCAGAGACAGTGCCTGATCTGAATAGCAAATGGCAACAGCGATGGCAAAAAGAGAAGCCGATTATTGAACAATTTGTTGAAGGGTTAGTAGAAGTGCAACAATTATTTGCACACCTTCCTACCTATATGATTTTTGATGATCATGATATCACCGATGATTGGAATTTAACCATAGGCTGGGAAAATGCTGTGAATGGTCACCCATTAGCTTCCCAGGTTATTGGTAATGGATTAATGAGTTACTTTTTGTGTCAAGGTTGGGGAAATAACCCCGAACAGTTTGATGATGAGTTTATAGGTCATTTCCGTGAACTATATAGTGACTATCAGCATCAACAGCATTGCGACTTGATGTGGCAACTACAACGCTTTGAACAATGGCATTATAGTATTGCTACAACACCCAAAGTGGTTGTCTTAGATACACGAACTCGTCGTTGGAGATCTGAGTCAAATACCAATAAACCTTCAGGGCTGATGGATTGGGAAGCGCTATTGGATTTACAACATGAATTAATTGAGCAAGAGGCGATTATCATTGTTTCTGCTGCTCCTGTTTTTGGTGTTAAGTTTATAGAAGCTTTACAAAAGGCAATGACGGTACTTGGCCAACCTTTAGTTATAGATGCTGAAAACTGGATGGCGCATGCAGGCTCAGCAAATACGCTATTAAATATTCTCACCCATCCTAAAACACCGCAAAATTTTGTTATTTTATCAGGTGACGTGCATTACTCCTTTGCTTATGACATTAAATTACGCCACAGTAAATCTAGTCCCGATATCTATCAAATTACCTGTAGTGGATTCAAAAATGAATTTCCGAATGCATTACTGCGAGTGTGTGACTTTTTGGATAGGATCCTTTACAGCCCTCATTCACCATTAAACTGGTTAACTAAGCGAAAAAATTTATTAATTTCTAAACGAGATCATAATGGTGTTAATCACAATAAATTGGTCAATAAAAGTGCGATAGGAGAGTTACGCCTTGATAGTGACGGTAAACCTGAGCAGGTTTCTATTTTAACTGCAGAAGGGGAAAATATTCACTTTATTCCTCGTTAGTAAATTTATCAATGCGTCGCGTTTTTCGATAGTTTTCAAAATATGTCGTGTAGCCCTTACTTGTTGGTTGCGTTAATTTACGGGACTAACTAACCTTATTTTACTAATACAAACCTTAGGCCTGATAATAATGGAACAGAGTGAGTTCGACTGTAGTAGAAAATTTTGTGACAACTGCAAGGATACTCAAACGCTAGACTTTGATTTCACAATGGCATTTCAGCCAATTGTTAACTGTAAAAGTAACAATATTTTTGGTTATGAAGCCTTAGTCAGAGGCCTAAATAATGAATCAGCATATTCAATTATTTCACAAGTAAATGATGAAAATCGTTATCTTTTTGATCAACTCTGTCGTGTCAAAGCGATTGCTTTAGCTGCAAAGCTAGAAATTAATGCAATGTTAAGTATCAACTTCTTACCCAATGCAATTTATAAACCTGAGCGTTGTATCAGAACAACACTTGATGCCGCTAAAAAACATCAATTCCCAGCATCAAGGATTATGTTTGAATTTACTGAGGTTGAAAAAATTGAAGACTGTGAGCATGTAAAGAATATTGTCGCGTGTTACCAATCGATGGGATTTAAAACGGCCATAGATGATTTTGGCTCTGGTTATTCTGGGCTTAATTTATTAGCTGATTTTCAAACAGATATTGTAAAGCTTGATATGGCATTAATTCGTAATATTGATGCAGATATTACAAGGCAATCAATTATTGGTCACTCTTTGAGGATTTTCGACGATTTAGACATAACGGCGTTAGCTGAGGGGATAGAAACCCATGAAGAGTATTTATGGTTAAAAAAAGCGGGCGTTGAATTAATGCAAGGATATTACTTTGCCAAACCTGGTTTTGAATGCTTACCGGCAGTAAATTTTAATGTTTAAGATGGTAATTAAATTGTTAAAATAAAAAGCCCCATTAATCAAATTAATGGGGCTTTTTTCAAGTGCAACTATCAGTATATTTCTCTTTTATTGAAATTACTTTGCAAAGTTAACAATTGGGAAACATTTAAAGAAACCATTGTCTGCACAGTTTAAAATACCGATCTGAACGCCACGTATCTCTTTAGTAACGTTAACAAAACCTAGTTGAACCGTTGATGAATCTGAAACACTAACCGCAGCCCAGTCAAAAACGGTGTTACCTTCTGAATAGTTTACAAAACCAAGGTTTGCGCCTTTAACATCGCCAGTGATATTAACTGTACCCAGGTTTAAACCTGTAGTTTGTCCTGGTATCCAGTTGAACAGACCTAATGATGCACCTGTCATATCTTGGTTTACTTTTGCAGCACCCCAAATACCTAAGTTAACACCTGTTGTCTTGTTTGTTTCTGACATTCCCAAGAGAGCAAAATCTACGCCTGTTAGCTCATCAACCTTGCCGTGTAATACCGTTAAGCGAGCGCCTTTAACTGATTCTGCAGCTGGTGCATTAAAATCGATTGTAGAAAACATAACCGGTGCTTCTTCTGCAAAAGCTGCTGTTGAAGCTAATAGAGTTGAAGCTATAAGTAATTTTTTCATTTTTAATTCCCATTTTGTGATGAATAACAAGTTATTTCAGGCAATACTAGCGCTATCCGGTATTGATTGCAAAGCAAGTGTAAGGTAATACGCTACATTTCCCTTATTTTTATACAAAATAAACTGAAAAATTACCGTATTACTTGAATACAACGGTACGGTTTGCATAAACAAAAACTTTATCATCAAGTACTTGTTGTAGTGCTCGGCTTAAGACTGAGCGCTCAACATCACGACCTGCTTTTGCTAAGTCAGCCGCGCTGTAAGCATGGTCAATATGTGCGACATCTTGAGTGATAATAGGTCCTTCATCGAGTGCGTTATTAACAAAATGCGCAGTCGCACCAATGATTTTTACACCGCGATCGAATGCTTGCTGATAAGGCTTAGCACCGATAAAAGCAGGTAAAAATGAGTGATGAATGTTAATAATTTTGTTTTCGTATTGCTCTACAAAATTAGGCGTCAATATACGAATATACTTAGCTAAAATAACATAATCAGGCGTGTAAGGAGCAATAGTATCTAACATTTTTTGTTCGTGTTCTTCGCGTGTTAAACCTTCATGGCTCACTGTATGATAAGGGATATTAAACTTGCTCACCAAATCTTCTAGTACGCTATGGTTACCAATAACTGCTGCAATTTCAACATCGATACCACCATAGGTACTCTTCATTAAAATATCACCAATACAGTGTGCTTCTTTTGTTACTAAGATTACAATTCGTTTTTTTCTTGCTGAAATAAGTGAACGATGTGAGCCCTTAGGTAAGCTGTAATCTAAGTCAGCAAGTAAGGTTTCATCATTAAAATAACCCTCTACTTCTGTGCGCATAAAAAAACGACCATATTGATGATCTACGAACTCGTTATTCTTGACGATGTTTAACTGATGCTTTTGACAAATATTAGTAATTTGTGCAATCAGACCTTTGCTATCTGGGCAATCGGTCAATAGTATTTTCTTTTCCATGTTTATCTCGGTTTTCTTGCTAATGATTAGCGCAACATTTTTTAAATTTTTTACCGCTACCGCGCAGGCAGGGGTCATTGCGTTGTATCTTACCTGATTTTTGTTCAGGATAAAAAGTCCGTTTGGTGCAAGAGCATGCGCTAAATCATCAACTGTGCAATAAAAGAAAACAGTAAAGGGAAGGTTTTCCAGTGCCTTGTTGTTTATGCTTTAATTATCAGTAGGTTAGGTTCCTTTTTTTTTCTGCTTAGCTTAATGTTATGACTTGTTTTTAACTGCTTAATTTACGTTTGATTATGAACTTATGGTTCATATCCTGTCTTCTCTGTGCACTCCCTGTGCATTTACGCAGGTAAGTAAGAGCAAGGTTATGTAAAACTGTGCAAGAACCGTCAATATAGCCAAGATACCAACAAACTAATTTTATGCGCTTCTCTTGTCTATTTACTGTCCTTTTACTTTATTAAATGGCGATAGTGTGTCGCGTTTCTTCATCTATTTAATCCATATATTAACTCCTTGAATTCATTATTAAGGAAGTTAATTATTTTGATTACTGCTCATAATATCTTTTTGCAGTGATGAGCTTTGTAACATTAAAATAAATACAATCAACTAGTTGCATATTCCGCTCATGTATACCAATCTATTTAGTTCAACGACAAAGGATTTTGTATGCAAGCATTAGAACTCAAAAAGTCATCGTTATTTATGAAAGTATTGATGCCTTCTTTACTGATCAATCTTCTCTCTCTAGCTGTACCGTTAACGGTTTTACAAATCTATGATCGTATCTTACCTAATCAAAGTTATGGTACGGCTAGCTTATTGATTGCGGGTGCTTTTATCGCCTTGTTAATGGAAGCGTTTTTACGCTTTGTGCGCGCTTGGTTATTAGCGGCTGCTGCGAGCAATACAGAGAAAATAACTTACTCTTCCCTATTACAAAAAATTAACCTTACCGCTAATGATCAACTGAACAATTTAGGTCGAGATGGGGTGTCTAAAAGTTTTAACGCTGTCGCCAGAGTCAAAGAGTGGTATTCAGGTGGGGTGTTGGTCGGGCTTATCGATCTCCCCTTTGCGATTATCTTTTTAGGCTTAGTTTATTATATTGGTGGCGTGTTGGTGCTTGTCCCGATCACTGTCTGGTTAATTACCTTGTTGATTGTATACATTGCGTCGATGCAAGCTAAGCAACTCAGTGAACAAAGCGCGGCTAATGAATTACAGAGCCGTACTTTTCTGAACGTTGCATTAAATACATTGCAAGGCATCAAACGTCAAGCGATTGAATCGCGCATTTTTCAACAGTTCAAATCCAGAAATGAACAACGATTTACCAGTAAAATTGCAGAAGAGCGTAAAAATGCATTGGCGCAGGAGTGCATCCAACTTGCGGCACTAGCGACCTCGGTTATCTTAGTGATAGTCGGTAGCTTGTGGGTCTTAAGCGGTGACCTGACCAGTGGTGGCCTAGCGGCTTGTTCAATTTTATCTGGACGTGCTGTTGCGCCTTTAAGTGCACTGATGGGGATCCGCATCAGGTTAAATAGTATGCATAGTGCGAAACAAGCTATTGAAGCACTTCATTCATTACCAACGCAGGCGAAAATAAACAATGTCATCGCACCGAATAGCCAAATTCAATTAAAAGAGATTTCATTAGCCAATGGTACGGAGCAATTCAGTTTAGAGCAGATGTGGCTAAATCCGGGAGATATTGTCTTATTAGAAAGTCAATATTCTGATTTAGAAAGCCACTTTTTAGCAAGTTTAGCTGGAGCTGGGGATAGCTTAAGTGGATCAATCTGCATTGATGATAATCCTGATAGCCTGAAAACATTATTTGCCAGTAGTGCTTTTTGCCCTGCAAACGCGCAATTAATTTCGGGGTCAATTCTGGATAACTTATGTGGTTTTGATGTTAATAATACCAATGCAGCAATCGATTTCAGTAAGCGGTTAGGGCTTCATAATATAATCACCCAATTATCTGAAGGCCTTGAAACTAAAATAGGACATAGCCATTCAGTTCCCTTTAGCATGGGCAGTATTAAGCGCGTTGCTTTAGTCGCACAGTTAGCAAGGCCATTACCACTTGTTTTGTTAGAACGTCCTGATGTTGCTTTAGATATTGAAAGTGTCAATCAACTAGCTGACACATTAAGTGAAGAGGCTAAGCAAGGCAGAATCATTGTAATGGTTACTTACCATCCACAGCTTATTGCGTTAGCGACAAAAAAACTTCGAATTAAGCAGTCAAATAAGGGGGAAGTGAATGAGTAATGTTAAACAAGTCACCTTAGAGGCACTGCAGCAATTAGAGCTGAATGCGAATATTCAGTATTTTGCAGAGCAATGGAGTGAAGAGAATGGACTGTCGAATTTAGACGACTTATTTGCGCTGTTTGACAGGCTTCAACTTGATTATGTTTTAGTACCAAATGTTAAGCATCAAGACATGAATCGCTATCATTGGGCTTTTTCCGTTCAGTCAGAAACAAACATACAATTACTAGAAAGCCGGCATGTGAAAGCAGACACGGCTGTCATGTTTTATGTATTAATTGAAAACGCGCCGAAAGAAAAAGCCAGCACAGATTGGGTAGGAGAGCGTCTACACGCATTTAGACCGATGCTACCGAAATTGTTACTGGTCAGTTTTATCAGTAACTTGTTTGCGCTGTGTATTCCATTTATTACCATGTCTATTTATGACCATGTGATTGGTGGCGATGCAGGACATGAGTTGCAAGGTATTGCTATTGGTGCCTTGTTATTATTTGTGATGATGGGGTTATTACGGATGTTGCGTAGTAAAGCATTTACCATGATTTCAAATCGACTCAGCCGAGAAATATCGCAAGCGGTTGTGCACAAAATTTTAAATAACAGTTACGCCGTTAATCAACAAAGCAGCACCACGAGTCAGTTATCACAAACACAATTGGGTGAGAGGATCGCTGCGGTGTTATCAGGTCCGCTTGGTAATGCGCTTTTTGATATTCCCTTTGTGCTGATTTTTATTATCGCCATTGCAGTGTTAGGTGGTTATCTGGTGATCGTGCCAATACTGGCGTTAGCCTTATACGCGTTTTTTGTCATGCGTTATTTGAAAGTAAGCTCAAAACGGGCACTGCAGTCAACCATTGCAGGCAGTAATCGTCAAAACATGTTGAACGAATTAACCAGTAAGCTGGGCTTTATTCGTCAATCCGGCATGTTAACCGCTTGGTTAATCCGTTTTGAGAAAGCTAATCACCTTGCCGCTAAATCGAGTTTTTCACAAACCACCATTCAAAGCCGTTACACCTCCCTCTATTATTTGATAAATATTGGTGCAACTCTTGCTGTGATGGGCTTAGGAATCGATCTTATCTTTGAGAATGTATTAACCGCTGGTGGTTTGATTGCTGCCATGATGCTGATATCTAAGGTAACAGGTCCTGCTCAAATGTTGGCGAATAGTGCAATGCGCTTACAGTCATTTAAACAATCATCAGCACAATTAAATCGCATTATGCAGCAACCTGCAGAGCGTGATTTTACTTATCAACATCACCCTTTAACAGATGTAGCGCCTAGCATGACGTTAGATCAAGTTACTCTGCGCTATGCAAAACAACCTAAACCTGCTTTAAGCGGTGTTAGTTTCTCTGTTGAACCCGGACAGGTAGTGGCTATCGTAGGTCCTTCAGGTTGCGGCAAAACAACGCTAATGGAGTTGATGGCTGGATTAGTAATGCCCCAAAATGGACTGGTACAAGTTAATGGTGTGAATTTGTCGCAATATGATCCGCAACTTTATCGACATTGGTGTTTTATGCGCGCCGCATTGCCAGAATTAATGGTGTTATCGATTCGAGACTGGTTAAGTGATGGTCGAGATATTTCGGATGCAAAAATGCGAGAAGCGATACGTCAGGTTGATGGTGAAAGATGGCTGAATAGCTTAGATCATGGATTAGACACCGAAATCGCAGCAGCTCAAGCTAATGGCATTCAACAATGGCAAATATCCAATAGTTCACAAATACTGGTTAATGCCAAATCCTTAGTACATGATTACCCGTTGTATTTATTAGATAATCCGGTGCCGGATAATCACCCGACGAATAAACGGATCTTCAATGAGTTTATTGAGCAAAAACGCGGAAAAGCCAGTGTTGTGTTTAGCTCTCATGATCCAGAACTCATTAAACTCGCAGATACTGTTGTGGTACTAGAGGCAGGCAGTGTTGTTTATGCAGGTCCGTTGCAACAAGCAGACGAACAAGCTCCTGAGCAAACACATCAAGATACTTTACAAGCACAACCCGAGGTAAATCATGGATAAATTAGCGTCACAACATGAATCTAAAATATATGCAGATATTGTTGAATCTGAAGTAACCCGTCGTACGTTATCATTAGCGACATGGGCGGTGGGGTGTTGTGTATTTGCTTTTGCAATTTGGTCTGTGTTTACCCAAGTGGATGAAATAGCTAAATCCAAAGGCGCGGTGATCCCCGAGGGAGAAAGACAAGTTATTCAGAGTGATATCGGTGGGAAATTAAAATCAATACTAGTGAAAGAAGGGCAGTTAGTCGAATTAAATCAGCCATTAGTTGAGTTTGATGCCACCTTTCAGCAAGCAGCATTAGAAGAATTAGACTCTCAACGCATTACCTTGGTCGCAAGTATTGAAAGAATGAATGCATTAATTGAAGGAAGAGAACCCAACTTTTCAGAATTTGAAACGAAGTATCCAGAAATAGCCCGCCAACAATTAGCACAGTTAAATGCGCAAAAAGCGCTGTATTTTCAAAGGCGCATTGTATTAGAAAAAAATAGTGCAGAAATAGCTGAACAACTAAACAGTATCGAAAAATCATTACCTGCCAATAAAAGACAATTATCAGCGACACAACAAGAGCTGAAAATTTTACAAAAAGGTCTAAAAGCCGGGAATACTTCGAAGCTGAGAGTCCTTGAAATGCAGCAGAAGTTAGCTTCTATCGAACAGCAGTATCAGGAAACGCTAGGAAAAAAAGCGGTATTGTTAAAGCAGGCAGAGAGTAATGAACAAAAAATTGAACAGTTATTAGCAGAAGCAAAAGTGGAAGTCAGTGATCAGCGCTCTGAAGCTGTATCTGACCTTTCTGCATTAAGATCACGAGTAAGTTCTGGTAAAGCTAAATTGAGTAATACAGTATTGGTTTCACCTGTACAAGGGTTGGTACAAAGCCTACCTAGTACCCGAATTGGGGCTGTTATTCCTCCGGGTGGCACCGTCGCTGAAATTGTGCCTATCGGCGGTAAAGCTGACTTTAAAGCACAGTTATCACCACGTGACATTGGTTTTGTGAGTGTGGGGCAATCGGCACGCGTAAAAGTTGATGCCTTTGATTACAGTCGTTTTGGCGCGTTAAAAGGCACCGTTAAAAGTATTTCACCAACGACATCGCAAGACCAAAAAGGTAACATTTTTTATGATGTAGTCATTTCAGTTGAGAAATCTTACTTTCATGATAACCCTGAGAAATTCTCTATTTTACCGGGTATGACCGGCGAAGTTGATATTACTACGGGTGAAAAGTCAGTATTTCAGTATTTATGGAAACCGATTTATACCAACGTGAGTGTCGCGTTTGGGGAGCGTTAGTTTGTTTTATAGTTAAAAGTTATAACTGAAATTTAAAAGAGAATAGAAATAAAAAGGAACACTAAATAGTGTTCCTTTTTTGGTTTTAGTGATTGGCATTTTATGCGTTAACTATTGGGATCAATGTCTGGTAAATCATCCTCTTGATGATGTTGCGTATCATCGTGATCCTGTTGGTTAGTATCATGTTCATGCCCTTGGTGTTCAAGCGCACCCGATAAATCTAGATGCGCCACATCATCATGTCCTAATACAATATGATCCGCTTCCGCCATCACAATATCCATATCAGCAGGTAGTTGATGTTCAGGTGCATCTGCTACAGGCGCTGCAGGTGTAATCCCCAATGCATCAAGATAAGCAGCTGCGCCAGTAACAGGGTGATCATTTACTGCTAGATGTTGGCTATCGGGGACAACGAGACCAACATCATCAAGGGTGACAGAGGGAGCTTCACTCGTATCAGCACTAAAGTCAGGTTCATCATGTAGTACTGGCGGAGGTGGGGCTGGTGACGTAACAGCAGTTAATGGATCATCAACCCCATTCACATTAATTGTTATTGTATGAGAAGCAGTATTATCTGGTGAGTGTATTGTAAAGGTTTCTGTTCCACCATGCGCAGAGCTTAATGAATTTGTAGTCGCCAAACTATTATCAAGATGATATACCCAGTCTCCATTGGCTGCTAATTCTAGATGTCCATAAGTTCCTGCAATGTGTGGATCTGGTGTGAACAGATCTTCACCATGATCGGCATCTTTTAAATTCAAGTGACCAGCTAATGTATCCTTTGTAGCATCTTCTGTAATTGCACTTACGCTTTTACTTGTCATGGTACCATTAATAGTCGCACCATCATTTTTACCCGTAACCGCAATAATAACTTGCTCGGTAGCGACCTCTTTACCATTTTGTAAACCATGAATGGTGAAATGCTCCTGCTCTACCTGACCTGCTTTTAGAGCATTAAGATCTTTATTGGAATAACTTCTAGCGCCATCATGATCAAGGTAATAAATCCATGTGCCACCTGTTGATATTTGCAAGTGACCATATGTACCCTGAATCATATTAGGGGTGCTATCTTGCCCTGTAGCTTGTTCATGCCAGATAATATGTTGACCATTATGATACGCATCTAACTGTCCATTCGCTGAATGTTGACCCGTTGCTCTATCATCTTCATTCACATTGGCGTGTGCAATGCCACTTGCATCAACATCAGTAACCGCGATATGAAAGTCATAAGTACCTGTTGCACCCTTAGCATCTGTTGCCGTGACCGTGATATCTAAGTCACCGTCTGCGCTATGTGGTGGAGTCCCCCAGATGCGCCCAGTTTTCTCATCAAAATGAAGCCAACTTGGCATACCTAAAGCTGTATCTTTACCTTGCCAACCTGGGTTGACGCTATCAGGGTTGACTGCTTCCTCAGTATGTTGCGAAACAGCTAAACTTAACGTAAAGCTATCTCCCTCTGCATCGGTAAATAAATTTGATGGGAGTGTCATGTCGATTGCATGACCTTCGCTATCGTCGGTATTCGCCACTGCGCCCGTCACTTCAGGAGCATCGTTTGTACCTCTTATACTAATGACAATATCTTGTGTGGTGCCATCACTGGCGGTCACCGTTATTTTATCCTGAACTGATTCACTCGCATTAAGTTTTTGAACTTTCGTTTGATCAATCTCATAAGTCCATTGATTATTGACCATTGAAAAATGTCCGTAACCATTGACTCCACTTTTATCATGAAAATCTGCAATTATCGGATTTTGCCCTGTATCAACATCCACAATATTAAGGGTGCCATGTGCAGATACAGTATCACCGATATCTCCCTCTTTGAGGTTGGCAGAAATATCACCTTTAAACTCAGCCTTGGTATCGCTACCTGTAAGGTTAACGGTCACCTGATGTGTCACACCATCGGAGGTATTAAATGTAAAGGTCTCGGTCGCTTTTTCGCCATCCGCTAGCGCAGTGGTTTTGTCACCACCAACAAACGACCAGTGCCCATTATGCATTGAAAAATTGCCATAACCGTTATCACCCAAACTATCGGTTACATCAATAAAGGTTGCTGGTACTGTGTCTGGGTCATTAATGAGTAAATCTCCCTCGACACGGTCTACTGCATTATAGGAAGCAGTGGCACTATTGGTATTACGGGTAAATGTCATATAGCCATTATGACCGTAATTGGGGTCTCCCATGTTCATGACCCATTGTGTTGTTTCGATTTTCATACCATGGGCTGCGCCTCCCGCTACACCTGCCCCCACTATTGCATACCAACGCCCTGCATTAGGGTCATTAGCTACGACCTCAGGGAAGTCAAAATGGCCATCAACATTCGCTAGCCATGCTCCTTTGGCGACGGTTAAGTCTGCATGGGTATTGGCGGCACTCCCTTCCGTCATTGACAATGTATCAGTACCACTAACCGTAGAAATATCATCGACCGGTATGATTTCGAAATTACCTATTTTAGGAAAGGAATCGGTATGTCCATCATTTACGGTAAAGCCAAATTGCACGCCGCCGTTATAATCTTGAGCAGGTACAAAGGTTAATTTACTGATATCAGCCGTCAACACATCCAAAGGAATAGTGATAGGGTGGCCGTCATACTCAAATTGCCCTTTAAAAGCATCTGGCAGTGCGGTAATCGTTATATGGTCAAGCTGGTCGCCGTGATCTTTATCGATAAAACCAAAATCTTTAGCGCTAAAGTGTTGTGTTGTATCTTCATCAATCGAGTGAATATGCTGAGCAAGTGACGAAACAACTGTTGGTCTGTCGTTGGTGCCAGTGATTGTAATGATTAAGTCTTTTTGATCCGTAGCGCCTGCGCCATCAGTTACCGTTACAGAAACGCTTACTTGTTCAGTTTTACCTAATGCTAAATGATCGTAACCCGCATCGGTGGCATCAAACTCATAACTACCATCTGCATTAAGTGTAAAGCCTGGAACATGCTGACCCGTCGTTGGCGTAATTGCCGTGTATGTAGCGCTATCACCAGTATCAACATCTGTTGTTGTGATTTGCCCTTTATGCGCAGTATGGCCACCTTCAATAGCAGTAACGGCTGAAGTAGCATCAATGACAGGTTTGTCGTTAGTACCATGAATCGTCGACGTTAATTGGTGTGTTGTACCATCCTTAGAATGAACGGTTAGGGTTTCGGTAAAGGTATCACCATCGCCGAGACTGTTAATATGGGGGTTATCGTTGTCAACTTTGTAGAGCCAACGGCCGTCAGCATGCAGAATGAACTGCCCTATCCCCTTATCACCTGCAACCCAGCTACCCGTTGCTGTGCTACCCGACCCCGATGGAGTGCCCGTAGGCGTAAACAGGGCTTCACCTGCGTCTGGATCCTGTACATTGAGCTGATTCTGGTTGGTTTCAATTATCCCCGACGACTGTACGTGAATATCTTCTGTGATACTCGCGCTATCGGTGCCTGAAATCACCGCTACATCTTGTGTATCGGTGATACTTCCGCTCATATCAATACTATGACTATGGCCGGCACTTGATGTTGCTGTAATGTGGGGGGTCACACTGCCTGAGAAGTCCTTCGGCAGCGTTATCTGCAGACCGTTCGCCTCACTTGGTGTAATTGTCCACGTTTTGGTATTCGCATCGTAGCTACCAGCGCTTAACGTTGCCCCTGCAGGCAAACCTGATACCGCAAAAGTGACTGCTGCATGAGCGTCTGTTGGGTCGATAGCGGTTAAGGTAAGGTCGTAGGGCCCCTTGTCTTCAACACCACTAATTGGTGGAGCAGATACAATGACATCACCCGCATGTGCTGGGTCTAGTATTACCGGTGCCGATGATGCGCTATGCGCACTGGTACCATCCTGATTTTGAGTGGTTGCTTCCACGGTAATAATCGCATTGTACGAAACACCAGATGGAATGTTAACTTCGAGTGAACCACGTGTCCAACCCAAAATATCTAAGCCATCTTTTTGGTCCGTCGCATCGATGGTGTGCGTATGTGTGCCATCAGTGACAACTGAGCCAATGGGTAGACCGTGTAGATGAACAGCTTGGAGCGCGTCGTCTTTATCGTGTGGCGTCACATCGGCATTGATGACTAAGTGGTGTGGGTCATTGGTAACATTGATTCCTGCCGTGTTTATCACGTGCGAATGGTCTGACCCAGAAGGAACTACGGTGCTGTGGAGCCCGGTATGGTCAACAATACCTGCCCCGTTCACCCCTAGATCGATCAACACATGTTTTGGATCTAGACCCTGCTCACCGAGTGGCCCTTGAGCTACCTGAGCCGCTGCAACTGCTTCTTTTACTACCGTTACGTGTTCGATCGTTGCGACGATGGGTGTAATGGGAGGTACGTTTCCGCCACCGTGATTCGAACCGTGACTCCAGACAATATGGCCATGCTCATATCCAGTAGCATAACGCCCATCTCCAAGTGATATAGGGCTTCGACCCGTTCCGATTAGTAGCTCGGTCGAGCCTGCTCGCTCGACAATAGACTTGGGCACATTCGCGTGGCCACCGCCGTAAGGGATCGAGATAGTTGACGCGTCAACAAAGCCATCTTCCGTTAGTGTCATGCCAGCTTTCGGTGCTGTTAAATAATGCTCACTCGAACCGCTGTCGCCTAGATAATGCGTTGGCATACTTTCAGAGTTTGAACCATCAGGGTAATCAACAGGCTTACCATTATCGAATATCGACATGGTGGGCGCTTTAATGCCTTGCCCATCATCTACAACCACCGTTAATCGGTGGTGTTTGCCATCGGTAATATCAATGTGGGTTTCAATAGGATCCATGCCCGAAATCCAAACGGTAACACTGTGGGGGTTTGTAAGGGTTACTCCGCCGTTCCCGAATTTCGAACCATCCGAATAATAATGCATTTGAGCATAATCCAATTTACCTGGACTACTAATATGCCCTCCGTACTGGGCGATCACATCACCATTGTGGTAACTCTCGCTCTTATCAAGCGTGATCCCCATCTCAAAGGTCAGCGTATCTCCGTAGTCTTTAGCTGTGTGGTCACCACCGCCATCAGGATTAAGTATCGCATCGATTGAAAGATGATGGGCAGAATCCGTCTGAAAGCCTTTTTGCGGTGCAACAGAAAGGTTTATCTCCGCAGCGTCGGTAACCGATGTCACCGCCACGGTCATGTGATTATCGACATCCGCGGTGCCATCGTTGACCTTGTAGCCTAAAGTGATGTCACCCTTGTAATTTTCTTCAGGGTGCAGCGTCCAAGTACCATCGTGATTATCAGTTACTGTGCCGTGGCCACCATTAACAGTTACGCTGTTGATATCCAGCGTGTCGCCATCTACGTCGGTCGCGCCAGCCAAAAGCTGCGATTTAGTCAGGACGATATCGGTGTCTTCTGTGGTGCTAGCGCTCGTCGCTACGACCTTTGTTGCATCGTTGGTTGCTGTTACATCAAGTGTCGCCGTGCCAGCAACTATTGAGTGCCCGTCAGTGGCTGTAAACGTAATAGCGATGTCTGTGCCATGATAGTTAGCGTCGGGGGTGAAGACAAAGCCATGCACAGCATCGCCCGATAGGGTGCCATGCTCAGCGGTTACAGAACCATCGACGATGGAAAGGGCATCACCATCTGCGTCTGTGGTGTTCGCCAATAAGTCAGCCGCGCTAAAATGTTTGGTGGTGTCTTCTGCCGTGCTACCCAAGTCAACGGCTCCGCTGACGACAGGTTTATCGTCCGTGCCGTTAACTGTGGCAGTTAATGTGACATCAGTGCCATCTTTGGTATGAACCGTGATTGTCTCGGTGAAGGTTTCCCCTTCTTTTAGACCCTGAATAGCCGTATTTTGGTTATCGACATGATATAACCAACGCCCATCTGCATGTACTATAAATTCGCCGACACTTTTATCGCCTGATATCCAGCTACCTGTTGCAGCACTCCCAGTTCCATTTAAATGCCCAGTGGGTACCATAAGGCTTTCTTGGTTATCTGGGTCCACAATATTTATATTGTGCTGGTTTGAACTGATTCGATGATTATAGGCAAATACGTTGTTATCTTCTGTTAGTTCACTTGCAGTGGTTGAACCACTAATCACTGGTTTGTCATTCGTACCCGTAATTATCAAAGTCGCTGTCTGCTTTACAGCTCCGCCATGACTATCACTAATATTATATGACAGTGTTACTGTTTCAGTTTCTCCGGCAGCTAAATGTTGAAATACTTGTATATTTGAATCAATAATTAACGTGTGACCATCTTTAGCCAATGTTAAAAAAGACGGCATAGTAGCCGTTTTTGTATTGGCCCCTATTTGATATTCGATATGGCCAACAGATAATGTATCGCCTGTATCAGCATCAGTAGCACCAGAAAGAAGATCTATTGCACCCATTCCTGAGTCTTCAGCTTTGCTGCCAGTTACTCCGGAAGTAACTGAAGGAGGGGCATTTACAAATAATGAAATAGCTTGCGTTGCTGATTGAGATTCACTTCCCGCTGAAGCTGTTGCTGTTGCATTAAAATGCAAATCCCCATGGAAGTTAGCGTTATGAAGGTTAAGTTCTAAACCATTAAGGTCTGATTTATGAAGAACCCACATTTTTGCAACCGCATCGTGTGTACCATGATTTAGTGTAGCTGCATCAGGTAAGCCGCTAATTTTTATTAACAGATCTTCAGTATCACCACCCGTATCTGTTGTAGCCACATTTAAATTTAACGCAATAGTGGTGCCTTGCTGTGCATCTGGTGCTGTCGCATTTAGAATTGGTTTATCTAGTGAGCCTTGAATAGTGATTGTGACATTTGTGGTAACTGAAGTACCATCTGTTGAAGTTGAGGTCACTGGAATGACTTCAGTTAATGTCTGATGTACACCAAGGTGATCAACGTCAGCATTATTATTATCAATGGTGAAATGATAATGGCCATTACTATCTATGGAGAAATGGCCATATTTAGTTGCGTGATCAGCTTGTACCGTGAAACTTGCAGTATCGCCTGTATCAACATCTGATGTTCTTAATTCACCATTGATTGTTGTTTGAGCTGCATCTTCTTTTATTTCTGCATTAAGTGCTGCAGGCGTAATATTTTGAACCGTATGGCCACTGACTTGTAAAATAGTTTCAGCAGAATGTTCACCTGCGCTATTTTCGACATGTATAGTATGTTTACCATCAGTTAAATTGCTTGCAGAAATTTCCCAATGGCCATTAGTATCGGCAATAACAGAGGCTATTTGATGATTACCCTCCATCACATTGATTGTTTCACCTGCAGTTGCAGTGCCACTATAAACAGTATTACCTACTTGTAGGTGTTGATATGAGTGATAGTAGAGGTAATCTACTTCACTGCCACCGCCTGTACAAACACGATTTACAATCGCAATTGTCTGATGGCCTGTGTTATCTTCAAATACAGCTATCCCGCCTGTCCATGCATTGCCATGGCCCGTTGCTCCGCCAGAGCCTGTGTTTACCGTATCTGGAACTCCATTTGTATGCCACCAATCATGGTTATCAATTCGGCTGAAGCCACCTGCGCCACTATGTGCTGTTGTTGTTGTTGCAGGGTTTGTTATCCAGTTATGATCTGATCCAGGTTTATATAGTCCGACTAATTTTACCCCTGATCCGACACCGACCTGATCAGTCCCCCAACGCGCCATATTTTCTGCATTACTTGGCGCAACATCAATGTTGGCGCCTGTTGGGTTTGAGATTACGTCAACATCTTGTAATTTTAAGGTGCTTGATGTGCCTACCGGTGCTGCGTGTGCTGACTCGATGATAGGTTTATCGTTGGTGCCTTGAATGGTGATATCTACAATTTGCGTCGAGCCATCACTGGCTTTAAATGTGTAGTGATCCTGTACCGCAGGTTGATCGGGATCTAGATGCTGAACTTTGCTCTCGTCTAGGGTATAGGTCCATTGGCCATTGCGCATTTGAATATGGCCGTATGTTGTCGCCGTTGATGCTACATCTATAAAGCTTGGATTATCACCAGTATCAACATCTGTAATTGATAACTGCCCTGTAGCAGTAACGGTATCGCCAATATCGCCTTCATTAACAACAGCTTGTCTATCACCAGAAATAACAGAAGCATCATCTGTATTGGCTATGTGCAAAGTATTCGTTGCTTCTACTGAATCAGTACGACCATCGCTAACGGTATATTTAAATTGTACATCACCATTGAAGTCTTTAGCCGGTACAAATTGTAGTTTGCTGATATCGGCAGTTGATATACTTTGACCCGCACTTACCTCTTGTCCATCAAGCACAAACTTACCTTGGGATACTGCTGGGATATCTGTGATTTTGATGGCATGTAATGTGTCGCCACTATCAACATCAGTAAAACCAAACTGACTAGCTTGCATTTGGTAGTGCGTGTCTTCAGTGCCGTTACTTAGCGCAACTTGGGTAACGGTTGGCGCATCATTGGTGCCTACAACGTCTATGTGCAACTCGTATGCCGTTCCATCATAACTATGAACACGGTAGATAACGGTTTCAGTTTGCCCTTGAGCAAGGTGTTGCAAATTGGCATTATTAACGCTGTACCCCCAATTGCCCATGCTATCAATACGTAACATGCCACCAAACGGATCGTGAACTGCTGATTCACCAAACTGGCTGTATTGGAATTTATTCTCCCCGCTATCTGGGTCCACAACTTGTAGTCTTCCATTCGCGAGCTCAGTTGTAACCCCTGCATTGTGGCTGCTGTGTGAACCATCTTCTGTGATATTTTCGCTGGTTACTTCTGTAATAATGGCTGCATCACGCACTGCACTCAGTGAGGTGCTTGCGCCAGTATGCGTAATCCCGCCGTGAGCATCTTGCACATCATAAGTGAAGTGAACTTGGCCGTTATAGTCTTTTTCTGGCGTGAAAGTGTATGTACCATCTTGGTTATCTAAAATCGAGCCATGATCTGGATGAAGGTTTGCTACTGTAAGCAGTCCAGAGTCATTTTTATCGACATCTATTGAATTTTGTAAAAGTTGTACCGCTGTAATGGTTTGTCTCGTATCTTCAGTTCCTGCGTTGAGCTGTACTTCTGAAGAGCAATAAGGCCTGTCGTTACTACCATTGATGGTTACCACGACATCATGCGTTGTACCGTCTTTGGAAGTCACTTTAATTGTGTCTGTTAACTGCTCTCCTTCGCCCAAAGATTGAATCGCTGTTTGAGAGTTATCGGCAGAGTAACTCCAGTTTCC